>NZ_JAGXGF010000221.1 GCF_024636815.1 Marivirga sp.
TATAAAGGTCGCCTATGGTTTGGGCTGACCATTTAAAATTATTGGTAATGACTTCAATAGTTTGCTGGTTTTCATCATCCCAAACAGCTACTCTTCGAAGCTTTTTAGGATACTTTTTCTTTGATTGGTAATTGATGAGCTTTATTTCTTCATCCTTTAGGATATGCTGTGCGGTGTTGTCAGGCAGCTCTCTTTTATTTAGGACGGTATTGTCAAAGAATAAAGATGAAAGAGATAGCATTTGGCAATCTAAAATCTTCAAGAGTAGAGTTTTATTAATTAAATCATGAAAAATAAATCAAAAAAAGCAAATGTTTAAGATTGTCTATAACTACAAGTTTTGGGACGTGGATGAAACAAGATTCCACACAAACCAATTTCAGCCATGAGTCCCTTACTCCGGAGAATTCGTTTTCGCTTGCTTGAAGTCGGACGGTTCAGGCGATACCTCCTCTATGCCATAGGAGAAATTATCCTGATTGTGGTTGGGGTGCTTCTCGCGCTCCAGCTGAACAACTGGAACGAGTCTCGGCAAAGGGCCCAAATTGAGGATCAGCTTTTAGAGGGTTTCCTTAAGGATCTGTCTTAGGATACTATCGTGCTCACTAAAGGAATTGAACTTACCGAGTGGATGATCGAACGCAGGAAAATCCTATTGGAACGAACTCAATACAAAGATTTCTCCTTTGACAGCCTGACAGGGCTGGCAACGAGAACATGGAGCGTTGGAGGTATTAAGCTGAGAAGTTCGACCTTTGTCAAGCTTCACTCCTATAGAGAAGGCTATCCAATTACGAACCGCCTTATTCTGGATCAAATTTTGGATTATTACAGCACAGAGTTCGATAGACACAAAAGTATGGTGGAGTGGGATGAAACTACTAGTAGGTACGAATCTCAAATCCTCTGGTATCGGGGAGATTTTGAAACAGTCCCGCTAGGCCAGGCTATAGGACCTGAGCATGCATTTCCGCGGCTCAAATCCGATACCGAATCGTCCCGATCTCTTAGGGCGTTCCTACGGACAGAAACCGCTCGTAATGCATACCGATGGATTACTTGCGCAAATTTGCACTGCATCAGTATTTTCTAGATAAGAAGGAGCAGGTCCACAAATTAATGGGCATCATTCGTGACTATCGAGCTGGGAAGGAGTAAGTTTTAAGGGATGAAGAAATTTGAATCAAAATAAATATAAATCCCTCCATTTGTGAGATATAATAAATGCTATCCATGTTACCTCATATCCTTTCAGCTTTGGAGGAGCAAGAACTCTTTTTAAAAGTGCAGAAAGTTTAACTCACACTATGATTTTATAATGACTAAATATTAGCTTTCCTATTCAAGGCGTATTCACTTTTATATAAACATTATAAGTTGTTTTTTGATAAAAAGTTGACTTTTATTTTATGTATGTGTACCTTACGCGCATATAATATTGAATTACAGTATATTATAGATTTTTTTAAAACGTTTTATTGTGAATGAAGCAGACTCCTAAGCAAACTCTTTTACTATCTTAAAAGGTTTTCATTTCATGTTGATTACTACCAGGTGCTTTGCATGTTTATCAATTGCTTCAGCTTTAAAAAGACATATTGGTCAAATTTTTTAAACTAAAAAACCATATTAGAATGAAATCACTGGTAATTACACTGCTTCTATTTGGAGGTACTTTTCACCTCCAAGCTCAATCTACTATCAATGGCAAAGTAAAGGATAAAAATAATGAACCGGTGCCTTATGTAAATGTTTTACTTTTAAACAAAAATGATTCTAGTCTGGTGAAAGGAGCAGTTTCAGATGATATAGGCAAATATACTATCTATAATGTTCCTGTCGGAACCTATCTTCTTGCTGCCTCTATGGTGGGCTATGAAAAATCATATGGTTCTTCTTTAACTGTTGAAGAGGAGCTATCAGAAATTACTTCCCCTCCATTAACCTTAGCTGACGATGTTCAGCAGCTTGAAGAAATAACAGTGAAAACCACACGTCCTTTTATAGAAAAAAAGATTGATCGCACAGTGGTCAACGTAGCCAATAGTATTGTCTCCAGTGGAAGTACGGGGCTGGAAGTGCTTGAAAAGGCTCCAGGTGTATTTGTTGATCAACAAAATAATAGTATTTCTTTAATGGGTAAGAGTGGGGTTATTGTACAGATTGATGGTAGGAGAACCAATCTTTCCATAACCGATGTAGTAACTATGCTGAGAAGTACCTCCAGTGATAATATTGATAAAATAGAGCTTATTACCAACCCTTCAGCAAAACATGATGCGGAGGGAAATGCAGGAATTATCAATATTGTGATGAAGGAAAATAATAGTATAGGCACCAACGGCTCTGTCTCATTATCGGGTGGCACTGGCCGTTATGACAGGGAAAGAGGAAGTCTACAACTAAATCATCGCTCAGAAAAAATCAACTTATTCGGTAGTTATAGCGCAAACAGGGGAGGTAATTATCTTGATTTTGATCTCTATCGTAATCAAGCCGATGGAGACATAAGGAATATTATTGAGCAGGAAATGTATATAAAAATACAACAAATGGGGCAAAATGTAAAAGGAGGTGTGGATTATTTTGTGGGAGAAAATACTACTTTAGGAGTGGTATGGAACGGTTTCTGGAATAATAGAACAGATAGAATCCCAGAGGCTAGCACGACTTTCCGTAGGCAGGAATCCGGACCGCTGTATAGACAAACCCTATCTGAAATAAGCAATTCCAATGCTTTATCTAATCAAATGGCTAATCTAAACCTGCAACATAGTTTTGGTAATGATGGGGAAATAACGGCTGACGTTAACTTTGGCCGTTTTAATAGTGAGATGAACAGTGACTTGATTACTGCCACTATTCTTCCTGAGGATCCTGGAAATGAGCCAGAAGGACTTGTTATTCAAATGCCGGTTACTATTGATGTTTTAACTTTTAAGACAGATTACAACCGTTCGTTGTCAGAAACATGGAAAATGGAGACCGGTTATAAGAGCAGTTCAGTAAAAAGTGATAATAATCTGAGTTTAAGTAATGGCAGTATAGGAGAGATGGAAAGGGATCCTGAGCTATCCAATCACTTCCAGTACACTGAGCGAGTTAACGCAGCTTATGCCAGTATTAAAGGTAACCCATTTACCAAAACTGAAATGCAGTTAGGATTGCGGGCAGAGCATACTTATTCTTTAGGTGAATCCTTATCCCTTAATGAAAGGGTGGAGCGAGATTATTTAAACCTGTTCCCCAGCCTTTTTGTCTCCAGAGAGCTGAGTGAAAAGCAGAACTTGACTTTTTCATATAGCCACCGGATTGATAGGCCCAATTATCGAAGCTTAAATCCTGCTCGATGGTACCTGGACCCTTATTCTTTCGAGCGCGGTAACCCTTTTCTAAACCCACAATATACACATTCCCTGGAGCTTCAACATGGCTTTAAAAATCAGGTGTTTACTTCTTTTGGCGCCAGTTTTATTAATGATGTAGTGGTGAAAATTGTACAGCCGGTGGATAATCAGAAAGCAGAACGAATACCACAAAACGTGGGTACTTCGCAGGTTTACAGCATGAATTTAAGCTTTCCAATTTCTGTCATGAAAGCGTGGGAATTGCAGACAAACCTAGTAGGGCTTTATAGCCGTTTTGAATATCTTTTTCAAGGAGTTCCGCTGGAAGTGGAGCAGTTTTCAGGCCGCATTAACATTAATAATTCAATTAAATTAGGTAAGGGCTGGCGAGGGGAAGTATCAGGCTGGGTCAATACCCCGGGCATTCAAGCGATGTTTGTGTCAGGCTGGCAGGGCACTCTAAATGTAGGTATACAAAAAGCTTTTAATGAAAAGTGGCAAGCAAAACTAAATATGCAGGATATTTTGCATACAAACCAATTTATCATGTATGGAGAAGCAGCCGGTTTTACACAGAATTATCGCATACGCAGGGATACACGATTAGTGATGCTGAGGCTAAGCTACTCTTTTGGAAATCAGAAGTTGAAAAGGGCGAGACAACGAAAAACAGGTTCAGAAGATGAAATGAGCAGGACGAATTAGGTATACTCAGATGGTGCTTTCTAGTGTCATTTGCTTAAAGACGTATATCTATTTTTTTGAAGATTACACTATGAAACGCAAAACTATCATTCTTCATATTTTTTAAACACAAAAGATTGTTTATTTAGCATTAAAGATACTATTCTTCTATATCCTCAGATAGAAGTACATTATATTGCTTTAGAGCTAGACGACCGTGATTGATTAAAACCGTTCCTTGCGAATCAGATCACCATTTTCATCATAAAATCTCCAGGTGCCTGACTTTTCATCATTTCTATAGCGACCTTTAACCACCATATTTCCCAGGCTGTCAAATTGAAAATACCGACCATGTTTCAATCCATCTTTGAGCGAGACTTCAAATTTGACCTGATCGTTATCGTAATATTCAATAAAGGTTTTGCTATTGAGGTCTTCCGGTAAAATATTTTCTATTGAGATTAAGTCATCATCTTCAGTTTCTGTAGTATCTGCTACTTCTTCATCTCTAAATTCACTTTCTGTAACCAATGTATTCCAATTGCTTATTTGCTCATGGTTCAAATAATTTAGTTGGATTTGATGTTTCAATAATTTGCCATCGGCTTTAAATTGCATACCAATCATTGGGAAGCTTTTAAAATAGGGCTTATGCGGTTTTAATTCGTTCCAGGATTCCTCATCCAATAATCGTTGCGCATCGCTTAATAATTCATTTGCACTGAGGTATATAAACAGACTGGATTTATAAGCGAAATTTTCCATAAAAACAGCATACTCTTTTGTATGGTCTAAGGTGCTCTTTTCTGCTACCGAGGAAATGATTTTACCTAAAGTTCGAGGTGAATTGCTGAAGACTACATAATCTTCCATGATCGTATAATAAGGTTTATCAATTCCTTCAAAAGCACTTCCAAATAACAGCTTAAAAAAGCCTTTGATGGAAAGAAATTGTATGTCGTGCTCTTTATAGCGAATTCCCTTGAATTTAACTGGCGTTTTCTTTCTAATTTGTTGTTCAATGTAGCCTAGTCGCTCTTTAGTTTCTTCAAATCCATCATGTTTTATGGCTACTGCCATTTCTACCTTGTTTTTATCACTATTGGAATTGAGTTGTATTAAGGCAATTTCATTATCGATCCAACTTAAGAAATCATCTTCTATAGATATTTCAAGATAGTTCTCAATTTTTTGTTTGCTTTCTATATATGATTCGCCATCCTCAGTTGCCTTGAGGACTTCCTCCATTTCACCATAGAATTCATTTGCATCATCAAAACCCAAACTCATAAAATAGGAAGCATTATCCGGGACTATGGTGCCTACGCCAATTTCACCTTTACCCGAGTTCATTAAAGCTGTTAACAGATTAGATTTGTCTTTTTTTACATTCGAATAACCTTCCACAGAAAACACTTCATCAGTAGCTTCAAGCGACATGCCGCTGTATTTTAAAAGATTAAGCACTCCAGTGCTTTCCTCTTCAGTATCTTCCATCCATATTTTTAAATAATCGGAAAACGCAGCATAATTGATATACATATTAATATCATTACTACCGAGCTCTTTGGTTATATCAATGAAATCAAAATCGCGTATTAAAACAGGCTCTGCTAATTGATCGATAGATTGTTCTATTAATAAATGAGTGGAAGAAACGCTTAAAAGATTCTCATAAATGTAAAGATGATATGTAGTAGGAGAGTCCATAAATTTTATTTCCAGCACTTCTACATCATGATAATTTCGGGTATATACCTTTTCAATATCATCACTAAAATCTTTAATGTAGTTTTTGAAGAAATCGAACTGTGTGGCACGTTGTAAATCAATTACATATAAGAAATCATAATCTTTAGGTCTGGTTTTATGAACGGACATCACCATAGGTCGGTCCATTACCAATTCCCACAGACTTTGATCGCTTTTCATATCTACTGTAAGACTATCCATTTCTTGTCCCAGCTCTTCAAAATAGGGATTGGTTTTTAAATAATTCCAGATTTTATTATCGGTGATCTCATTCCATTCCTCAAAAGGATTTTCCATTTGAAAAATCATGCTTGCAGTGGGCGGAACAGCCATCATGGGATTGTTTTTCTTAACAGGTTGGAGGTAAAAAAAATAGATAAAAGTAGATGCAATTACAATCACAATGACTGCAATAACAATAATGACTTTTTTCATAAGGCTATGGATTTAAAACAATAACGTCAAAAATAAAGAAACATTTAAGGGATTTAAATTTTCACCCAAGTTAAATGGAAATTTTGTTATGCTTTGTATTTAAATTACTAATACTTGAAAAGTAATATTGAGCTCTAACATTGGCGCATTGAAACTGAAAGTGAAAACTCCTTCAGGGGGAAGTACCACTGAATTTTAACCACAAAATACAAAGAACACAATAGATTTTATATAAATATAAAATTGGATCAGTCAAATATTTTTAAATCTATAAAGTCCATAAATACTTAACTGACACCTTAAATATTTTATAAGAATTAATTTATGGTTAATTGAAAATAAGTTTTCCTAATAAATAACCTTGGTTATTTACTTTTGTGTTCTTTTGTATCTTTTGTGGTAATATTATCATAGCAAGTTAAATTCAGTATTAATAAACAGGCCTAAAAAAAGTAGGAAACATATAAATAGTCTCCTCATCGAAATAAATAAAATCTTTGTATCGAAGCGCACCATCAACTAATTGATGTTTTTTACCCGTGGAGAAGAAAGGGATGACTTTCACTAGTTGTACAGCTTTAATAGGTTTACCGGGAAAATAGGGCCAAAGGTAGTACTTATCTAAATTATCATGACTGCCAGGCTGAAATAGGTATTCAGTAGGCCTTCGTTTGCGTTTCTCGATATCTACAAATCTTAAACTGGGGATATCGCTATAGGCTTGATAAAATTCCTGTCCCTTTTGTGGCACATAGCCCGCTTTTAATAAACTTCCTAAGCTTCTCATAATACTAATATATTTAGTAAAAGCTAAATTAATTAGTATTTATGGATTGAAAAAATATTGAGGTTCAAATTTATTATTTATATTAATATTTAAATCATCTAACAATTTTCATCGATATGACTTAATGTAATATGAAAAAAAGAGTTGCAATAGCCGGGGCCACAGGCTTTATTGGTAAATGGTTTATAGATAAGTATCATGAAACCTATGATATTATTGCGCTAAGCAGGGGAGAAGTACAAGATAATCAGTATCCATCAGTAGAATGGAGAAAAGCAGATTTGTATTCACTTTCCAGCACAACTGAGGCTTTGAAAGGTGCTGATTATGCATTATACCTGGTGCATAGTATGAATCCCAGTACCAGAATGAATCAAAGTTCATTTGAAAATACAGATTTATTGCTAGCCGATAATTTTGCAAGGTCAGCCGAGGCTTGTGGTCTCAAGCAAATCTTGTTTATTGGCGGGATCTTACCAAAAGAGACAAAAGAATATTCAAAGCATCTGAGAAGTAGATACGAAACAGAAAAAACTCTTGGATCGAGATCAGTCCCTCTTACCACTATTAGGGCAGGAATTGTGATTGGACCAGGCGGTTCATCATTTCGAGTGGTAGAGCAACTTGTAAAAAGTTTACCGATCATGGCTTGTCCGCAATGGTGTAAATCACCTTCCGAACCGGTTGATATTAAAGATATGCTAGCTTTTATTGAGCGATTCTTAGGAAACGAAGAGGTATTTGGAGAAGCTATTGAAGTAGCAGGACCGGAAGAAACTTCCTATATGGAAATGCTCAAAATAACCGCTGATAAGCTGAATAAAAAGAGGATTATTTTCTCTATTCCTTTTTTTACACTTGGTTTTTCAAAATTATGGGTAGCATTATTTTCGGGTACCAGCAGCACTTTTGTTTCCCCTCTAATTGATAGCCTTCGTCATGATATGCGGGCAGACAAAAGCCTAGCCTTTCATTGGAAAGGGGAAGTGAAAATTGAGGAGAGTATTCAAAAAGCCTTGATGATGAATATCCTAAAATACAAAGAAGCTATGAAAAGGAAGAGGAGCGCAATACGGTTAGGAGTGTACAGCGATTAAATAATCCTCTTAACAAACCGGCAGGCTGGATTGCAGATATGTACCCTAAATGGTTAGATCAGTATTTTAAATTTATTTTGATGGCTAAAAAAGAGGGTGATATTGTACGATTTCACCTTTTTAATATAGTGCTTTTAGAATTGACGTACATGCCAAACCGTAGCGATGAAAATCGAAAGCTCTTTTATATAACAGGAGGCGTACTTTGTAAAAGAAGTGATATGGGCTGGCTGGAATTCCGTTCTGTAATGGATGATCAGCATATTATTTCTGCCATTCATTGGTTTGTACCGGCTTTACCATGGCTAGTGTATAAATATACCCAGGCGGTGGGACACCTTTTTATCATGAATCAATTTAATCGGTTTTTGAAGAAGCAGCATTAAGATTACTCCTTTTGAAGTATTACGGATAGGATAAATCATGGTAAAAAATGATAAATCCTATGGGGAATTTGGAGAGGTTCAAAACCCTTCAAAAGCAAAAAAATATAGGATTTCTAACCTGATTTATATAAAGTTAGTGTCACCGTAAAAAAGAGACAGGCTATGCTGGAAAATTAAGACATGATTTTTCAAAAGTCTTAATTTATCCGCTAGCTCCTGCTAATTGCCACCATGAGATCTCGGATAATATTCTTTTTTGAGAAATTAATCCCGATCCATCGAGACCGAGATGACGTATTGAGCTTGTTTTGTATGGTTTTTCAACATAGAAACTCAGCTTACTTAGTTTAAGCCTTCTTATTTATTCCTCCTACCTCTCAATCATTATCTTTTTAGTGATTGTTTCTGACCTCAGCGTAATTTGTACAAAATAAATTCCCATAGGATGATCTGATAAATCTATAATAGAATGAAAATTATCAGAAGAGAATACACTTCGGCCAAGTGTATTATATATTTTCATATAGGTAATCTGATCTAAGGGTTTGTTAAATGATAAATTGAAAATTGCTGTTGTAGGGACAGGAAAAACCTTCAACTCTATATCTGCTAGATCTTTCACACAGCTTTTCACTTCTACTATCGGAAAATATTCGAAATCGCCATTAAAATCAGTTTGTTTTAACCTATAAAACACATTTCCTGACGGAGCTTGTTTAAAGGTATACGAATAGTTTTTGGTTGAATTTGAATTACCGGAACCGGCAATTTCAGTAATCATTTCCCAATCCTTTGTATTTGTACTGTACTCTAATGTAAAATAGTCATTATCCGACTCGCTGGCCGTTTGCCATTTTAAAACGGTTTCATAATCCAGACAAATGCCTTCAAATGATAATAGAGTTATAGGTAAGGTATTATCCTTTGAAATGGAAGCAAGCGTAAAAGGGCTAAAGTTAACCAATGGATTTGACGAAATAATAGTTCCTGCAAGAGTGGAGCCGGTAGTACCGCCATTACCTTCATTTTTCCAATTTGCACCATCCCAATGGGCGATTCTTAAATCAGCTAAATTACCTACCCCACAACTGCGAGTGGCCCAACTTAAGGTTACATTAACTTCAGAAATACCCGCTGTTCTGTCTAACTGCCAGTATTCACAGCCTGAAATATGATGCAAAGAATCATCCTTGCTTTCTGGATTAAATAATAAACCGGCATCTTCAGCAAAATATTCAGCTTTAAATTGATCGGTGTCTAGCATGGGTGCTGATATTGCAACAGGAGCATATTCGCTACCGTTTCCTATTGGAAATGTAAATGCTTGATTGCCGGTTTTAAATACAGGGCCGGAAACAAAGCTATTATTACTTGCAGCTGTTGCAGTGGCTAAATTGTTAAATACTAAATAATTGGTGGCCGTGCTATAAATAATTCCCTGTGTAAAAATAACTTCACCCCTAATGTGCACTTTTTGCTGTAATGAAATGCCTGAAGTACTGGTGTTATTGATTTCAAGATTATTAAATATAACCACAGAATCACCTCGAATGCTTAGTGCATTTGAACCTGATAATGCCACGAGAGCACTTTCATCTGTTAAAGTTCCATTATTTATCACATCACCATAAAACGCAATATTTGAACCCGAATCTATTTGCATATTCCCGAAATTTGTAAAATGGTCCTGTGCCATAAGGCAAAGACTGTAACATATTAAGAGATACAGTATAGTTAGCTTTTTCATTTCTTCTTGTATTTTTAGTGTACATCTTAATCCTTTTAATCAACCACACGGAATTGAAGGTCGGATATGGTCACAGAAGAGATACTTGAGGTTGTTTTAAGAAATACCTCAATATAATCATTGGTTTCCATAGATATTTCTAATTCCATTATAAGTGAAAATGCCTGATTATTAACCATGCTTCCAGTAGATTGCCTAGGTGCTTCAATTACAGTTCCGTTTTTAGCCAAAGCCATAGTGAATTCGGCAGAATTTGCTGGAGATTTACCATTGACTATCATTAAAATTTTTGCTGTTATGTTTCTCTTACCTAAATATGTTAACCTATTAGCAGATGGAGAAGAAAACTTTTGTAAGGTGGTAGAAGTAGTAGCTCCCGCTAGTTTCACATAGGTGTTATTTGGGTCGGTAAGCGTGGCGGTTGTATTCTCTACCATATACAAATACCCATAGGAACGGGAATTGGGAACGCCAGAATTCAGCGACATCTCCCACCCAGGAGTATATGAATCAAAACCACTGATATTGGTAGCTGGGCCACGGAACATATTGGTGCTCATTCGTCCATTGTCAATAACTGCTCCTGCATTCACTTTCACCCCTGTTTGACCTGTATAGTAGAAATAGTTATTGGATAGGTCAATATCGCCAATGGTAAGCCCGGCCAAAAATTCAATCCCGGAACCGGCACTTATGTTGGAAATAAAGATTTCGGATGCGATAAAAAGGCCTACATTTCCGGTGATTTTCACTCCATCAGAACAGTCCCAATAATTTTTAGACATGTATATAGCTTTAAACCCACTGATCTGGCCAACTCCCAGGCTCGGAATCCCTACTTCAATTACGGTATTACCAATAAAAATAAAGCAAAATTTTGTGCCGGTAGCATCAGCAAAATCATAGGCTTTTGTGCCGGAACTTGCAAGGAAAACACCAATATGATCGATAGATACAGTTTTATCTGTACTACGTAGTACAGCACCACTAATATTGGACATTACCCCATCTTTATTCCCTACGTTGCCCTTTAAACCTGCACCATTTAAGTTTAAGTAATAAGGAGAAATATTGACTATTCCTGAAAATATGTACATTTTAACCGAGTCCAATAGTATTTCACTGCCTGAAGGCGTAGGTAAATCATCTAAGGAATATACATGCACCACGTTACTGGTCGGGTGAGTATATTCCATAGAGCTCCAATTGCTCCCTGTAAAAACATCCAGGCTATTGGTAGTGGTGTTATATATTTGCATACCATTAGGAGGGGAATCCATAGAGTCCCGTTGGGCAGTGGTCATCCTTACCATAAGTAAACCTTTGGTAGTACTTTCTAATTCAAACAATGAACTTGCATGAATTGTACTAGGATTGTCTCCAATTTTAACCTGTGCCTGTAAAACACTTAATCCTATA
>NZ_JAGXGF010000222.1 GCF_024636815.1 Marivirga sp.
CTTCTTTTTCTAATAGATTAACACCTATATGATGTACATTTTCTAGAAGTAAAACCTTGATTCTGTTTTTGGGATAAGAAAATGCTGAAATGATATTATTTTCGAATAGTACTTCCTCTAATGATGGAGCAATATGATCGGCTTTTTTCATTACTTTTTCACGGCTTACGTTTTCAGTGAAAGCATAAAACTTATTTGCCAGCCCTGCGGCTTTAATTTCATAATCATTATGTCCGTCTCCAATGACATAAATATCACCATCAAGATCTAATTTTCTAATCACTTCAGCTTTGCCACCATCTTTAGATAGTGGGTTGTCCTCATTAAAGCCAATCACTTTACCATTATCATCAAAAAGTAATTCATTAGCATAGATGTGATTTTCCTTTATGCCCAATTCCGTTACGATAGGAGTGATATATTCCTTAAATCCATTTGAGATAACATAAATTGAATCCGCATATTGGTTAAAGAACTCTTTATTTCTTTGGAAAGAAGTTGATACTTGCTTTTTTAATAATTCAATCAAAGGAGGAATATGAGATTCCTTAGCTTCTAATAGTAATAACCTTTCTTTCAAAGAATCTCGAAATGAGATTTCACCATTCATTCCTAAATCAGTTAATTCTTTGATACGTGCTTCAGCAGCAGCTTTTTGTGGCAATCCCTGAAGAGAAATAGAAGCAAGTAGGTCCATTGCTTCAACTCGGGTAAGCGTACTGTCAAAATCTATGATGAAATATTTATCCATTGTGAGCTATTGGTATTAAATTCAGAATATGTTAAGCACTTTCAATTATCAATATTGAGAACTTTATTATGTTATTAATATGCCTAGATTAACTCATACTGATGCTATTTTAACTTGTACCTTATCAACAGTTTTAAGATTTAGCTTTAGAATTGTCAATTGTCAACCTTTTTTTCTTTTCCCCATCCTGACTTCAAATGAAGATCTCTTTGTGGGAAAGGAATTTCAATATTGTGTTCTGCAAATTTCTTGAAAACAGCATAATATAACTGACTTTTCAAAACTCCTGGTCTTTGTATGAAATCTGAAGTCCATACTGCTAATTTAAAATCAAGAGAGCTATCTCCGTAGCCTTCGAACCATAAATCTGGTGCTGGCGCATCCAATACCCCCAGATGATCTTTTGCTACTTGTATAACGAGCTGTCGAACCGTCTCAGGATCTTCATTATAGGAAACCCCAATTGGAATTTTGAAGCGGACTCTTCTGTCATTATGACTCCAATTGATCACCGCACTATTAATAAATTCTGAATTGGGTACAATTATAGAAATATTATCATTGGTGATAACTGTTGTAGATCGCATCGAAATAGAATATACATCCCCGTTAATGTCTCCCACTTCAATTCTATCACCAACTTTAATGGGTCTTTCAAATAAGATAATAATTCCTGATATAAAGTTGTTAGTGATGTTTTGTAATCCAAAACCAATACCTACTCCTAAAGCCCCTGCTAATAAGCCTAAAGTACTTAAATCAAAACCAGCGGATTGGAAAATGGTTATAAATCCGATAACGATAATTGAATATCGGAAGATGGTGCCAATGGAATCCGTAACACCAGTATCTCTAATATATCTGTTTAATACTCTCCTGACCAATAAATTACTTGCTCTTTTAGATAAAAAGACCAGTAAGAAACTTGAAATTAAAATAAAAAGAAGGGTGAGCAATGTGAAATCACTGCCTTTAATGTCAAAAATTACAACATTCAGAAATTCTTGTATTGTAATCCAAAAGTCTTTTATTCCTTGTTGAAATGATTCCATGAATCGAATATAATGAATTATGGTAATAATATGGAAGAATCTCCATAAGACAGAAATCTATAATCGTTTTTTAAGGCTTCATTATAAACTTTTCGCCAATCTTCTCCAATGAATGCTGCAATCAGTAAAATCAAAGTTGATTCGGGTTGGTGGAAATTGGTAATCAAAGCATTAACCACCTGAAACTTATAGCCAGGGAAAATAAAAATCTCAGTATCCCCATGTAAACTTTCTAAATTTTCAGCTTCCATATAATCTAAAATGGCTTGAAAACTTTCTTTTCTGCTTGGTAGATTTTCAAATCCATTTTCATAAGGATAAAGTTTTTTGATATGAAATGTATTGGTTTCATTATTAGTCAATTGTACTCCAAACCAATAAGCACTTTCTAAACTTCTAACTGAAGTGGTACCTACTGCAACAATAGGATTATGGTTTTGCGCTAAAAATTCAATAGTGGATCTCTCAATCTGAATTTGTTCGCAATGCATATCATGCTCTAATACATTATTTGCCTTTATTGGTTGAAATGTACCTGCTCCAACATGCAGAGTAAGTTCATGAATGGGATGTGATTGTTGAATGTCTTTTAAGATTGCATCCGTAAAGTGTAAGCCTGCAGTGGGAGCAGCAACAGCTCCTTCATTTTTGGAGTAAACGGTTTGATAACGTGGTTTATCCTCCTCTGTAGCTGAGCGATTGAGGTAGGGTGGAAGAGGGGTGCTGCCCATCAATTCTACTATCTCCACAAAAGGAACAGCATCATTATCCCATTCAAATTGAATATGATTTTGTTCATAATCCGAGTAAGTGGCTGTTACTTTTATTTTGCCATAGTCTGTCTCGAAAAACCTCTCTAACTGATCCTGGATTTTCCATCTTTTTCGGTTGCCCACCATGCAATGCCAAACACATTTGTTTTTAACTAACATTGCTTGTGCTACTTCTGGAGTAGGATCAAGTGGCGAAAGTAAAAATATTTCAATTTTAGCTCCGCTTTGTTTTTGAAAATGTATTCTTGCAGGAATTACTTTGGTATTATTAAAAATCAAGCTACTGTTTTCAGGCAGATAAGACTTTAAGTTATAGAAATTCTTGTGCTGAATATCCCCTTTTTGATAAATCAATAATTGAGAATGATCTCTTTCTGTTAAGGGGAATTTGGCAATTCTTTCCTCAGGAAGAGCATATTGATACTTTTCTAAATTGATTTGAGATGCTTTCTGTAATAAATCCATTTTCTCTATTCGAAGCTTTTTTGAATGACGATAGTTATGTTTTTACTTTAATTCAATACTTCCTTCTTTTTCGTACGCTATTAACTCTTTTCTTAACCAATCAGGAATTTCAATTGTTGTTTTATTCTTGGTATCAAACATTACTTGTATGGAGGTACCTACAGTATGCACGGTTTTATCATCAGTAGTAATCATATATTCCAAAACGAAGCTTTTCTTGCCCATTTCTTTAGTACGGACCCAGCATTTTGTGTGGGCCATTCCGATTTTCAATTCTTGTAAATAATCGCAATTGATATTGGCTAGCAAAAACATATCTTTATGCCAATCCCAACTAGGTGAGGCCTTAAGCATATATCGGCCACGTGCTATCTCAAAATATTGGATGTAAATAGAGTTATTGACATGTGCTAAAGGATCTAAATCAGTCCATCGCACTTGTATATCTTCTGAAAATTTAAAATTATTGGGATCTACTGTTGGTCTCATTCTTTAAAATTAATTGAAAACAAAATTACGATTAAAAATTTAGAGGAGGGTGAAATTGAATGGGAAATTGGATTGTATTCAATTCTTTAATTTTTGTAGATGATAGTAGCCACCTTTCTCGGAATTAGCATATTCAGCTGAACAAGATAATATTTTTTTCATTTATTGCTTGTTTTAATCCGTGCGTCATTCCTGCGAAGGCAGGGATCTGGTCTTGATGAAACAAAGTTTCAGCAATTCTTTTGATGGATTTTAAATTATTTTAGATTTAAACAATCAGTTTATTTGATATTTTAATCACAGATTAAAATTAAAAGATCCCCGCCTTCGCGAGGATGACGCACAGAACACAAATATGAGTTTAAATTAACTATATACTAATTTATTGAAGTTTTTTAATATGATAGAATAGACCGTCATTCCAAAATAAAATGGAATCTCATTATATTATACTTAAATTTAATCAATATAAAATATTTGATATGATTACATTTCTACCCACTTCCTCTCATCAGAAGACTGTATAGCTTTCTCAATAAACAGCATGCCTCTCATACCATCGTCAATTCCAGCTTTCACGAAATCCTTTTTACTTTTCCCATTTAAGATAGTATCAAAAAAGCCTTCATATATTCTTTGAAAAGCTTCTGTGAAATAAGGAGAGTGTCCTGGGATATTCACTTCACTACTTTCTCCTATTTCGTGGTCTAATCCTTTTATGGACTCTTCTCTAAAATCAGGATATTTTATAGTTAGTAAATTAGGTCGGCTATGGTCCCATACCATTCCTGCCTTGCTCCCGTAAATATGTAAGCTTAAATCCTGGTCTTCACCTGTGCAAATTTGGCTTGAAGATAAGTATCCTTTAGCTCCATTATCCATTTCCAATAAAACATTGGTGTCATCATCAATTTTACGTCCTTCAACCAATATGGAAACATCAGCCATAAGAGATTTCACTTTTAATCCGCTTACTGATTCCAAAAGGTTAAACGCGTGGGTGCCAATATCTGCAATGGTTCCACCTTTACCTGATTTTTCAGGATCTGTTCGCCAGCTTGCCTGTTTATGCCCTTCTGCTTCAATTAATTGAGATAGCCATCCTTGTGAATAATCCACTTTCACTTTTCGTATATCTCCTAAATGACCTAAATCAATTATCTCTTTTGCTTTTTCCAATAAGGGATACCCTCTGTAAGTGTAGGTCATTGCGAAATGTCCTTTGGCTTCTTCTACAGCTTTTTGAAATTCTATAGCTTCAGCATAATCGAATGCGAGTGGTTTATCGCAAATAACATGAAAGCCTGCTTCTAGAGCTAATTTCGCTGGCTCGAAATGTAAATGATTAGGGGTAACTATGGCAACGAAATCCATTCTTATATCTTCATCTAATTGTGCTTCTTTTTCAATCATTTCATCATAGCTGCCATATATTCTGTTATCGTCAAGACCCAGATCTTTTCCTTTTTCAAGAGATTTCTCTTTGGAAGAACTGAAGGCACCGCAAACTAATTTGGCATTTCCTGAAGCGGTAGCTGTAATTCTATGAATATCACCTATCATGGAGCCTGGCCCGCCTCCAATCATACCCATTTTTAATATTTTACTCATGTTTTATTATTTTATTTTTCAAACCCTATTTTCAGACTTAAGCCAAAGCATTAATTCTCCTTTTATATAAACATTTTTTGAATTCATTTCTTATTTCTTGAAACTAAACAATAACTTACTTATTATTAAATTTGATTAAGAAAATTTAGGGAATGAATAGAAGAGAAGCGATTAAAAAAACAGGTTTGGCATTAGGTTTTGCTGCTACTTCCCCACTATTGATGCATTTAATTCAATCTTGCGAAAGTAAAAAACCTTTAGGGTGGAAACCTCAATTTTTTAATGAAAAGCAAGCTTTGTTGGTTGCGGCATTAGCCAATCAAATTTTACCGAAAACAGATACTCCGGGAGCATTAGATGTAGGAGTTGATGTATTTGTTGATAAAATGGTAGCCGAAGTCTATAGTGAAAAAGAACAAAAACAGTTTTTAACTGGACTTCAGGAAATTGAAAAAAATAGTGAATCAAAGAATGGAAAGATATTTACAGATTTAGACAATCAATCTCAATATGATTTTTTATATGGATTAGAGAATGAATCTAAACAGTTGTCTTTCGATTCCGCCCCTCAAGAAAAACCTTTCTTTTTAATGCTTAAAGAGTTGGTACTTTTAGGCTATTTCACCGCAGAGGAAATAATGACCAAGCATTTGGACTATCAACCTGTGCCCTCACAATTGGTGGGTTGCGAACCAATGAAATCAAATCAAAAATTAAGGGTAGGAAATTATTTTTAAGAATGAGTAAAGAAAAAAATCAATTTGATGCCATCGTTGTAGGATCAGGAATTTCGGGCGGATGGGCAGCAAAAGAATTGTGTGAAAAAGGATTGAAAACTTTAGTGCTGGAGAAGGGCAGAAATGTAGAGCATATAAAAGATTATCCTACCATGAATAAAGCTCCCTGGGAGTTTGAACACAGGGGAAGAGAATCTCAGGAGGTACAGGAAGAATATTATGTACAGAGTAAAACTTATGCTTTTGATGAAGGCTCCAAACATTTTTGGGTAAATGATAAGGAAAATCCCTATACACATCCTGAAAATAAAGAATTTCGCTGGTTAAGAGGAAATCAAGTGGGCGGTAGATCACTAACTTGGGGACGACAAAGCTACAGATTAGCTCCCATGGATTTTGAGGCCAATGCTAAAGACGGAATTGCAGTAGATTGGCCTATTCGTTATGAGGATTTAGCACCTTGGTACGATAAAGTGGAGGAATTTATTGGAGTTTCAGGAAGAAATGAGGGCTATGCACAATTGCCTGATGGCAAATTACAGCCTCCGATGGATATGTATTGTGTGGAGGAAAAAGTAAAAGGAGCAATAGAAAAAAACTGGGATGACCGGTTTATGACCATAGGTAGAACAGCAAACCTTACCCAGAATAAGCATAACCGTACAAAATGTCAGTACAGAAATTTATGCAGTAGAGGTTGTCCCTTTGGAGGATATTTCAGCAGTCAGGCGTCCACTTTGCCTGCAGCATCTGCAACGGGTAATATGACTTTGAGACCTCATTCTATAGTGGAATCAGTTATCTTAGATGAAAATACCAATAAGGCTAAAGGGGTTCGAATAATAGATGCAGAAACTAATGAATATCATGAGTATTTTGCAAAAGTCATCTTTTTATGTGCTTCTACCTTAGGTTCCACCTGGATTATGTTGAACTCCAAAAGTGACCGTTTCCCTGATGGTTTGGGCAATACAAGTGGAAGTTTAGGGAAATATTTAATGGATCATCACTTTGAGGTTTATGTAAAAGCTGAATTTGATAATTTTAATGACAAATACCATACAGGTTACAGACCAAACGGAATTTATGTTCCTCGTTTCCAAAATATAAAATCTCAGCATCCTGATTTTATTAGAGGGTACGGATTTCAAGGTGGAGGCAATAGAGTAGGTTGGGGCTATGGTAATAGATTAGCTGGATTTGGAGCTGAATTTAAAGATGCTTTAATGAAACCAGGCCCTTGGGAAATGTCTTTTATGCCTCTTGGAGAGACCTTACCTTATGAAGATAATCAGGTTACGCTGAATGAAAATGTGAGAGATAAGTGGGGTTTACCGACTTTGCATATTGATTGTGAATTTAAGGAAAATGAACACAATATGCGAAAGGATATGATGAAGACAGGTAAAGAGATGTTGGAAGTCGCAGGTGGAAAGAATATAGAATCTGTGAATTTACCTGCTGTTCCTGGTTTTGGAATACATGAGATGGGTACCGCTAGAATGGGGAGAGACCCCAAAACTTCCATGTTGAACAAGCATAACCAATTGCATGAAGTGCCGAATGTATTTGTAACGGATGGAGCTGCCATGACTTCTTCGGCCTGTCAGAATCCAAGCTTAACCTATATGGCATTAACCGCAAGGGCGGTAGATTTTGCCGTTTCAGAATTAAAGAAAATGAATTTGTAATTTCTTATGGAAATCTCCTTAACTACACCGGCTTTACTTTTTCCAGCTATTTCATTGCTGTTATTGGCTTATACGAATCGTTTTTTAGCCTTAGCTAACTTAATTAGGAGTTTGCATGCACGTTATATGAGTGAAAATGATGTTAAAATTAAAGCTCAAATAACGAATTTAAAAAAGAGGGTTATTCTCATTCGTAATATGCAATTATTGGGAATTTCTTCATTGTTCTTTTGTGTAGTGAGTATGTTCACCATTTATCAAGAATATCAAATGGCAGGAAGTATTATTTTTGGCTTCTCATTAGTGCTGTTGATGATTTCCTTATTGCTATCCATAGTAGAAATTCAAATCAGCGTAAAAGCCTTAAATATTCAGATGGGGGATATTGAGAAGTAGGAATTATTTAATAATCTGATATTAAAATGTAACCTGGGCATGTAACCTGGTCTTAGCGTTTCGCTAAGTCTTTATTAAAAAGAATGTATTCCATAATAAGTTTCTGTAAAATTATCTAATCAATTTACCCAGATCTGAGTTAACTATAATGTGCAAACTCAAGAAATAAAATATCCTAATTCAGACTTGGATTTGGCCCGTAAAACAGGTGATTCCTTGGCAGATAAAACCGTAAAAGATTTATTCGAAAGAGGATTTAATCCTTTATCCAATAATGCTTACAATCAATTAGTTTTTAACAATCAACCTATTCCCGATGAGTTTCCTGAAAGCTTAAAACAATACTTTAGAAAAATTAAAGACTATCAAATTGATGAGAAGCTAGCAGAAAAAGGAGCTGATTTTTACGTTGAACATGCTTCAGCCATTATGCTTTGTTTGGGCATGCTTTCTTTGCCTTATTGCTATGCCGCTGCTGAAGGAGCCAAAGTCTTAAGTTTTTCCAAAAGGATTTACGAGCAACCTGAAAAACGCTTGACAGAAACTGCTGAATTTGTGTTTGATGTTTGCAGTCCCGAAGCGTTTACCTCACAAGGAAAAGGTTTTATCAGTATTGCTAAAGTTAGATTAATGCATGCAGCCATCCGTTATCATCTGCTTAATAGCGATAAATGGAGTGAGGAATTGGGAACTCCAGTTAATCAGGAAGATATGGCCGGCACCAACCTGTCATTTTCATTGATTGCCACTCGTGGATTGAGGAAGTTAGGTTACACTATTTCCGCAGTACAATCTCAAAATTACATCCGCTATTGGAATATGATAGGAGAGATGTTGGGAGTTCAAGCAGAGTGGTTACCAGAAAGTAATCAAGATGCTTTTATACTAGAGCAAAAAATCAAAAACCGTAATTTCCGCAATTCAAAAGCAGGAGAGATGCTAGCGATTAACTTACAACGCTATATCAAAAATCAACCTTTGCCTTTTTCTTTCCCTACGGAAACTATGATGGCTTATTTATTAGGAGAAGATATCTGCAAAATGATAGGATTACCTTTTGATAAATTAGAAGTTGGTTTGATAAGCAATATTAAAAATCTGAATGGCATAAGAAATGTATTCCCCACTAATCACCAAAAGGAGTTTAGAAATTTGAAAAAGCAGTTTGGAGAACGTAATTCACAGAGCGCGCCCTTTAAATTTCTGACTCAACTGGAAGCCTAAATTCGATATTTTTTCTATTGCGGATCCACGTCAAAAACTACTCTCAACTTTCTGAATTGACTATTTTCTTGTAATTTATTGACTGAAGCTTTAATCTGATTTTTGGTACTTTCCAAAGGATATCCTTTTTCTAGCTTAATCCAGAGCTCCATATGATAGATGTTTCGGATTTTTGAAATCAAGGGCTCATGCGGAGCTAATACTCGTTGATTGCCTATTTGAGTAAGCAGGGATTCATATAATAATTTTGCTCCATTTCTAACCGAATCGGCTTGAGCTCCTTTCAAAACGATCTTGATTAAACGGCAAAATGGAGGATAGAAGAAGGAATGTCTTTCTTTGAGCTGAAGTTCATAAAAACCTTTGTAATCATATTTTAAAAGATAATTGAATAAAGGATGATCTTGCTGAAAACTTTGAATCCATACTTTGCCTTTTTTATGGCTTCTGCCGGCTCTTCCGCTTACCTGCAGCATCATTTGAAATGCTCTTTCATGTGCTCGGAAATCAGGGTAATACATCATTCTATCGGCATCTACTATCCCCACTATGCTCACATTTTCAAAATCAAGTCCTTTTGTGACCATTTGGGTGCCAATCAGGATTTGTGTTTCACCACTTTCAAATGATTCAATAATCTGTTGATAGGAATATTTCTTACGAGTAGTATCTCTATCCATCCGCTGAATTTTGACATCTGGGAAATGCAGTTTTAAATCATCTTCAATTTTCTCTGTCCCAAAGCCTTTCATCACTAAGGCGGTAGATTCACAACTCAAACAGGCGCTGGGGCTTTTCTGTCGGTAACCACAATAATGGCATTTCAATTCATGCTGATGCATATGGTAGGTAAGGCTGACAGAGCAGTTCTCACATTCAGAAATCCATCCGCAGGTTTCACATTGTAAATAGGGTGCATAACCTCTACGATTTTGAAATATGATGGCCTGATTACCTTTGCCCAGCTCTTCCTCCATTGCTGTCAGAAATATATGGCTATAGTCATCGGTCACCTGCTTTTTGGCTGTCATTTTACGCATGTCCACCACTTCTATTTCAGGTAATTTACCTTCTCCATACCGCTCTGTTAATTTAACAAAACCATATTTGCCTTTTTGGGCATTATA
>NZ_JAGXGF010000223.1 GCF_024636815.1 Marivirga sp.
TAAAAAATAATGACTGAAATGAACGTTTGAAAAATATAATTACTCATGGCAGTTTGACCTACCGGGGCTAATAGCAGCAAGATTTTATGCCTTTTTTGCAAAAGCAAGGCGACACCTGCTGCATAGGCACAAGCCAGCGGAACCACACCGAATGCATAGCTTGTGTAATTAATAATAGTCCAGAAACCTCCAGCTTGTGTTTTGGCAATAGCCAGCACAATATTCATAGGCAATCCAATCAAGAAACCATATAAAACGATTTTCTTTAATAAGCTTTTATTTTCTAGTAAGCCTTCATGGAGGATCATCCTTCCAGCCCAGATGCCAATTAAAAAGCAAGCCAATACTTTGAAGATTCTTCCTTCCATCAGTATCTCCAGGTATCGAAGGATGGGTAAACCAAGATTAGTAATAAAAAATTGGCGCCAACTGTTTACATTGAGGAAATTTTGGTCGAAAGCAAGCCAATCTACCTCATTGATATTCATCGCAATGGGAAAATTATTATCATTAAGATAGCGGGCTAGCGGTTCAAAAAATGACAAAGGATAGAAATTATCAAAGCCAATCATCAACAGTAAATGAATGATGGGAAGCAATAGTAATATGCCTGCCCAAATCAATAATTTTCTGCTGGACATGTTCCTGAAAAATATTAATAAAAATCCTAATAAGGCATATAAGGTAAGAATGTCACCCAACCAAAAAAAGAATAAATGTATTAGGCCAAAAAACAAGAGTCCCAACATTCTTTTACTAAAGAAGATGGGAAATGATTTACCTATTTTTTTGGCGCTTTCATATTGCATGATAAATCCGATGCCAAAGAGAATGGAGAAAATAGAGTACCATTTTCCGTCTACCAGAACCACAGTTAATTTTTTGACGATCGTATTCATATAGCCTCCACTAAACTGAGTGTACATTTCATCCGGCATAGCGTACCAACCGGCAAACCCGTAGCTGTTGGCAACAAAAATAAATAAGATAGATAAGCCACGTAGAATATCTAAATAAATGATCCTATTGGATGTGCTGACTGGTTTAATATTCATGATTTCTAATAGCTTCGTTTCATTTCGTTTTAAATGTTCAGCCCATAGCCGTAAACCTAAATAAGCACTTAACTATGAACATAGAAACCGATCAAGGACGAAACCCTTGATTTACTGTCCGAAGGGGGTGGGTTTCTGTCCGAAGGAAAATTTAGAAGCAAGTGAAAGTAGTGTGGAAGGTGGAGAAAAATCTTTATTTAGTTTCCATACATAAAATGCCCTTACTCTGACCCCCAAAACCTGCTCCTCTACATATTCGCCTCCGTACAAACAGGTTTATATAAGTAGTTTTTATTCTGAAGAAGAGGTTGCATAGATATTTTTGCTACTACTTTCCCATTTCCATATAATCAACTACCAAATTGACCATGGCCTCAACACCTGTAACAAACCCACTTTCATCAAGAAAAAATTCTGGCGTGTGATGCGGAGCAGAAGTTTCTGGATCTTTACCCTTTGGCAAACCGCCAATGTTAAAGTACAGGCCGGGTACTTCATTTGCAAAAAATGAAAAATCCTCTGCTCCAGTCTCTGCTGGTACCAAAATAACATTAGATTCTCCAGCTGCTTTCTTTAAAGTAGGTAACATTTTGGCGGTAAGTTCAATGTTATTGAATGTGACAGGGTAATGTGATGAATAGGGTAGCTCCACAATGGCCTCAGCACCGTTTGCCTCTGCCGTGTTAGTCACTATTTGGCGAATACGTTCAAAAATGAGTTGCTCATCAGACTCACTTAAGGTGCGTATTGTGCCTAGCATTTCGACTTGCTCAGGGATAATATTGGAACGATTCCCACCATGTATGGCACCAATAGTGACAACCGCTGCATTTTCGGTAATTTTTACATTGCGGCTAATAATAGTTTGAAGATTATTGATGATTTGGGCCGATGTCACAATTGGATCCACCGATGACCAGGGTTCTGCACCATGTGAAGATTTTCCTTTTATCGTTATCTTCATGTCAGCAACTCCTGCAAACATACCCCCAGGTCGGTAGGTGATTTTTCCCACCTCTACCTGTGCAATAATGTGAAGTCCAAAAATGACATCAACTTTGGGGTTTTCTAATGCCCCCTCTTTTACCATGAGTTCGGCACCGCCTTCTTCTCCCTTAGGAGCACCTTCTTCAGCAGGTTGAAAAATAAATTTAACGGTTCCTTTTAACTCATTTTTCATGCCGGCTAAAATTTCAGCAACTCCCATTAGAATTGCCACATGAGCATCATGACCACAAGCATGCATCACCCCGGTTTCATTGCCGTCATAAACGGTTTTCACTTTAGACGCAAAAGGAACAGGAGTTCGCTCTAATACTGGTAAGGCATCCATATCTGCTCGTAAAGCTACGACCGGACCTGGAAAGTTACCTTTTAGAATACCAATGACGCCAGTAATTCCAACCTCGGTTTTTACTTCTATCCCAAGAGACTCTAAATGTTTTGCAACCATGGCCGCTGTCCGAATTTCTCGATTACCCAATTCGGGATTCTGATGAATATCCCTTCTCCAGTCTATCACCTTCTGTTCTATGTTGTTGGCACTTTTGGCAATGAGTTCACTATAATTGCTTTTTTGGGCAAGCAATTGGCCAGTACAAAGGCTTATCGTTGTGATAAGTGCTATTGCTGTATTTTTGATTTTCATTATTAATCTTGATTTTTAGATAAAAGGGTTCTTTGGTTATTTAATTATTGGCTTTTTGCGCCCAAGAAGCAGTAAGCCTTCTTGTGTGCAGTTTATTGTGCAATGATTTTATTTATTGTTTGATGCTATTCACTTCTATCCAATAGCCATCCGGATCTTGAAAGTAAACTTGTTCTATTCCATCAGGTCTTACATTAATTTTATTTAAGTTACCAGGGAAATCAGAGTATTCAACATTCATTTCTGTAAGTCTCTGAACAAATTCATCAAAATTGGCAGCTGAAAAAGCAAGATGTAAATCCTTATTTATCTTAACATCATTTTTAAATCCCGATAATAGATGTAATTCTTTTCCATCGCCCATTGAAATCCATTTTACGTCTGTAGCCTCTGGGGGCAATGGAATTATTTTCAAATTAAGAACGTCTGTGTAAAATGTAGCTGATACATTTACATCTTTAACTGAAAGTGCCATATGATTAAAGGAAAGAGTAAAATCTTTCTTTTCTTGACCAATAGCAAGATTTGAAATCTGAAGTAAAATCAGAATGATTAGTGCTTTTTTCATGATTTATTTTTAGTTTATTGTTCTTGTTTTAGTTTGTGTACAACAATTGGCTAATGATATTAAAGTTGTTATATTCAGTTTACAATGCATTGTTTCTTTACTCTGATCTTAAATTATCAATAGTTTCTTCAAAAACTTGCTCCTTTATATAGTAGCCTCATTTGTTATCAGTTACTAAAGTCATAATTGGCCTTACAGGCTTCTCCAAAGGTTTTATATCATTGAGTTTCCTAGAATATTTTCTTCCGTTTAGGAACTCCCCAACAAAGGTTGCTCGCACTAAATAGTGGTAGGTGAAAAAGCAAATAAAGGTTGTAATCGATGCAACAATGGTGAATTTAAGTAAGGCAGGTATGGCCCAGCCTGCCAGTAATCCTGGCAAAAATGCGGTTAAGGGCAAGTGAAGTAAATATACCCAATAGGCTGAATCCGAAATGTAGCGCCCTATTGCTGAATGCTTACTAAAATATCTCAAAAACAAACCTGTGAAACCGAAAATAAAGAGCCAACAAGTCACCGATCTGATGCCTGCTGTTAGCGCATTAGAGAATTCTGTTCTGTCCGCTAAAAAATAGAGGGTAAATATCCCCAGACCTAAAAGAACGAAGAGCCTGTCATATTGCATGAAGGATGATAATAAATGCTTTGACTTAAAGAGTATCCAGCCAGTTAAATAGAAGAAGAAGTAAAAGCTAAAAGTACCACCATCAGGTACAAAACTTAGTGAGGTGGCAACCCAGTAAGAATCCATCGCTAGCAATATCAAAAAAGTGATTAGTGATAGTATTGCGGCTTTTAGCAGTGACCTTTTAATCACTTGATTGAATACTTTGCTTATTTGTTTCGTTATGGAAGGAAAGCGCTGCAGCAGTTTGCCTAAGCCGAAAGAAGCGATGGAGAACATAATCAGATAATATAAAAACCATAAGTGCATGGTCCGTTCTGGGATTAGGTTAAATGGGTTTTCGAAAAAACTAGAGAAGGTATAAATATGAGCAAGCCCAAAGATCTGTTGTGAGTAAGAAAAACCTAGCATTACCAGTGGCCAGAGCAAAAAGACAAAAAGAATAAATGGGAATACGATTCTCTTCACTCTGTTAACAATCATTTTATTTGGTGATCGCTCATAAAACAATAGTGCAGCAAAGAAACCAGCTACCAACATAAAAATAGGCATCCTAAAATTATGAATAGTATAGCCCAACCATTTTAGCAATTCGTTGCTTGCCTCCGGATCTTTTAAAGGCCAGCCAGGACCGGGTTCACCACCGGTATAAGTGTTGGCCGCGTGTAATACAATCCCCAGCATCATCATAATGGCCCTGAGTGAGTCCAGAGAATGTAGTCTTTCTGTTTTTTGTTTTACAGCTTTCATAATGATAGTGGATTAGTTTAAATGCTTGATAAACATATGCTAATCAACTGACTATCAAATTGAAATCAAACCGGTCAAGGACGGAGCCCCTGATTTATTGTCCGAAGGGGCTGGTTTTCTGTCCGAAGGTAAAAAGGAGGAATTGGAAGTAGGATCAATCCGTGCTGCTCTTTGCCTGTTAACAGCTTTTTTCATATCCAATTTGTACCGTTATTAAAATTGCAATAGCCGCAATTCCAATGATTGTATTTAATTCCTGCGAGGGCTAATATTGCCATTAAAGCACCTGAAATGGGTATAATAAAAGCTTAACTTAACGACATTGCCTGCAAGCCTGCCAATGTTTTTAGTGTTTTACGTAAATCATTCTTTTTATAGGTATGTTTTTAATAATTTAATCCAAAAGCCCAAAGAGGAATAACATTGCGGTAACCAAACTCAATATCATCCTTTACCACAAATGATTTCCCGTCTTTTTCAATTTGGCTTTGTTGTTTATTTTTTCCTCCAACTTCAAACGTATAATCATTAATTACAAAATCAGCTTTTTTTGAAGATATTACTTCATTTTCTACTCGCATTTGATTGAAAAAGAATGTTTCTCGCAAATTTCCAACATTTGATTTATCTCGAACCAAATTGAAAATGATATTTGTATTATCCAAATACACCTTATCAACTTTTCCTAATCCACGAATACCACTTGTTTCATTTCGTAACTGTCCAATAAGGCCAGCTTTTTCCTTGTATGAAAAATAATCATCTAAGGAATTCCGACTTACGCCAATCATTGCTGATAATTTAGAAAAGTTGGGTTTAAAAGGTACGCTTTCAGCAATAATTGAAAGCAAGCGCTTAAGTTTTCGACCAGTTCCCACATTTAAATTTGCGTATTGAGGAATATCGGATTCTAATGTTTGCACAATGATTTGACCTAAACGTAAATTCATTTCATTTTCAATTCCAAAAGGATAATATCCACGTTTTAAATAATCATTAAATAAGGGTAAAGGATGTTGAATATTTTCAAGTTTTACCTCATTATTTACGATTTGTTCTAATGAGTAAACTTTTGTTTCATAGTTATGATAGAATTTCAAATATTCACGAAATGAGAGGCGTTGTAATTTGTAAATTATTGCCCTGCGACTTAAATCAGCCGAACCTTTAAGTATGTCGAGCACCGAAGAACCAGTGAATACAATTTTCAAGGTTGGAAATGAATCATAAATATTTTTTAATTCTCGAGACCAATCTGTGTATTTATGTATTTCATCAATAAACAAGTGTTCTCCTGCATTTTTATAAAAATCATCAGCTAAGTCGAAAAGGCTGTTTTCACTGAAATACATATCATCGGCTGATACATATAATGCTTTTTTACTATCTAATTTTTCTTTGATATGCTGTAAAATCATTGTTGTTTTCCCGACTCCACGAGCACCAATAATTCCAAGCATTCGGCTATCCCACGCGACATTTTCGTATAAATAACGTTTAAAATCTGAGGTCGTATATTGTAAGAGCGTCTCAAATTTCTGATAGAGTGTTCTCATGATTCTGTGCTATTTTTTATAAAGATACAAAATGCACAACCAATTCATCAATTATATTTAAAAATGTTCAATCAAATGTGCAATATACTATTTCCTGCATGGTGTTAACTATTATATAGTGACATAAAAGTCATCATTTCACCTTTCGTTTGCGTCCATTATTTTTTTTCTTCCTTGCGATCATTATTGGTCTAAAATATCGATGATAAAAAAGCCGTAAGCTCATATATTCATTCTAATTTAGTGCTAATCTATGAAAATGGAATTTCTGTCCGAAGGAATTAAATAGCTTGTATTCGCTTTAACAATTCTTCTCTTTGTGCTTTTGTAACTGGAAGGGCTTTATTCCCGATCACTACATGGGTAGCGGCTATCTCTTTGATTTGAGAAAGATTGATGATATATGAACGGTGAGTTCTTAAAAAGTGCTTAGAAGGAAGTTTTTCATCCATTTCTTTTAGCGACATGACCACTAAATATTCTTTGCTGCTGGAAAATATACGGCAATAATTCCGCTCAGCTTCAATGTAGAGGATATCTTTAATATCTACCTTAACCATTGAATTTAAATGCCTTACAAAAATACAGTCACTTAATATGAAAGAATTGCTATTTTGAGATTCTAAATCAGTATGCGTTCTGATTTTTTTGTCCATCTGGTTAATCGTTAATTCAATCGTACGTTGCAAATCCAATTTCTTAAAAGGCTTTGATAAAAAACCGAAAGGCTTTGTTGCTTTAGCGCGGTTAAAATGTGCGTCATCAGTATTAGCCGTCAAATAAATAACAGGAATATTATGTGTTTTTTGCATTGCTAATGCGGTTTCGATGCCATCTAAATCTCCTTTAAGATTTATATCAAGGAGCAGGATATCAGGGGGATTATCCTCAATATGCTTAAGGGCCTCTTCGCCTCTTGGAATGATACCTGTCACCTCGTAACCTAATTCATTTAGTTGTAATGAAATATTCGCCCCAATGAGCATTTCATCTTCAACAATTAATATTTTAAACTTTTCACTCATTTACGCACTTTTCTTAATTAAGAAATCAAATTCAATATGGGTGCCTTCATTGGTATGTTCTTGCATTTTCCCGTTGAGTTGTTGTGTTAATAATTGCACTAACTGTGAACCGAAACCGGTTCCTTTGGGAGCTATACCTACAACTTTACCCACTCCGTTGTCCTTTATTTTCAATTTTAAATTGTTATCGGTCGTTTTTTCTAAACTGATGTGTATGATACCATTTTCCTTTGTAGGAAAAGCATACTTCAGCGCATTTGTCAAAAGCTCATTTACAATAAGCCCAATGGGAACGGCCGTATCCACATCCAGTTCTAAATTGTCCATTGCGCACTCTATCTTCACTTTTTCTTCTGCATTAAAGGTGTCCAGAATGCCTTCACTAAGGTTTAGGAAGTAATCCTTCATTTCTATACTTCCCAGATTTGTTCCCTGATATAACTTTTGGTGGATAATGCCCATTGATTGCACCCGGTTTTGACTGGCCATCATGGCCTCTTTGGTAGCAGGATCTTCTATCTGAGCTGATTGTAATGAAATTAAGCTCTTGACTAGTTCCAGATTATTTTTTACACGATGATGTATTTCTTTGAGAAGCAATTCGTTTTCAGCATTACGCTTATCTAGTAATACATTTTTATCGGCTAACTCCTCATTTAATATTTTTAGTGTATTATTACTCCTTTGTTTAAGCCTGTAATTACGGTAAAGTAATCCGAGCAACAGGGCACCAATAATTAGAGCACCGATATAAATGCTTTGCTGCTGTCGGTTAGCAGCAAGCTCTTTATCTTGATTGAAGACATTCATTTGTAATTCGCTTTCACGAAGGCTTCTTTCGTTTCTTTCTACTTCGATAAGATTGTTAGCCTCTGACCACTCCTTATAGTTTTCGAGTGCTTTTTTATAATCTCCCCGGAGCTCATGCAATTGGTATAATTTATTGATGAAGTAGGCTGTATTCGCCTTGGTGTTGATTTCAATAGAGGAATTCCTCGCTTTATCATAATAGGTTATAGCTTCGTCATATCTACCTTCTTCCTTGGCAATATCTCCTAAACGGGAATGCGCAAATTGATAAACATCAATAGTGCTTAGATTATTCTCCTCCAGCAATTTGATGGTTTTAAATAAGTAAGGTTCAGCCTGTTCGTATTTTGCCTTGTCGATAAGTTTGCTGCCCATGGCATAATAATACCATGTATGATGAAAGGGATTGGTTATTTTTGGCAATAGCACCTCTATTTGATCAATAAAATAGTCACTTGAATCAGAATTTGCATCTGTGTAATGGTAAGATAACAGTTTGTAGGCGCAAACAAGTGCCTCATTTCTTCCGGGATAATCTGATTTTTGATAGCCAATCATGCTCTCCCTTAAATATTGAACTCCTATATCTTCTTCTTCAGGCAAACCATATTGATAGAGAAACCTGCCCTTATCTTTCAAAATCTTTAGCTGAATTTCAGGTCTGGGATCACCTTTAAGCAAGTCCTGAGCTTTGACAAAAAGCTCCAGGCCGGGTTTTGGTTCTCCTCTGATAATTTTTATCAAAGCCCAGTTGATTAATAAATTATAACCCAAAACCTTATCTTTTTCTTTTTCTGGAATTTTTTCGTAGTAAGCCCAACCTATGGGTGCCAGTGAATCCGCCACATTAAAATTATGAGACCTATTGTCTCTGTCCGTTATATTAAGATACAGTTCAGCCAATTGTTCATATCGTAAGGGTTGGCTATTTTGTAGTAATAGAGCAGCCATATCAAAATAAAATACAGTGCTGTCGCGGTTAAAATTAGGCATTTCTTTAAACCACAAAGCTTTATCCTGGTAGGCTCTACTCAAAGCAGAAATCTGATCAGGTGAAAGGTCTTGTCCGACACTCATTTTTTTTAATTGTAGCTTTTTAATTGCCGTTTGATGAAAAGGCTCTTGGCTATTCAATACCTCCAGCGCTTTATTTGAGTAATAAAGAGAACTGTCCGCATTATAATGATCCATGCTCCCATACCATGAGGCTTTTTCGGAATATGTTTCGCTCATTTCAAGTGCAGCTTTTGCACTATCTTTTACTTGCACACTTTGTGAAAAAATGCTCACATGCAAGAGCAATGCAGTACACCATATGAAGAATTTTATATAGCCGTGGATCATCGCTTTGCCAGTTAGGTTGATATGGATAGTGATTTATTTGTCATGTATATTTAAATATATCATATTTTCTTAGTAAAATCCATATATGAACTGTTATAATTGCATAAAAAGTAAATAAATTTAAGTATTTTAATTGCGTTATCGCAATCGGATTCCTGACTTTTGGCTTCTATAAGCATCATACAAATGTCTCCTGACTTCAATCAAATCTTCAGAAGAAGTTTTTGGCGGATTTTTCTAAAGAATTTCAGCATTGATTAAAGTTTTGTTAGTAGATGAATTTTGGATGGTATCATTGCGCATTTAGAAATTCTTGCACTAAGGTGTTCTGTTCAGATTCCATTTGAGCTGTCCAGCTATCGATATACCACCTACCATTTTCATAATGAAGTTGAATACTATTCAGCCCTCTTGTAGCTGAGGGAGTTTCAGGCGTTTTTCTGATTTCAAAAGCGCTCCAAACCTGAGCGATGTTCCCATATTTGCTGACGATTCGCTTGAGCTCGTGCTCATAGAAATCTTCTCTTGGGTTTAGTCCCATTGGGATATACTCAGCTTCTAATGAATGAACTGCTGCATTCCCCGCATCATCCAGCCTGGTTATTACCGCATTTTCTGCATGAAGGTATTTATCTCTTTCAAATTGCCATGGATCATCGCTGGAGCCCGAAATAACTTCATAATAGGCATTTATAATAGCATCTATTGATTGTACATCTTTGCTATATTTTTCATCAAACGTTTGACTCAAAACCGTTGTGGTGAATAATAAGCCAGTCAGCATAAATATTAATTCCTTCATATTTTGCTTTTTTATAGTCTTCATATTCATTTTTCTACTGCATCCAGGGTAAATTTTAGCCCATCATAAAGGCTAGGATAGGGGGTATGCCAAATTCATTATTCAAAGTTGAGATTGTATCGGCTAAAGATAACAGAAGGGATTCCACAAAATCTTGTACAGATGCGACATTTCAGCTAAAAAATAAAAGCCTAAATTTACTTAAATGAGGTTTTGAAGAACCAAAATGGAGTTTCATAAGGTTTCAATGCTATCATCAGATTGCGTAAGCTCTAATTTGAAAAACTCCTCATCCGAGGTATTAATGAAAGAAACTAGTAATAATTAATATAATTAAATAATCTTATTATTTATAAATATATAGATATATTATATTAATTATTATCTACCAGGAATAAGGATAGATGCATGGTGACGGTAACTTCATAAACCAAACCAAAATTCAAGTATGGAAACCTACAAGATAATGACAATTTGCCATGTAGTTTTTACAATCGCAGCCTTCGTGAGTGGACTTGTAGCTATTATTGTCGAACCGAAAGGTGGTGAGGTCCATAAAAAATCAGGACGCTATTATTTTTATTTTTATGTAGGGGTGGTTTTGACCGCCTTTTTAATGCTTTTTATTAAGTTCAAAATATTTTTCCTTGCACTTACTCTCTTTGGTACATACCTTATTATTGCTGGGACTTATTATGCGAAGAAAAATGAAAAGATAATTACCAAAAACTGGTGGATTTTAAGTATTCTTTTATTAACTGTTTTCATTTATTTGGTTGATGTTTTTATTATAATCTTTAACATTGAACTTGGTTGGATAATTGTTCGTTTGACTTTTGCGATGATTGCTTTGTCTACTTTGATTTTTGAATTAAGTATTAAAAGAAATAGAATTTTATTACACGCAACCTTGATGCTACTTTCATTTATACCTCTGATTAATGGTTTGATGGCTCGATTGTCACCAAACGAATACGTTTGGATATTCTGGATTTTAGGATATATTATTTTTATCCCCCTCATTATAGCGTGGTTTAAGCAGTCAAAAAAGTTAAAAGCATTATTAAAATGAAAGCTACTATCAACACGGTTTTTGCTTCAGGCGGGGTGACTTGTAAACATCGAGCTTTAAATCTGTAAACTTTTTTTAGGACGAGTCACAAACCATAGCCGCTGCACCCTACCGAGGAAAGAAAATTAGAATTAAAGCGGCCACCCGATCTGAGGTTGAGAAACCTGGATTTGCTTTCTTCCGGCTAGTGATTGAACCTGATTTACTTCAAAGTGCCCATGATGCAGATCCCCCTGTGTTTGATAGTCTAGGGCTTGCTGAAAAACGCATTTCCCCCTAAAAACTGACTTTTAACAATAATATATGTTAAAAACTATTACACTGTTGATAACAAGTGCATGGCTTTTTTTAGATTTCCCCACTTTTCCTTGCACTTCAAAAAATGCGAA
>NZ_JAGXGF010000021.1 GCF_024636815.1 Marivirga sp.
CGAAGTGAAGATGTATGCTTATACCTCAATCTTCGACCGGGCAGTAGGTGGCGTACCTGAGGCTAGCTCAAAAAAAAATTCGATTTCGCATTTTTTGAAGTGCAAGGAAAAGTGGGGAAATCTAAAAAAAGCCATGCACTTGTTATCAACAGTGTAATAGTTTTTAACATATATTATTGTTAAAAGTCAGTTTTTAGGGGGGAATGCGTTTTTCAGCAAGCCCTAATTAATCAGTACCATCTTCGCTTTAAGATAGATCAAGATAATTATGCTGTTTGTTTAAGTATTTTTTTAAATTATAAAACTGCCTATTTTATTCGGTTTTAACCCTTTTCCTAAATGTTCGTTACAATAGAGAAGTATTTTATAAACTAAAATCTATAACTATGAAACTTGGAATTAAAACATTAGTGATTGCAATTGTATTTTCTTCAGCTATTGCATGTCAGTCTGAGAAAAAGCAAAATGAAAATGCTACTGTTGAGGAAAGAACCGAGGAAGTAAAAGATGATTTCCGTGAAAAGAAAAATGAGTGGGAAGCTAAACTTAAAGCTGAGATTGAAGAAGTTGAAAAACGAATTGAAAAGGCAGAAGCTGATTCTGAATTAGAACAGAAACTTGAAAATACTAAGCGTGAGCTTGAAAATAATTTGGATAAGATTGAAAAATCAACTAAAAATACATGGGCTGAAGTAAAGAATGATGTCAATAATGCATTTGAAGACATTGAAAATGAATTAAATGCTTTAGGTGAAAAAATTGAGAATGATTTAGAGTAATTTTAACATAATATTTATTTATTAGATACCGGAGTATTATCAACTCCGGTTTTTTTATTTATTGTAATGCGTAAAAGCAATCTATAGCTTATAAATGAAGGGAAAATTATTAGCAATTTTGAAATTAGTACCTAAGTCTTTAAAGGACTTAAGAGATAAGAATCCGATGCAATTAGCGTCTTCAACAGCATTTTTTAGTCTATTTGCCATACCCCCAATTTTGGTTATTTTAATTAATACGCTCGGTATTTTTATTAAGCCAGAGTTTTTGAATGATGAAATTTTTAACCAGATCAGTAATATTTTAGGAAGTTCAGGGACTGAACAGATAAAGCAGATATTTCAAAATTTTCAAGAACTACCGGATGATCTTCTTACTTCTATTTTGGTGTTTTTGTTTTTGTTGTTTATTGGTACAAATTTGTTTTTTCTGGTTCAACTTAATATTAATCAAGTTTGGGACGTCCCTTCCAAAAGCAATCAGAAATTTACCTCACATTTGCGAGGAAGACTTACCGCCATTATTCTTGTTATAATTGGTGGTGCCATAATATTAGTGGCTATTCTCTCTGATATAGCTATTGCATTTGTAGGAGATAAGATTAACCACATTTTACCCAATATTAAAACCTATTTAATCAGAATTATCAGTATATTATTTTCACTTCTTACTTTTTCAGCTTGGTTCACCTTATTATTTAAGATACTGCCTAATGCCAAATTACCCTGGAAACCAGCTATAGTTGGAGGAATAATGTCTTCTATATTGTTCAAAATTGGTCAGGTTTTGATCGAATTAATTTTATTCAATAGTAATATTAAAGGAATATTTGGTGCCTCTAGTAGTATTGTTCTAATAATGTTATTTGTTTTCTACGTATCATTTATCTTTTATTTCGTAGCCATGTTCATTAAAAATTATTCGGAGTTAATTGGTCAGCCAATAACTACCGTTAAAAAGGAGAAGAAACAATAAAATCATTTATGAAGTAAATGGAGGTATCCTAAAGTTTTATGGAGATTATTTAACTAATAATTTTCTTATGCCGATGAAGAGAATGGTTATGGTGGTGTAACCTATAAAAAAGGGTATAATGTAATTTATCAAGCCCATAGAAAGCATAACTGCCATTATCATTAATTGAAAACCCAATCCATAAACGGATATAAAAGTCATAAACCAGTTAGGGAATTGCCGAATTCTATAAGCCTCCTTATCAAACTGGTACATTAACCAATCAAAAGGGAAATATAATACTTGAAATATTTTAAACAGTATATTCACTGTGGTTTGACTTTCCCCAGCAAAGGCTGTAGGCGGCTTTAATTCAAAAATCTTACTAGTTGTATCACCTCCAATAGAACGGTGTCTTAGTATCACATAGTAATAATTGTATAGTGTTCCTTGAAGTTGAATGCACAAATAAGCAATTACCGCCAACCATAATGGGCTTGTACTTTTATAACTAATGGCCAATATAAATATTAGATTTAAGGTGCTGTCAAAAATTGAATCCAAATATCTACCTGAATAGGAGGGTCTTTCCTTTATCCTCGCAAGTTCACCATCCATTGCATCCACTATTGATTTTAGAATCAAACCCAAACCTGCAATAAAATAATATTCCATCAAAATAGAATAAGCAGATATTAAACCAATAATACCAAATGCTAATGTAACATGAATTGGAGTAAGAGAAGTGTCTTTAAATAAACTTGAAAGATAAATAGCCGGACTTCTTCCATAATCTGAAAAGTCAAAGAATTTTTGTTCTTTATCTATTTTAGGCATTTAAAATTGATCTTATGCAATTCAAATTAATAAGAATGGCAAGTTAAATCTACGTTATTTGAATATTACTAAATATTTATTCGTTAACAACTATAATAATTAAATATTTGTTCAAATAAACATCGTCAAATAAAAAAATATCAATTATTGAAATAATAGTATTTAAAATGTCGTATTTTGGTATGCACAACTCATGCTTTTAAATATTACAATATTTAATTGGTGAATTAGGAATAGGTTTTTACTTTGGAATGTGCAATTATTGAACATAAAATATTACTGGCAAAAGTGTGATTTTTTCGGGCAAGCTTCCTTACTGTTTCGATATGCCGCTTATTTATTCAATGCTATTTATTTAATCATATTTTTAAAGTTTTATGATATCCCGTTAGATATATGGCATTATTTTTCGATTTTAATGGCCGTCATTCTTCCATATTCAATATTCATATTTTACGTAAAGCATGATAATGATAAAGGGATCGCTATTAGACAGAATATGGTTGATTTCTTGGTAGTTGGATGGTTTGTCGGCCTAATTCAACTAATTTATATTCCTACCTTTGTATTTATTTTAGGTTTAGTCTGCAATTATGTAGCCTCAAGAGGTTTTCATAAAGTTTATAGAATGCTTCTAATTCCAGTTGGCTATTTATTAACATTTCCGATATATGGATTTCAAATTAAGAATAGTTTACCGGATCTAATGCTTCATTTATCTTTAGGATACGCTTTAATTCACTTCATTTCCATTGCTTACATCAGCTATAAGTTCTCAAAAAACATTCAGATTATTAATAGAAAGGTAACTCATCAACAAAAGGAAATTGTAACGCAATCGGAAGAATTACAATCTCTCAATGAATCATTGAAAGGATTGAATAATCATTTAGAAGATAAAGTGATAGAGCGAACTAGAGAATTACAACTTAAAAATGAAAAACTAGCTGAATACACTTTTATTAATGGACACCAGTTGAGGGCTCCAGTTGCAACTATGCTAGGTTTATGTAATTTATTAGATTATTCTGAGGAGATAAAAGAGAAAGAAGCAATTATAAATATGCTGAAAGATGAGGTAAAGATTCTGGATATCACCATTAAGGAGATCCGTCTTAAATTAGAGTCAGATCAAACCATTAATGAGCAAGTGAGAGATGTGGAAACTGAACATTCACAATTTGAAAAACTGCAAATAAAAATTCAAAAATCTTAGAATGTTCAGTTTCCTATATTATTTAAATCAATTTTGATTAATATACAAATCCCTCCAATTAATTTAAAAGTGGCTAAAAATGAGGCCTTAAATACTCATTTCCACTATTTCTTTAGCCATATCAGGATCGACTTTTTGTGTTTCTCCTAATCCCATCCATTTACGTTCGGTAAATCTATCATATACGGTCTGTGCAGTATTCTGATATTCCGATGTATAATCTGATAGTTTGGTATCAATTCCCAATGATTGGAAGAAAGAAACCGTCATTTCAATAGCTTTTTCCGCAATCTCAATGTCAGATTCACCTGTTAAGCCCCAAACTCTTTTTCCGTATTGTACTAATTTATCCTTTTTATCATCAAAAAGTTTTTTGTATAGGTTTGGAGCGATAATCGCCAATGTCCTGGCATGATCAATTCCATGTAAGGCTGTTAATTCATGTGCAATCATATGGGTGGCCCAATCAGTAGGAACGCCTAATCTTAAAATTCCATTTAGAGCCATGGTAGCCGACCACATGAAATTAGAGGCTGCTTTATAGTCAGATGGGTCTTCCATGACTTTAGGGCCTATCTCAATCAGTGTTTGTAAAATTCCCTCGGCAATTCTATCCTGTAAAATTGCATCATGCTGATAAGTTAAATATTGCTCTAAAGTATGTGCATAAGCATCAACAATTCCGTTTGCTATTTGCCTTTTTGGTAAGGATTGTATAACTGTTGGGTCACAAATTGAAAAAGCTGGAAAGTATTGGGGTCCACCGAAAGTTCTCTTTTCCTGAGTGGAAGCTTTAGTAACCACAGCTCCAGAATTCATTTCAGAACCTGTAGCAGGCAGCGTTAATACCGTTCCAAAAGGCAAAACTTTTTCTTGTTTTCTTGACAATCCTTTCGAAACTAAATCCCATTCATCTCCTTCATAAAAAGTAGCGGCAGAAAGAAATTTGCATCCATCAATTACTGAACCACCGCCAACTGCTAGAATAAAATCAATTTTTTCTTCTCTAATGATTTTAACTGCTTTCATCAAAGTTTCAAAATGAGGGTTAGGTTCTATTCCTGAAAATTCAGTCACTTTAAAATCCTTACTGGCTTCAATTACCTGTTCATAAACACCGTTTTTCTTGATGCTTCCGCCACCATAAGCCAATAGAACATGACTTCCAGCAGGAATATTATCAGCTAACTTTTTTATTTCACCTTCTCCAAATATTATTTTAGTCGGATTTCTAAATTCAAATGATTTCATAATTAATTTTTGTTTCAAAAAGTAAACGCCATAGTGGTTGGAGAGTTTTCAAATTTTAAACTAATTTACTTTTAGTTATATTTAAACAAAAACACGATTATGAACAATTCCATATATTTTATTTTAATTCTTCTTGCTGGTATTTCTTGTTCAGTGCCTGAAAAGCATACTGATTTGTCTGATGTTTTTAAATCTTTGTCAGAGCAGAAACAATTTTACTATAATGTAGAATATAGTATCCTTAAACCTCAGGAGGGAATGATTTCTAGCTTATATGGAACGGTATCATTAAATAGAAATTCAGAAAGTGGTATATCATCAGCCTATTTCGGACTAAGTGATAAGAACATGCCGAACTATTTGCATTCAATTTATTTGAAACACGAATGGATATCTGAATTGTCAAGTAATAGTTTTGATTATAGTGATGTCGATTTGATAGCGGATAGTTTACATAGCCCTATTCTTATAAATCCTGAATTACTATTTAAAATTGAAGCAGATTCAGTTAGAATAACTGAGCAAGAAATTAATGAAAAAAGTATGAAATGGATTTTTGATTTAAAGCAAAAAACAGATCAAGTAGTAATAATGTGGGATAAGACACTAAATAAAGTAACTGAATTGGAATACAAATATGATGTGAATTCTGAAAACACCTACAGTAGAAAATGGACTTTTGAATATTTAGCAAAAACAGAATATAATACGTTAGCAAGTAGTTATAAACAACAAAATCAAATAGCTCGTCAACCGTTTTTATAATTTCCTTCTAAATTTTTTACTGCTGCATCTATTAAAATTGTATTCTGCAATTATTTAATGTATTTTTCCTTTTATAAAACGAATTCGAATTATGTTCACTGAAGCAGAAATAGCCGTAATCATTGAAAATCAAGAGATTGAAAAAATTACCGATCATCTTCGAAAAGATTTTCTGGAAAAAACAGCGCCTTATTTTGAAATTAGCAATCATGATTTTTTGTCATTGATTCTTTTGAGCCCTGTGGTAGGTAAGGCAATGGCCAATAATAATATCAGCTTTAAAGAAGAAATGTCTTTACAAAAAAAGGCTCGTAAACTATCGAAAGGTGGCTTTTTCCTTTCTAAAGATCCTGTGGCAGATTGTATGAAATTCTTAATTAAGAAATTTGATCAATGGGAAGATGACTTTTATGGCGCAATAAATAAGATATTTCATATTCTTTTTGAACAAGAAACACTTGATAAGGCTAATAATACCTCAGTTTCTTATCGAATTCGAGTGATGGAAGCCCCTTATATTTTAGTTCGATTTATTTCTTCTATGTTTTTAGAACGAGAAGAGGATATTTTGAATCCAGGGAGAATTCGGAAAATAGAATTTGAGAAAATAAAATCGATAGGAGAGAAAACAGGTTTAGCCAAATTGACTTTATTTAATGAGTTTATTGAAGCTTTTGAGGTTAAATGAATGTTTTAACATGCTTTAGCATAATTTTTGTATTTTTGTGCTACTAAAAAGATCATTCGTTGGGGAGAAACCAATTTAATATAAAATCATCATTTTACATCTTTCTATTTTTAGGCTGTTTTGTTGTTATGCCTACGATGGGACAGGTATTTAATCCTTGGGGGCCTCCGCCTAATGATAAGGATATTGATGCTAATTTTTTACGTAAAATTGCTAATCATTTTTCTGCTGAGGTAGCCATAGGATATGGCTCCACACGATACAGACAAAATCTTGATGAATATCAAATATATAGCAATAACTCACAGCTTTTTTTACTAGCCGAAGATTCATTGGGAAATACTGTAGGAATTGCAAACTGGCTTAATCGACCACTAGTAACGGATACTTTGGATACCTCTTCTGCAATTTTTTATCAAAATAATTTGAATGAGTCAGATCAAAATAGAAGCTATGTTATTGATAGTTTGGAAAAAAGACTAGTTGGAGGTGGGAATGCTATACCAGTTCATTTAAAAGTTCATATTAATTATGATAGATTTAGAGTTGGAGCAGGGGCAACATTTGAAATTAATTCTAAAGCAGATCTTAATCTAAAAGGCTTCCCTGATTTTATAGCAAGCTATCAATCAGATTTTTCAAGATTCTTCACTAGTAAGTATTATTTGACAGCAGGTGTGCGTTATTATGACTTTTGGGATTTTTCTTATTTTGCTGATGTGGAATATGGTAATTTTCGTTTATCTAACAGTGCATTTTCTGGTGAAAATGTTTCTGTCAGTAATTATTGGAACATTAGTTTTCCGATAGAAAAGAATTTTTCAGAATATTTCAGATTGGTAATGCGCCCTTCAGTAGATTTAAAATCAATTAATACCATAATTCCTACCGGACAATCAATTAAAACCAATATGTGGAATTTACAATTTCAAGTAGGGGTAAGAGTAAGTTTCCCACTATTTAAAAAATGTCCGATTAGTAATTGCGAAGCTCAGAAAGAACATCATCATATTGATAAAAAATATAGAGGCCAACCTATTTACAAATGGCAAAATCCGAAAGTAGGTGAAAATCATCCCTATAATTCGAATGAAAAAAGAGAGACATTTCCATTTTTAAAACGCAAATGAAATGATTATTTTTGTCATGGCTTAATAAAAATCTTTAAATTGCACTTTATTTATTTTAGACAGTAAACAAATCTATGGCTGAAGGAGAAAATGAAAAAATCATCCCTATTAATATAGAGGATGAAATGAGAGGCGCCTACATTGATTATTCAATGTCGGTTATAGTTTCTAGGGCTTTGCCTGACGTTAGGGATGGCTTAAAACCCGTACACAGAAGAATACTTTTTGGAATGCAAGAATTGGGTCTTGCACATAATAGACCTTATAAAAAATCAGCCAGAATAGTGGGTGAAGTTTTGGGTAAGTATCACCCACATGGTGATTCAGCTGTTTATGACACTATGGTGCGCATGGCGCAGCCTTGGTCTCTTCGCTATCAAATGGTGGACGGTCAGGGTAACTTCGGGTCTATAGATGGTGATTCCCCAGCTGCGATGCGTTATACAGAGGCTCGTCTGAAGAGAATTGCAGAAGAAATGTTGACTGATATCAATAAAAATACGGTTGACTATCAATTCAACTTTGATGATTCCTTAAAAGAACCAACCGTATTGCCTGCCAAAGTGCCTAATTTATTATTAAATGGTGCTTCAGGTATTGCAGTAGGTATGGCCACTAATATGGCGCCTCATAATTTGACGGAGGTAGTGAATGGTATTAATGCCTACATTGATAATAATGAAATTACTGTATCAGAATTAATGGAGCATATAACTGCTCCTGATTTTCCGACAGGTGCTGCTATTTATGGTTATCAAGGTGTTAAAGCAGCCTTTGAAACGGGTCGTGGAAGAATTGTGATGCGTGCCAAAGCTGAAATTGAAGTACTTAAATCAGGTAGGGAAAGAATTATTGTTACTGAAATTCCTTACATGGTGAATAAAGCCAATATGATCGAAAAGACTGCGGCTTTAGTAAACGAAAAGAAAATAGAAGGCATCTCTGATATTAGAGATGAGTCTGATAGAAACGGGATGAGGATTGTTTACGAAATTCGTAAAGATGCTATTCCAAATGTTGTCTTAAATAACCTTTATAAATATACTCAGCTTCAAACCTCATTTAGTGTTAATAATGTTGCCCTTGTAAAAGGAAGACCAGAAACCCTGAATTTGAAAGATATGATCAAGCATTATGTCAACCACCGACATGATGTTATAGTCAGAAGAACAAAATACGAATTAGAAGAAGCTCAAAAAAGAGCACATATATTAGAAGGTTATCTCATTGCTTTAGATAATCTGGATGCAGTAATTAAATTAATTCGTGAATCCAGAGATCCGGAAATCGCAAGAAATGGATTAATAGAGAAATTTGAATTATCCGAAATCCAGGCGAAAGCTATTTTGGATATGAGACTTCAAAGATTGACTGGTCTTGAAAGAGAGAAAATCATTCAGGAATTTGAAGAGATCAAAAAACTCATCGAGTATTTGGAATCTATTTTAGCTGATGAAGAGCTCAGAATGAAGATCATAAAGGATGAGATGCAGGAAATTCAGGATAGATACGGTGATGAACGAAGAACCGAAATTATCCATAGTGCTGAAGAATTCACGGATGAGGACATGATTCCTAATGAAGATGTAGTGATAACACTATCTCATCAGGGATATATCAAAAGGACTTTATTGAATGAATATAAAACCCAGGGAAGGGGTGGAGTAGGTTCTAAAGGTGCTGGAAGTAAAGATGATGACTTTACAGAATTGCTTTTTGTTGCCAAAACACATAACTACCTCTTAATTTTCACTGAATTAGGTAAAGTATATTGGATTAAGGTTTACAGATTGCCTGAAGGCTCTAAAATTTCTAAAGGTAGAGCAATTCAGAATTTAATTAATATTGAATCTGAAGATTCTGTTAGGGCAGTTATTAATGTTGAAAATCTTGATGATGAAGATTATATCAACAATAACTTCCTAGTAATGTGTACCGAAAAGGGTACCATTAAGAAAACTACCTTAGAAGCTTATTCAAGACCAAGAGCTAATGGTATCAATGCCATTTCGATTAATGAAGGCGATAGACTTCTGAATGTGAAATTAACCAATGGTGATAATAACATTATAATTGCAGCGCGTTCAGGAAGAGCAATTCGTTTCCATGAAAGCAATGTAAGACCAATGGGTAGAACTGCTGCTGGAGTTCGAGGCATTACATTAAAAGATGGCAAAGATATTGTAGTAGAGATGGTAGCCATCACCAGAGAAAATGCTAATCTATTGGTAGTTTCTGAGAAAGGTTATGGAAAACGTTCTGATATTGAAGATTATCGTATCACCAAACGTGGCGGTAAAGGAGTAAAAACTTTAAATGTTACCGAAAAGACCGGTGAGTTAGTTGCTATAAAAGAAGTAATTGATTCTGATGATTTAATGATTATTAATAAATCAGGAATCACTATCCGAATGGCAGTAGAAAGTCTAAGGGTAATGGGAAGAGCTACTCAAGGTGTTAGGTTAATAAAAGTCAATGAAAATGATAGTATTTCATCGGTAGAGAAAGTTGAAAAAATCGATGAAATAGATGAGATTGATGAAGAAGAAAATGTTGAGAATCCGGAAAAGCCGGAGGAAAACAACGATAATGAATCTTAATTAATTTAAAATAGTATAATAGGTAATAATTGTTTAAATAAAATATGATAAAGATGAAAAGACTTGCATTATTTTTCGCCTTCTTTTTAGTAGTAGGGCAAGCGTTTGCGCAGAATTCTAATGTTCGTAAAGCAGACAGGGCTTTAGAAAGTGGCGATTTACAAGAAGCCAAAGAGCTTATAAATGAAGCAGCAGAACATGAGAAAACCATAGATGATCCAAAAACATGGTATACAAGAGGTACTATTTATCAGGCGATCTTAAATGAAGAAGGCTATTCTGAGGAATTAGTTAAAGAAGCCGCAAAAAGCTATGATAAAGTTTTTGCAATGGTTGATGAAAGTGATAAATACTACACATTAACTGATTTAAAAGTGCAGGAACTTTGGGGTGGATTTATCAATGAAGGTTCTGAAGCATATTCAGCTGAGGATTTCGAAGCAGCAGTTATAGCTTTTGATAAGGCACTATTAGTACTTCCAGAGGATACAACAGCTACCTTATATGCAGGTATTGCCTCTCAACAAATGGAGAATAATCAGGAAGCTTTAAAATATTACTATAGACTATTGGATCTTGATTATCATTCTGAAGATATCTATGGTAGTATAATTTCAATTGAAAGATATGGTAATGAGGATATTGAAAAAGCCTTAGAAGTGACCAGAATGGCTAAAGAGCAATTTCCAGACACAGATGTTTTTGAGAAACAAGAGATTAATCTATTAATTAATTCAGGTCAGGTAGATGTTGCTAAAGACAGAATAAATGATGCAATTGAAAAGGAGCCGGATAATGCTAATTTATATTTCAATTTAGGTTATTTATATGAGCAATTAGAACAGCCTGAGAAAGCTGAAGAAGCATATCTTAAAGCAATCGAACTAGATCCAGATTATTTAGATGCTAATTTTAATTATGCAGTTTATTATTACAATAAAGCGGCTGATTTATTAGCGAAAGCTAGAGATATGGATTTACAAACATATAGAAAAGAAGGTAAAAAAATAGAAAAAGAAGCGAAGGAGTATCTTAAAAAAGCTAAGCCTTATTTTGAAAAATCATTAGAGTTAGCTCCTGAAGAATTGGCAGTTATTGAAACACTTCAAACTGTATACATGCAATTGGGTGAAAATGAGAAAGCGGAAGAAATGATGAATCTTGCTGATAAATTAAAGACAGAAAAAGAATAAAATCCAACAAACATAATTTTAAAAGGTTACTCTAATGAGTAGCCTTTTTTTATTTAAAATTTTACCGTTTTTTTGATTTAAGGCTGTTTTTAAATAGTTATATATAATTTACATAAATATGGAAAAAGCGACTTTTGGTGCTGGCTGTTTTTGGTGTATTGACGCTGTTTTAAGAAAACTTAAAGGAGTTGACAAAGTAGAATCCGGTTTTGCTGGAGGCTTTATTAAAAATCCTCCATATAGAGAAGTGGTACAAGGTAGAACAGGCCATGCTGAAGTAGCCCAAGTGACTTTCGATTCAAATGTGATTTCTTATAAAGAACTTTTAGAGGTATTTTGGCAAGTACATGACCCCACCACATTGAATAGACAAGGAGCGGATGTTGGAGAACATTATCGATCAATTATTTTAACACATAATACAGATCAAGAAAAAATTGCTAAAGAAATGAAGCTTAAATTAGATGCTTCAGGTATTTTTGATGATTCAATAGTAACGGAAATCAAACCATTTGAAGCTTTTTACCCCGCAGAAGAAGTTCATCAAGATTTTTACACCAGAAATCAAGGAATGCCTTATTGTACTTTTGTGATTAAACCTAAAGTTGATAAGTTAAAAAGATTGTTTGCGGAGAAATTAAGTTAACTCATTTTATTAAAAACCTAAAGTCAACTGCCCATTCTCTCCAACTTTTTCCTCAATTTCAAAATTAGATAAAGAACAACCTACTAATCTAACATATTGCGGTAATTGGAAGGATTCCATTAGGCTTTCCAAACCTTGATCAAATAGATTGGCTGCATCAATAGCTTCTTCAAATGTTTTACTTCTGGTAATTTGCTGAAAATCATCAAATTTAATTTTCAATGTTATGGTATGGGCATTTGCATCACTCTGTTTATAACGCTTCCAGCACTTTTCGGCTATGGGCTGTAGTGCTTCCCATATTTCAGTTTTTGTTTTTAAACTTACAGAAAAAGTATTTTCAGCACCTACAGATTTTCTTATCCTATTGGGGTTAACTTTTCTATAATCTTCGCCACGACTAACGGAATAAAAATAGCGGCCTTGTTTACCAAAGTGCTTTACTAATTCTTTTATAGTTTTTTCGCGTAAATCAGCTCCAGTTTTGATATCTAAAGAGTACATCTTTTCAGCAGTCTTCTTACCAACTCCAAAGAATTTTTCAATAGGCAAATCTTCTATAAATGGAATTACCTGATGAGGCTTTATAATAAATATGCCATTAGGCTTTCTGTAATCAGAAGCTATTTTAGCTAAAAATTTATTGATGGAAACACCTGCAGAAGCTGTCAGCCCAATTTCTTCTTTAATTGATGCTTTGATTTCTAAAGCAATGTCAGTTGCAGTGGAAATCCCCATTTTATTTTCCGTAACATCTAAATAAGCTTCATCTAGTGAAAGTGGTTCAACTAAATCAGTATATCTAAAGAATATTTCCCTAATCTGATGACTTAATTCTCTGTATCTTTCAAATCGAGGTTTTACAAAAATCAAATTTTTACACTTTGATGCCGCTATTTTTGAAGGCATAGCAGAATGAATACCATATTTTCTGGCTTCATAGCTGGCTGCAGCTACAACACCTCTTTGGCGATTTCCTCCTACAGCCACAGGCTTTCCTTTTAGATCAGGAAAGTCCATTTGCTCAACAGATGCATAGAAAGCATCCATATCTACATGAATTATTTTGCGTTCTCTCTCTTCTTCCAAAGCTTATCCGCTTAAAGTTTTTTGATACCGTTTATCCTTTTGTATTAGCTATATAATGAAATAAAACGGATATTATTTCTCATAAAATAAATCAATTCATTTTTAATAATAACCAAATGAGGAGAAGAGAGTTTTTACAACTAGCAGGAATGGGAGTCGGAGGCGCTTTATTAACCGTACCATTAATAGGTAATGCGGTAGATATGGACAGACTTCTAGAAAATCCGATAGATGTTTTAGAGAAAAAAAGGCTTGCTGATATTGGACTAAATGCAGCTAAGGCTAATGGTGCTACTTATGCTGATGTTCGTATAGGACGATATTTGAATCAATATATTTTCACTAGAGAAGATAAATTACAAAATGCAGTCAATACTGAATCTTTTGGTGTAGGAGTAAGGGTCATTGCTAATGGTACCTGGGGTTTTGCTTCCACTTTAGATGTTAGCGATGCTGGTATCCAAAAAGCTGCTGAAACGGCAACTGCCATTGCCAAAGCAAATGGTAAAATACAAACAGAGCCAGTTCAATTAGCCCCCGTACAATCTTATGGCGAGGTAAGTTGGAAAACACCTCTTGAAAAGAACGCTGTTGCAGTTCCTTTAAAGGAAAAAGTTGATTTGTTGCTTTCTGCCAACGCAGAAGCCATTAATAATGGTGCTAATTATGTAAATAGTGCCTTATTTATGATTAACGAACAAAAATACTTTGCCAGTACTGAGGGATCGTATATCGATCAGGATGTTCATAGGATTTGGCCAAACTTTAATGTTACTTCTATTGATCCTGATAGTGGTAAATACAAATCAAGACAAGCTTTAAGTTCTCCTATGGGAATGGGATTTGAATATATGGATCCAAGGGCTTCAAGCAAAAAAGAAGGCCCGGGTGGCACTATGCACTATTATGACAGATATGACATGATAGAAGATGCTGGTTTAGCTGGTAAGCAAACCAGAGAAATGCTTAAAGCAGATTCGATTAAAGCAGGTAAATATGATTTGGTATTAGATCCTAATCACTTAGGTTTAACTATTCATGAAAGTATAGGCCATGCTACTGAATTAGATCGTGTTCTGGGCTATGAAGCCAATTATGCAGGAACGAGCTTTGCCACTTTAGATAAATGGAAAAGTAAAGATTTCAAATATGGAAGTGATATTGTCAATGTCTTTGCTGATAAGACTCAAGAAGGCTCTTTAGGAGCTGTAGGATATGATGATGAAGGAGTCCAAACAAAGAAATGGGATTTAATTAAAGACGGTGTCTTAGTTAACTATCAAGCCATTAGAGACCAGGCTCACATTATAAATGAAGATGAATCTCACGGATGTTGCTATGCACAAAGTTGGAATGATGTTCAATTTCAAAGAATGCCAAATGTATCCTTAGAACCTGGAAAAGCAGACTATAGCCCAGATAACATGATTAAGGATGTTGAGAAAGGAATTTATATTGTAGGACGTGGTTCTTATTCAATTGATCAACAGCGCTATAATTTCCAATTTGGTGGTACTTTATTTTTCGAAATTGAAAACGGGAAAATTAAGGGACCTGTAAATGATGTAGCATACCAATCCAATACTCAGGAATTTTGGAATTCATGCTCTAAAATTTGTGATAAAAGTGATTATAAAACTTTTGGATCTTTCTTTGACGGAAAGGGACAGCCATCACAAATTAGTGCAGTATCTCATGGTAGTGCTACTACTCGTTTCGATGGGGTAAATGTTATCAATACTGCAAGAAATATTTAATTCTAATTCTAAGGTTTTTGACTACAAATGGTCTAAAATCTATTAGTCTAAAATCTAAAATCTTTAAAAATGGCAATATTATCAAAAGAAGAAGCAAAGCAAATACTAGAAAAGGTAATGGGCTTTTCTACTGCAGATAGCTTGGAGGCAAGTCTTTCGGGCAGTGGTAGGGGCAATATCCGCTATGCTAGAAATACAGTATCCACCAGTGGCTTTAATGATGACATCAGTTTGGGAGTAACTGCTAATTTTGGAAAAAAATCAGCATCTTCTACCATCAATGAATTTGATGATGAATCATTAAAAAAAGTAGTAAAAAGAGCTGAAGAGTTGGCTAAACTAGCTCCTGAGAATCCTGAGTTTATGGAGCCCTTGGCTCCTCAGGATTACAAGGAATCGAAAACATATTTTAAAAGTACTGCAGACATCAGTCCTGAATATAGAGCTGAAATTGCGAAAAAAAGTATCGAGCCTGCAAAAGCAAAGGATGTTACTGCAGCTGGCTATTTGGAGGATACTTCAGGTTTTTCCAGTATTATGAATTCTAAAGGCCTATTTGCCTATTCCCAGGAATCGGAAGTCGAATTTACCGTAACTATGCGGACTAATGATGGAACAGGTTCTGGATGGGTTTCAAGAGATTATAATGATGTAAATCATTTCAATGGTGCAGAAGCATCGGCCGTTGCTTTAGAAAAAGCAATCATGAGTCGAGAAGCCAAGGCTATTGAGCCTGGAAAATATACAGTAATTCTGGAACCGGCAGCTTCGGTTCAGCTTTTGGGCAATATGTTGTATAACATGGGTGCAAGACAAGCTGATGAAGGAAGAAGTTTTCTGTCTAAAAAAGGAGGCGGAACCAAAATTGGGGAAAAGCTAGTGGATGAGAGAGTTAATATTTATTCAGACCCTTTCAATGATTTAGTTCCAGCAAATGCTTGGAATGGAGAAGGCCTACCAAGAGAGCGCACAAGCTGGATTGAAAATGGAGTGGTGAAAAATATGTCCTATGGTCGTTATTGGGCTAAAAAGCAAGGAGTAGAGCCTGTACCTGGTCCTGCAAATGGAATCATGGTTGGTGGAGATGCCACGACAGAAGAACTCATTAAAAGTACTAAAAGAGGAATTTTAGTAACTCGACTTTGGTATATCAGAACAGTGGATCCTCAAACATTACTTTATACTGGTTTAACGCGTGATGGTACTTTTTACATTGAAAATGGAAAAATAAAGCATCCCATTAAAAATATGCGTTTTAATGAAAGCCCAATTATTATGTTAAATAATTTGGAAGAATTAGGACAGCAACAACGAATAAACGGGAACCTTATTCCCGTAATGAAAATTCGTGATTTCACTTTCACAAGTTTGTCAGATGCCGTCTAACTATTATTTTTGTGGATTTGAAGAGCTTTGGGGTAAACTCAAAGCTCTTTTAGTTTAAACCAATTGAAATTTCTTTTTTTGTCAAAAATAAATATGATGAAATATTAAAAGATAATATTTAAATAGTTTAAATTACATAAGTAATTAAATATAGGCAATGAACTTTCGACCAAAAAAAGATAAAAAAACACTAGTTTTTGCTTATGCAGTAAGTTTAATTGTAGCCCTTGTTTTTTCTATTACGATCATAATCATTTATGAATACTATAAAAAACAAAAATCCCAACAATTACATTCTGAATTAAATTTAGTAGCGGAAAAAATCAGAAAAATAATGACCAATAGTAATCTGGCCGCTTTTTCTATTGGTTTAACAGTAGATCCACATCATGATACCGTACTTAATTTTGAGTATGTGGCAAAAGAAATTTCAGAACAACATCCTTACCTTTATGGAGTCCAAATTTTAAAGAAGGGTAAAATTCAATATGTCTATCCCTATGACATACATCAATCAGTGATTGGATTTGATATCTTAGATAATCTAACTTCAAAAAGGGAGGCGCAGCACGCCATTGATAAAAAGGGAATTTATTATGCAGGTCCGTTGGATTTTAAACAGGGAGGGAAGGGTATTATTGGTCGATTGCCTATTTTTCATGAAAACGAATTCTGGGGTTTTTCAGCTGTATTGATTAATATGGAAGACTTTTTAAATTTCTCAGGAATAAGCGATTCAAAAATTGAAAATATAAGTTTTCAGTTTTCAAAAGTAAATCCAAATACTTCTAAATTAGAAAATTTTACTCCCAATAAAATCAAAAGTAATTTTTTCTTAGATTATACATTTGAAGAATCGGGTTGGATAATAACAGCCTATTATAAACAAGACTTTGTTGTATATTTAATATTGCTATTAGTGATTTTTTTGGCCTTGGCTTCATCAATAGGGTCTGGATTATTTACCTATCAATTATTGAAAAAACCTGTTGAACTGAAATCATTATTGTCTGACAAAACCCGGGAAATTGAGGAAAACAATGAATATTTATCATCAATGGTTCAAGCAATCCCTGATTTAATATTTGTATATGATAAAGACGCAAGATACCTTGATTTCCATGCTTATCAGTTGTCACTCTTATATTATCAGCCTAAGGAGTTTATTGGAAAATCCACATATGAATTATTTGATGAGGAATTTGCGAAAAACATTCATAATGCTGTTAAAATGGCTTTAAGTTCAGAAAAAATTATGGAATATTCGTATCATTTGGATATTAATGAAGAAAGAAAATACTTTGAATCCAGATATATGGCAATAAATTCCGAAAAAGTACTAGCTGTGGTTCGGGAAGTTACAGAAAGTAAATTGTCAGCAGAAAAGCTGGAAAAAAGCGAGCAAAAATATAGGAATTTAGTATCACAAGCCTCCGATGCTATTTTTCTTTCTGAAGGTAATGGCAATTTACTAGAGCTTAACCAAATTGGCCATGAAATGACTTCTATATCTGTTGATAACGACAACATTGATACTATTAACCTAAATGATTTTATTAAACTTCAAGACAAGCCAACACAAAAATTGACCGATGTGATTAAGGAATTTGGGACTACATTGGAAGAAGCAGTTCTTATTTCCCGTAATGGAAAATATATTCCTGTTGAAATAAGTTGTAAGATTACAGAAGAACGCCAAATTCAGGGAATAATACGGGATATTTCCCCAAGGAAGAATTTTGTTAAATCAATTCAAAAGCAAAATGAAAAACTAAAAGAAATTGCTTGGATTCAAAGTCATGAAGTGAGGGCTCCATTAGCTAGACTTTTAGGATTATTGAATTTTCTTGAAAATTATCATAATATTAGTCACATTGATAAAATCAAGGTGATTCATTCTATAAGAAGTAGCGCTGAACAATTGGATATTATTATCCGTGATGTTGTAAATAGAACACAACTAGCTGAAAATGCTGCTCATAATCGGGAATTTAACTAATCCTTAGCTATATATCCCTGCTATTCATTACCTTTGATTCAAACTGAAAAGTTTCAAATCAAAAAAAATTAAGAAATTGGAATTTAAACAATTAAACTTTCATCCTACACTAAGTGAAGGCTTGGAAATGATGGGCTTTCAAAAAGCCACCCCCATACAGACAGAAGCCATTCCTAAAATATTAGAAGGCAAAGATTTAATAGCCTGTGCTCAAACAGGAACCGGTAAAACAGCCGCTTTTGTATTGCCCGTATTACATAAAATTGCTATTGGCGGTGAAACAAAAGGTGTGAATACCTTAATAATAGCCCCAACTCGCGAGCTCGTACAACAAATTGATCAGCAAATAGAAGGCTTTTCTTATTTCACCAATGCTAGTAGTATAGCCATTTATGGTGGTGGAGACGGTGCAGCCTGGGAGCAACAGAAGAAAGCTATCAGAGCAGGAGTAGATATTTTAGTAGCTACTCCAGGGAGACTTATTGCGCTACTTAATTCTAATGAAACGCAATTGGATAATGTTCAGCATCTGGTTTTAGATGAAGCCGATAGAATGTTGGATATGGGATTTCATGATGATATCATGAGGATTGTAAAACAGTTACCAGAGAAAAGACAAACGCTTTTGTTTTCAGCTACTATGCCTCCGAAAATTAAAAAATTAGCGGGAGCTATATTAAATAACCCTGAAGAAATTAGCTTATCTATTTCAAAACCTGCTGCTGGAATATCTCAGAAGGCTTTTTTAGCTCATGATGGACAAAAAACACCATTATTAAAATTTATTTTAGGCTCAGGAATCTATGAAACGGCTATAGTTTTTGCAGGTAAAAAAGATAAAGTAAAATCTTTAGAGCGCGACTTGAAAGATATTGGCATGTCGGTAAAAGCTTTTTCCAGTGATTTAGATCAAAAGGAAAGAGAACTAATCATGCGTGATTTTAGAGCAAAAAAAGTTCAGGTATTAATAGGTACAGATATTATTTCTCGTGGAATTGATGTCGAGAATATAAGCTTAGTTGTGAATTATGATGTCCCTGGTGATCCGGAGGATTATGTTCATAGAATCGGCAGAACTGCTCGTGCAGCCACTAAAGGTGAAGCCATAACTTTTATCAATGAAATGGATATGGAGAAATTCAACCGCATTGAAGGGTTGATTGAGAAATCAATCATGAAGACCAATAGCTTGCCTAACCAGATTGGTCAAGGTCCTGAATATGAGGAAAATGCCCGCAAAAGAAAGCCTTCTGGTTTTAAAAAGAAAAAATCTTTCAAAAGAAGGAATTAATAATTTCAGTAAAATATAACATGACATTCAAAGAATTAGGAATATCCGATAAACTCATCAAAGGTTTATCAGAATTGAATATAAAGAATCCGACCAAGATTCAGGAATTAGTTATTGGTCATTTAATGCAGAATACTGGAGATTTAGTGGCCCAAGCACAGACCGGTACGGGTAAAACTGCTGCTTTTGGATTACCCATTTTAGAAAGAATCAATCCTAAAGATGATAAAATTCAAGCTGTGATTTTATCTCCAACAAGAGAGTTAGCACAACAAATCAAACATCAACTTTTCAAGTTTACTAAATATTCTGACCAGGTATTTATGGAGGTTGTTTTTGGTGGAGAGAAAATTGACAAGCAAATTCAAAATTTGAAAAGACCTACTCAAATTTTAGTAGCTACTCCCGGAAGATTGAATGATTTAATCAGAAGAAAAGCAATAGATATTCGTGAGGCAAAGTTAATGGTGCTGGATGAAGCAGATGAGATGTTAAGCATGGGTTTCAAAAAGGATTTGGAATTCATCTTGAATACTATGAAGCACAAAAAGGATATTTGGTTATTCTCTGCCACTATTCCTACGGACATTAAATATATCATTAAGCAATATTTAGAGCCAAATGCTAAGCAAATACAAGCATCAGGCAATGAGTTAGTGAATGAGAAAATTATGCATCAATACGTACCATGCGATACGGATGAGAAAATGATGGTGCTGGATTATTTCTTGAAGACTCAGAAAAATGAAAGAGGTATTATTTTCTGTAATACTAAAAATTCAGCCAGAGCGCTTCACGAGAAACTTAATGCAAAGAAGATTTCAACAGGAATTTTGGAAGGGGATATGCACCAAAAAGAAAGAGATAAAGAAATGAGAGCTTTCAAAAATAAAAAGCTTGATTTACTGATTGCTACTGATGTTGCCGCAAGAGGAATAGATGTAGCTAATTTAGCTTTTGTAGTGCACTATGAAATTCCTAAGCAAGTTGATTACTATGTTCATAGAAGTGGAAGAACTGCCAGAGCAGGTAAAACAGGAGTAAGTATGGCACTTTGTACAAAAAATGAAGTCACTCAAATCAAAAAAATCCAACAAGAGCTAGGAATTAAAATCAAAGCAGTTCCATTTGGCTGATTTTTTTCGGTCTGACGGTTTAATTTTGCACACCCAGTGGCAATCATATGCTGTAAGCTAAGTGATTAATGTCCGACATTTGTAATGTCTGACATAAGCACATATTTCACATTTGCAGATATAATTTAAAAATGAAAAATTTTATTCTATTTATATTTTTAATAGGGTTTTTGGCTTGTTCAACTGAAGAGCAAAGACAGGAAAGTTTGATCCAAAAAGGATATCAATCTTTGGATAGAGGGCAAACTAAGCAGGCCTTTAATTATTTTCAAAGTGCTATTGATATTAATAATGAAAATGCTTCAGCATGGAATGGTTTAGGCGTAACCCATTATCAAGACGGTCATCCTTATGAAGCAGTACAGGCATTTGGAAAAGCTGTGCAGTATAAAACAGATTATACAAGAGCATATTTCAATAGAAGTAATGCTTTTTATCAAACAGGAGAATACTATCGAGCGCTTGATGATTTAGAGCCTGTTTTAGAAGCTTATCAAGATTCAGCTTTTGCTCATTTAGCAAAAGGACTTGCTTTGGTTGGCTTAAAGAATTATGAAGAAGCAGAAGAGTCATTTTTAACAGCCTTGGAGCTCGATGCTGAAAATGCTGAAATTCATACCAACTTAGCTGCTGTTGCTTATTATCAGAAAGAGTATGAAGGGGCAATTAAATATCTGGATAATGCGCTGGAATTAAATCCTAATGAGGCGAATGCCTGGAATTTATTAGCATTGGTACAGTCAGAGCAAGATAATTTTGAGAAGGCCCTGGAATCCGTAAATAAAGCAATAGCATTACAAGCCGGCCAACCTTATTTTTTAAATAATAGGGGATATATCTACACTTTTTTAGGTGAGTTTGACAAAGCATATTCTGATTTAAGAAAAAGTATAGTGTCAGATGAAAAAAATCCATTTGTCTATCGAAATCTAGGTATCCTTGCTCTTAAAAAAGGCGATTATACTGGGGCTACAAGACAATTAGAAAATGCTTTAGAGAAAAGAAACGATTTACCGTCAACACATTTTTACCTAGGGGAAACTTTAAGATTAAATGATCAATTGAAGGAGGCTTGTATTGCTTACAAAGCTTCAGCTGAACTTCAAGAAACGAAAGGAATAGAAGCATTTCAGAAATACTGCAATGATTAATATTCAAAACTCTAAATCTTCGGAATAAAACAATAAATTCCTTACTTTTGCCCAAAATTTATCCATTAAGATATGTTCGATAACCTCAGTTATAAATTAGACCGCGCTTTTAAAACCCTGAAAGGTCAGGGACAAATTACTGAAGTAAACGTAGCTACTACAGTTAAAGAAATCAGAAGAGCATTAGTAGATGCCGATGTGAATTTCAAAGTAGCTAAGGAAGTTACAGATAGAATAAAAGAAGAAGCATTAGGACGTGATGTCCTTATCTCTGTTTCTCCTGGTCAGCTTTTGGTAAAAATTACTCAGGAAGAGTTAGCCAAAATGATGGGAGAGAAGCAAGAAGATATCTCCATTGAAGGTTCTCCTGCTACTATATTGATTTCAGGTTTACAAGGTTCAGGTAAAACTACTTTCTCTGGAAAATTAGCTAACCGACTTAAAAAACAAGGTAAGCAAGTTTTACTTGCTGCCTGTGATATCTACAGACCGGCCGCTATTGACCAGTTAAAGGTTTTAGGTGAGCAAATAGGAGTAGAGGTTTATGCTGAACCGGATAATAAAGACGCTGTAAAAATTGCTAATAATGCTGTTAAATTTGCTAAAGCCAATGGCAAAAGTGTAGTAATAGTCGATACTGCCGGTCGTTTGGCTGTGGATGAAACCATGATGAAGGAAATTTCAAGCTTGAAAAAAGAGCTAAAGCCTTCGGAGACATTATTTGTAGTGGATTCAATGACAGGTCAGGATGCCGTTAATACTGCAAAGACCTTTAATGAGCAATTAGATTTTGATGGAGTTGTTTTAACCAAATTAGATGGTGATACTCGTGGTGGTGCTGCTTTATCTATTCGTAATGTAGTAGAAAAGCCAATCAAGTTTGTCAGCAGCGGTGAGAAAATGGACGCCATAGACCTTTTCTATCCAGATAGGATGGCTCAAAGGATTCTCGGAATGGGTGATGTGGTTTCTTTGGTTGAGAAAGCTCAGGAGACTTTTGACGAAGAAGAAACCAACCGACTTTCTAAGAAAATCCGCAAAAATCAGTTTGATTTTGAAGATTTCCTTTCTCAATTGCAACAGATCAAGAAAATGGGTAATGTAAAAGACCTTTTGGGAATGTTGCCTGGCATGGGAAAACAAATTAAGGACTTGGATATTGATGATGACGCATTTAAGCCAGTTGAAGCTATTATCCGCTCTATGACTAAGGATGAGCGAACCAATCCCGAATTGATGAATGCTAGCAGAAAGCAAAGAATTGCCACTGGTAGTGGAACTTCTGTACAGGAAATCAATAATCTTTTGAAGCAATTTAAAGATATGAGAAAGATGATGAAAACAATGAATAAAATGAGCGGAAGCAAAAGAGGCTTAGCTGGTTTTAATCCATTTGGCAAATAATATTTCATAAGTAATTGTTTTATTACATTCTTTTTTAGAATTTATAAAAAAAGCCTGATGTTACTTTATTAGTAGTATCAGGCTTTTTTATGAAATAGAAATTTGTAATAAGCTTATTCTCAATATTATAGACTATAATTGTACGGTTACTAATCTTTATATTTAATATTATAATCAAATATATTTTTAATTTTATATAATCATTTCTTGTTTTTAAGTATAATATTTTATTAAATTGACACTTGAATTAAATAAGTGTAAAACGCTGATAATTAAAGTGTTTAGTTTATTTTAAAATCTATTAAACTTTTTATCTTTAATAGAATTATATTTAGATAAGTGTTTGTGAAAAACTATTTCAACTATTCCATTTTTCTTACAATTACAAGCTTATTGCTTTTAATAGTTATACAACCTATTGAGGCATCCGCTATTCAATCTTCCATAGTTAGTTCCAAGACTATGATTATTAGCTATTTATTTGAGACAGAAGCTTTATACCTTACGAGCACTATTAAAACGATTTCCCTTATAATATTAAGTTTTGGAATTTTTGGTATTGCCTTTAATTTCATCAATTTAAGTTCTAACCGAATTAAAAGGCATAATGATTATTTGGAAAGTTTAGTAAAGGATAGGACTAAAACACTCGAAGAACAACACAGTCAGTTAAAAGCTCAAAATGAAGCTTATAAAGATGCACTTTCTCTCATTCAAGAACAAAAAGAGGAAATTGAAACTGCTCAGCAGGATCTCCTAATTAAAAATAAAGACCTTAAAGAAGCTTTTGAAGAAATTCAATCACAGAATGAATTATTAGACCACGAAAGAAGCAAACTGGAACAAGCTAAAAGAATCATTCAAGGTCAGAATACTAAGTTATTGGGTATTGCCAGAAACCTTGACCACAAAGTTCAGGAAAGGACTAAAGAGTTATCTGTTTCCAATAATCTTTTATTAGACAAGAATAAAGAATTAGATGAATTTATCTATAAGTCTGCTCATGATTTAAGAGGCCCAATCGCCCGATTTAAAGGTTTGAGTCAGCTTATACAAATGGAATATGAACAGGATAATGACATCTCAGACCATTTAAATCACTTAAATCATTCCGCCAATCATATGGATAGCATGCTTAAGAGATTAAGTAATGTATATGAAATAAGTGCCAGACCTATTATTCCTCAAAAAATAAGTGTCGATATGATATTGGAAACGGTCTTTGATAGACTCAAAACCGAGGAAAACCTTAATAATGTATCCATAGAATTGAATAATGAAATTAAGGAACCCATTCAAATTGATCCTAGCTTATTGCATTTAATATTTAAAAATTTAATAGGAAACGCAGTTCGGTTTTATGATCCATTGAAATTGAATAAATGGGTTAAAGTAAAGATTGAAATAATTGATAAACAGTTAGTTATCAGTGTTAAAGATAATGGTATCGGAATTAAAAAAGAGCAACAAGAAAATATATTTAACTTATTTTATGTTGGGTCTGAGTTACCAAAAGGCCCTGGACTAGGCTTATATATTTGCAAGATTATCACTAAAAAGTTAAATGGAGACATTAACTTAAATTATTCAGAAGTTGAAAAAGAAACTGAATTTAAAGCTTCTATTCCCATCGCTATTTAGATAGTATAGGTTTATACTCATATCTTGATGAGATATTATTGAGTCCCATGTAATTAACCTAATTTCTGTTTCAACAAACTTAAGTAAAACTAACTCGTATTAGTACATTATTATAACTCGCTCAAAATCAATAAACTGATTGACAAGGGTTGATTTATATACGAACCTTTCAATATTGATTAAGTCTCAATTTTGTAGAACCAAACTTTTTAAAAATGAAAAAAATACAGCCTTATCAAATCGTCCTTTTTATTCTATTATCCTTCACTTTAAGTAGCTGTGAATTACTTACAGGTGTTTTTGAAGCAGGTATATGGGTAGGAATTCTCATCGTAGTGGTCATAATTGCAATTATTATATGGGTAATTAAAAAAATATTTAGCTAGAATTATTGAATCCTAGTATTTAAAGAAGCAAATCACTTTTTTATGATAGCAAATGTCCTGACGTGTCTTTAATGCACTTTAATCTGCTTAATCGCTTTATAATTATATCTTAGATTATCGGTCAGGCGGTGTATTAAGTTAACATTTGAATTTTAAGAATTTCAAAAGTTTTTACGAACAATTGCCTGTATTGGTAAACAAGCCCTCAGATTGAAAGAATCCTTTATTTTTTTTGAACTTTGTTCATTTAGAATATACTATTTTCTTAACTATATAGTTAATATGAATAAAAACTCTAAAATATGAAAAAGTCAATCTTTATTTTAAGCCTTTTGATTAGCTTTTATGCGCTTAAAACAAATGCTCAATCCAAATTTTACCTTTCTACTGAAGGTAATTTTATCTATGATTTATATCAGGTCAGTGATGAAGGTGATGCAATAGGGCCACCCAATATCAGAACCTTAGATATTCCAGGTACCACTATTTTAGCTGGTTATGAATTAAATTCAACCTTTAGTGTGGAAGTCGGTATTGCAACCCGACCTGTGAAAAGCGGATTTTCCCTACAAAAAGAGGCAGGGCGGATGCAAACTGAAAGTGCCGGTTCGTACTACCATATCCCAGTACGGACCAGAGCAATAATTCCTCTTGTTGGTGATTGGTTATTTGCTACCGCTAGCTTAGGAATGCATTTGAGTGTTACTGAACCCACACGTGTAGGCACAACATTTACATCCGAAGGTGGAGGGGGAGGTGGTAGAATTGTAGGAGGTAATGAAAATTATTCTTATACAACTCAATACACATCTATAGATAAATATTTCATAACAGCGGCTGCTGAAACAGGTTTTGACTTTCAAATTAGTCCTAAATTTAATATATACTCTACTTTCACTTACAATAGAGGATTTACTGATTTAAGACAAACTGATATTCAATATCAATTTCAAAATGAACCGCAGAGAGAAGCTAGTGTTCTACATCAAGGCAGTTATTTGAGTGTAAATATTGGGCTTCGTTTTCCATTTAATGGAAAAGATTAAGGATTTAGACTATTAGTTAATTCTATACCTATTTTTGCATAATTCTAAAGCGATTAGATGGTTTGATCTGTTTAATCGCTTAAATTGTTTGTTTATCAAATAATAAACATAAACTATGATATTGGTATTCGAGAGACAAATAAACAAAACTTCAAACTGGAAATAATCCGTTAAATTAAATTGAAGCTTTCCTAAAATATAAATAATTCACTTCAATAAACTGACTTGGCAAAAGCAAATTATCATTTTAAGTGATTTTACTTTCATTATTCATCTATAATTAAAATAGAATTAGCTTTTTTATTCATTTCCTTTTCCATAAATTACTTATTTATAATAATTTTAACATTATTAAGCTGTAATTTGTCCCGGGGTGTATAAGAAAATAACTATTCTAATATTTTACTTCATTTCTCTTAGTTTGTTGAGCGCTAAAGCAGATGGGGGTAAGGAAGTTCTAGAAGGCGGAAAGGATTCTAAAAATAAAAATATTCCTAAAAATAATATCGAGGAATTAGTATTCTTAACTTGTCCAGGCAATCAAACAATTCAAATTAGTTCTGGATGCAGCGCCTCAGCTACTTGGATAGCGCCTCTTTCTTCAGATCCTTTAGCAACAGTAGAATCAACGCATAATTCAGGAGATACATTTCCAATAGGGAAAACAACTGTTTCTTATTTTGAAATAGATATTAATAATGACACGACTGATATTTGTTCTTTTATTATTGATGTGGTGCCGGAGGCTAGTTATGCGATAAGTAGTTGTCCATCAAATAGAACAGTGGAATTACAGGAAAATTGTGATAGAAGAGAAATTTGGTTCGAACCCACAGTTCCATGTGATCTGGTAATGGCTAGTAATTATCAACCAGGGGATTTATTTCCAATAGGAACCACAACAGTTTTTTATACCTCATCTAAAAATGGTGTAATTTATGGTACTTGTAGTTTCACAGTCACACTAAATGATATTTATCCACCTGTTTTCGATTCATGCCCTACAAATCTTGTTTTAGATGCTAATATTAATAATTGTGCGGCCGTGGCCAATTGGACTGAACCAATTGCAAGTGATAACTGTGGTTTTGAACCTACCTTAACGTCTAATTTCGCCAATGGTAGTACTTTCCCTATTGGAACCACAACCGTTACGTATACCGCTACAGATGAAGGTGGGAATGAATCTACCTGCTCATTTGATGTTACAGTGGTGGATAACACAGGCCCTGTATTCCTCAATATTCCTACTGAAATAAGGGCTTCGGCTGATGAAATTTGTGGGGCCATTGTTACTTGGGATGCAATTCAGGTAGAAGATAATTGCAGTGCTGATATTGACATTATAGTTAGCAGCGATGCTATTTCGGGAGATCTATTTATTTTAGGTCAACATCTTGTCACTTACAGCGCGGTTGATATAGATGGTAACGAAACTATAGAGAGTTTTAATGTCATTGTTGAGGATAATACAGCACCTGTCAATACAAGCTGTCCTAGCAACATTACGGCTTTTGCAGATAACAATTGTGAAGCTATAGTAAATTGGGATTTGCCCACTTTTACTGATAACTGTGCCGAAAACCCACAAATCGTTCCTTCACATAATCCGGGCGACACCTTTCTTTTTGGTGATACTGAAGTCAGTTACACGGCTACAGATCAAGCGGGAAATGAAACTATCTGTAGCTTTATTGTAACAGTTGAAGATAATACAGCTCCTATCATCACAACTCAACCCGCGAATTTAGTAGTTTCTGCAAATGATAATGCTTGTGAAGCCATTGTTACTTGGGATGCAATTACCGCAGTAGATAACTGTAGCAATGCAGTAGGCATTGTTTCTAATTTCAATTCTGGTGATGTCTTTCCTTTGGGGGAAACTACAGTAGATATTACAGCAACTGACGATTCGGGAAACCAGACTTTATCTTCTTTTACAGTCACTGTTGAAGATAATACTGCTCCTGCAATAGTAAGTTGTCCAACTGATATAAGTGTCTCAACTACTGATAATTGTGATGCTATAGCTAATTGGACAGTTCCAACTTTTTCCGATAATTGCGATGCAAATCCTGTAATAAGCTCTACTCATAATTCGGGAGATGTATTTCTCTTGGGAACTACTATAGTAACTTATACTGCAACGGATTCGACTGGAAACCAAAGTACTTGTAGTTTTAATGTAATTGTTGAAGATAATGTGGTACCGCAATTTACAAGTTGTGTAGCAAATGTAGTGGTAACGGCAGATACTCAGTGTCAGGCTGCAGCAGAATGGATTGCACCTGAAGTAACTGATAATTGTAGTGACGTCATTACATTAAGTAGTGATTTCAGTTCCGGAGACGTATTTCCATTGGGAAGTACAACTGTCACTTATACCGCTACTGATGAAGCAGGGAATAGTAATACTTGTAGCTTTGAAGTAATTGTGGAAGACAATACAGCTCCAGTCATTACCACGCAGCTTAATGATTTGGTAGTTACTGCAAATGATGATTGCCAGGCGACAGTAAGCTGGAATAATGTTTTGGCTGAAGATAACTGCAGTAATTCGGTCAGTTTATCAAGTAATTTCACTTCCGGAGATGTCTTTTTATTGGGCGAATCAACAGTAGAAATTACAGCCACAGATGATGCTGGAAATTTGACTATTTCTACTTTTACCGTTACGGTTGAAGACAATACAGCTCCTGTAGTAGTGAGTTGTCCAGCAGATATAAGGGTTTCAGCGCGAGGCAATTGTACGTCTCTTGTAGATTGGACTCTTCCTGAGTTTTCCGATAATTGCGATACCAACTTGACCATTTCATCTACTCATAATCCAAGACAACAATATCCTTTGGGAACTACTCTAGTGACTTATACTGCTACTGATGATGCAGGAAATGCAATAACTTGTAGCTTTAACGTAATAGTAGAGGATGATCGAGCACCTCAATTTACCACTTGCGTGGCTGATATTATTGTATATGCCAATACGGATTGTGAAGCAACAGCAGAATGGACAACACCTGAGGTAACAGATAATTGTGATACTAATGTAAATTTACATAGTGACTTTGCTTCTGGTGATGTTTTTCCTTTTGGAACCACTACCGTTACTTATACCGCTACCGATGATGCTGGAAATAGCAATACTTGTATTTTTGATGTTATAGTAAGAGATAACAGTGAGCCTTCAGTATTATTTTGTCCCGAAAATGTTGTGCTTAATGCAAATGCTGAATGTATAGGAATTGCTCAATGGGAAGAGCCAGTTTTTGAAGATTGTAGCAATCTTAGTATCAGTAGCAATTTCCAAATAGGAGATGAGTTACCAATTGGCGTTACAATGATTGAATATATTGCTACAGATGAAAATAGTTTTTCATCTGTATGTACGTTCGAAGTGGAAGTAGTGGATCAAACAGCACCTGAAGTTATAAATTGTCCGCAAGATATAAGTGTTTATGCAGCAGATAATTGCGAAGCTTTGGTGGAATGGGAGCCGCCTTCTGCAACTGATAATTGCTTATCCTTAAGCATGAATTCAAATTTCGAATCAGGAAGTACTTTCCCAATAGGAACAACCTTAGTAGAATATGAATTTATAGATGCTGCCGGCAATATAAGTATTTGCAGTTTTGAAATAAATGTTCTGGATGATTCTGATATTCTTATTAGTAATTGTCCAGAGGATATTATCGTTAAAGCTGAAAATAATGCCGGTACTGCAAGTGTAAGTTGGGAAGCTCCGACTGCTACAGCAGAATGCTCAGGAATAACAGTTGATGCAAGTCATGAACCGGGAAGCACTTTTGAGGTGGGGATTACTTTAGTCACTTATACTTTTATTAAAGAAAATAATCAGAGTTTAAGCTGCACTTTCGAAGTAGAGGTTGAGCCGCTTGAACTGGACGTAAAAATCAGCAAGTTACTTACCCCAAATGGAGATAATAATAACGATTCCTGGCTGATAGAAGGCATAGAGCAATTTCCAAATAATCAAGTAATCATAATAGACAGATGGGGGACAGAAATTTATTCTGCAGCCGGTTATAATAATAACGATGTGGTTTGGAATGGTGAAAATAAAAGTGGTGAGCTAGTCTCGAGAGGTACTTATTATTACTTTATTTCGATAAGAAATGAAGAAGATGGTATAGAACGAAAAGGCTTTCTGGAAGTACTTAGATAAAATTTAAAATGCTTAAAAATTACTTGATAAAATCATTATATCATCTTAATTATCAATAAATTAAGACCTGTGAACAAATTGATACACTATATAAAATTCTTTTTTCTTCTACTGCTCCTGATCAGTAGCTTTAGCACTTTTGTACATGCTCAGCAAGGCATACAATATACACAGTATATGTATGATGGATCTCTTATTAATCCTGCCTATGCGGGAGCAGATGAAGCCTTGAGTATTTCATTTCTACACAGAGATCAATGGAGCGGACTGGAAGGTGCACCGCAATCTCAGACCTTCTCAGTTCATTCGCCATTCAAAAATCCAAGATTAGGTACTGGTGTTTTTGTTCATAGAGAAAGCATAGGAGTGCATCAGAATGTACAGCTAGCAACCAACTTAGCTTATCATTTGCCATTAGGTAAACAAAGATATCTTTCTTTTGGTCTTAAGGCCGGAATGTTAAATGTACGCTCTGATTATCAATCCTTGCAAAATGGTAATCCAGATCCTTCCATAAATGATGCGCTTTTTTCAGGAACCGATTTCAATGCAGGCTTCGGATTTTATTACCGGAGTAACAAATTAGAGGCAGGATACTCCATTCCATCTATTATCAATAGAACTATCAATGTAAATGACACTATAAGTTTAGATCCTATTAATCTAAATCATTTATTATTTACTCAATATCATATTCCAGTAGGCAATAATTTCATTCTTAGCCCAGGCTTTTTATTGAAATATTATCAAGGCTCTCCATTAAGTTATGATCTCAATTTTTTAACCACCTTTAAAAGTGTACTTACAGCGGGTGTTTCTTATAGAAAACAAGAATCCGTTGATTTTTTAATCAGATTTAACCTTACACCTCAATTTCAGGTAGCCTATGCTTATGATTTTCCTATTGGAAATGTGAGTAGATTTGCACAGGCTTCAAACGAGATTATGCTTCGCTATATATTTAAATTCAAATATGATAATGTCAATTCACCTCAATGAAATTGATTCATCTACCATCTATATTCATTATGTTCAATAAAATTGCGGTTTTATTTACACTTGTTGTGCTTTTTTCTAGCGCCAACCTAAAAGCTCAAGAATCTGTTTTTTCTGCATTTAATCAATCGTTAGCTGATGCTGATAAGGCCTTTATTGCGGAAAATTACAGAAAAGCTTTGAGTATTTATGAAAGTATAGCTCAAAATGAAAATACTCCCGATAATATTGATCTCCGTTTGGCAAGAAGTTATTTTTTCACATTTCAATATGAAAAAGCCGTTCAGCATTACGGACAATATGAAAAAACCAATTTGGAATTTCCCACAGAGGATTATTTTTATTTTGCTGAAGCATTAAGCTCTACAGGAGATAGGAAACGAGCATTGCATTATTATCAAATTTGTCTGGACAAAAAGCCTAATAATGAATTATATGCCGGTAGAATATGGAGACTCAGTAATTTGACCTACTTATATGAAGATTCAATTAGAAATATGGCCCATTATGCCAAACTAAATAGCAATTATAGTGAATTGCAGATGGTTAAAGTATCTGAAAAAGAGGTTTATTTAGTTTCAAATCAACCTCAAGTAGAGATGATTAGGAAACTAGATATTAAAGAAAATGCGCCCTTTTATAATTTGAGGAAAGTCGAAACTTATGAAGATCCATTTTCTATAGTTGCTTTAAATTATGAAAACCTTAAACCAGCAGATCAGAATTTAAAAGCCCAATTCCATTTATCTGCTATCAATATTTTTGATGATGGAAATCAAATGGTCTACGCTTCTTCCGCAAAGCAAAAAAATGAAAAAGGAAACCATCCTTTGCAGCTGTATTTTGCTAAAAAGAAAAGAGGGAAATGGGTTAAAGTCGGTGATTATGAACATAATAATCCCGAATTTAATATCTCTGAACCTGCCATAAGTAATGATGGTAATAGACTGATATTTAGCGCTAATTTCATTAATGGATTGGGTGAAAAGGATTTGTATGTATCCATAAAAACAGAAGAGGGTTGGAGCGAACCAGAGAACTTAGGTGACAATATAAACACTGAGAGAGATGAGCGATTTCCATTTTTTCATCAATCAAATTTATATTTTTCTTCCAATGGACATCCTGGTTTAGGTGGATTTGATTTATATAAGGTAAAATTGATGGATGGAAACTATCAAGAATTGGAGAATTTAGGTTATCCGGTAAACTCTAAATTTGATGAGTTATCATTTAGTATTGACAGCCTAGGGCAGCAAGGCTTTTTAAGTTCCAATAGGAAAAATCAAGGCTTTGATTTCGATATCTATGAATTTGCACTGGACCTGCAGATTTATCCGCTTTCAGTAGAAGGAACAATAAAATTTATAGAGCATAATTGGATGGATTCAACTGAATTGAAAGTGCTTTCCAATGTTGAAATGGAATTGGTTGACCGCACTGGAAATAAGGTGGTAGCTAAAACCCGATCTGATGCAAAAGGAAATTTTAATTTGAAGGTTCCCTATTATAGTAAATATAAAATCAGAATTAGGGATGAAGATTTGGATGGATTTGTAAGTTTTGAAGTGCCAAAGTTTGCAAAACAGGATTTAAGTTACGAAATAGTGGTGGTGAATGATGACTTTAAAAACAGTTTGAGGGAAGAAAATGAGTAATTTATATTTTGGTATCTCTAAAAAATCTCCCCGTTTTATTGTACTAACTTTAATTGTAATAATAAGCTTTTTCTTTTCTCAAAAGAGTAAAGCACAAAACAATCAGGTTGTACAAGTTAAAGCCTTTTCAGAAAATCTTAGCCCTTATCCTAATCTTAGCTTGTCCATCAATAAAGGAGAGTTTATAGAATTGAATGAAAAAGGGGTGGTTTTTGTGAGTCTTAAAGCTTCTGATATTCCTATACAATCTATAAAATTAAAGGATGAAACATTAGAAGTAGCCTCGTGGAATTTAAGTAAGGGAATTTTAGAGGTTATTATTCGGAAGAAAAGCTATATCGATAAGAAAATTAAGCTGATAAACCAAAATGGAATAGCGCTAGCAGGTGTCCAAGTACAATTTATAGGTAATAAAGAAATAGACAAGCGCACAGATACTGATGGATTTTTAACAATCCCCTTGGCCTTAAATGAAGAAATTGAAAGCGTTGACCAGTTCAAAATCCCTGGATATAATATACAGAATTTTGAAAATTTAGGTATCGCTATCATTACTGTGAAGAAAATTCAACCGAAAGTAATTGAGTCCGAACCACAGATTATTGAAAAGCAATCCAATATTACTGAGCAAAATAATCAGACTGGTTTATTACTTCAGCAACTAGATACAATCTCTTCAATGAGAGGATTTTATGGATTGTTAAATAAAATACCTAAAGATCAGATTGATGAGGATACTCAATCCAGATTAGACCAGAAATTTGAGGAATTATTGAGTGATTTTAATAGCAGTAATTTAGCTGAATCTAATGATCCGCTTAACAGGATTTCTGATAGTACAATGGTTGAAGAAGATATTGACAATCTATTGCAGCAAGCTAGAAAGGATAACAAAAGCATAGCACAAAGTCGGTTATTAGAGGGTAAAATTCAAATGGTTCGCGAAAAGCTTAATGTGGGCTTTGAAAATATGTCAGAAGAATCAAAAACGAATCTTTTAGATGAAATTGAGCAGTTAGAAAATATCTTAGAAAATAATAAGAGTGTATTTAATGAGAATTTGAATATTTACTTAAATATTATCAATGAGTTAAAAAGACGATTTTTCGATTTACAAGAGTTAGAAAATCGATTGTCTGCAAGTGAAAGAGAGCGATTAAAAGAAAGAAAAATTTATCAGCAAAGATTATTTATAATTTTAGCTGTAGTTTTAGTTTTTGCATTTCTAATTATTCTTTTATTCTATTTCCGTTCAAGGTTAAAAAGACAAAAAGCAGAGCTTATTGAAGCCAATAAGGTGGTTAAACTAACGAATGAAAATCTGGAGAATATTGTATTAGAACGAACCTTTCTATTAAATAAAACTTTCAAAGAATTAGATACAGTTTTGTATAAAGCTTCTCATGATTTGCGTGCACCTCTCAGCTCTATCGCAGGTATTAGCGACCTAATCAACCGGGAAATTAACAATAAGCAATTAACCGGGCTTTTGTTAAAAACAAACAAGAGAATGGACAAGCTACTTAAAAAGTTAAGTACGGTCAGTGAAATCCATCAACCTGGTGAGTTTGAAGAAATTGACATAAAAGCTATTTGTAAAGAAGTGATTTCATCTTTCAAGAACATAATTGAAGAGCGTGGGATTAATCTAAAAGTAAATATAGAGGTAGAAAATTCAGTTATTAGTATCCCCAAATTGGTAGAAGTAGTGATTTACCATCTTTTAGAAAATGCATTCTTTTTTAGCTGGATTGATAATGAAAAAGCAGGAGAAGTAGTTTTAAACATTAGATCACAGGATGAAAAATTAAAAATTTCAGTTTCAGATAATGGAATTGGTGTTGAGGATAATTTAAAGCATAAAATATTTGAAATGTTTTATGTGGGCACTGAACAATCAGATGGTAATGGTTTAGGCTTGTATATAGTTCAAAAATCTACCGAATTGCTCAATGGAAGAATGAAAGTGGTTACGGATGAAAAAGGAATCACTAGGTTTATAGTACAACTCCCAACGGATGGAAAAGGAAGTAATACTTTAGAGTTTTTAGGAAGTTTGAATGCGTAAACTGATTTTTCTAATTTAATTAAGGATATTTTATGCTTTTTTTAGACATTAACTTGTGTAGAATCATTTTATGAATATTGGAGATAAGTTTAAAAATATTTCAGAATAAAATATCAATCTATAGTTAAAACTCACCACAACCCATTAATTTTAAGTTTAAGAACTTTTAAAAACGACTATGTTTAACGGAGCAGCATTTCCCAAAGCCTTAGAAGAATCTGTTTTTGAAGATTGGCTAGAAACCGGAAGAGCCAGTAAAATAGGCTATAAATACATGCTTATCATCTGGGATAATTATGATGATGATTATCAGGCCGTTTATGTGGAAGAAAGGGATAGCATATACAAATACGAGCATTATGAAAGCTCCACAGGCCGAGAATCATTAGTAGCGGCATATGATTTATATTCAGAAAGTAGAGTTGGTTAAATCTATTTTAACTCTGTTTTCTATTTTTATAATAATTTACTTATATTAAGAAATATATAAATTTTCTAATATGGTTAAATGACGGAGATTAGCTTAATATTTTTTAATAAGTACAGAGACTTTTTTATTTCTCTTATTTTCGGACTTCTATCTTCGGTTTTGGGATTGATTACAATTGACACTCCAGGCTTTGAAGGAAGTTATAGCGATTTGAGGGAAGTGGCTTTATTAATAGCAATTTTTCATTTAAGAAATCCGCTTTATATCATTTTACTTTGCGTGCTTACATTAATTGGCTTACCATTTGAGCTTAGATTATTCCCTATATTTCTGATGCATGCTATACCATTATTCATCTTATGGTATAGCTATCAATGGATTAAAAAATTTGATTTGACTGCTGTAAATTTAGGTATAATATGGTTTGTTAATTCGCTAATTTATTATTGTATTTTATTATATCCGATGCTTATCCTAAGCTATTGGTTATTTGGTTATAATCAGGATTTGGCTTTTTTACCTTCTTATAAATCTATTTTTATATCTGGAACGCTTGAAATGATGGCTACCGCATTTGTAAGTTCCATTTATTTGGTTCAGATGGATTATAGAAGAAAATTAGAAAATAATAATAAGAATTTGGAGAGAATTGTAAATCAGAGGACTGAAGAATTATCAAAAACAAATAATGAGTTAATTGAACTCAATTCAAATTTAGAAAATATAGTAGAAGAAAGAACGCAAATAGTTCAAGAACAACTTAAAAGAATTACGAAATATGTCCATATGAATTCCCATGAGGTGAGAGCACCATTGGCAAGAATTTTAGGGCTTCTTCAATTGATAAAAAAGGAAACTTCTGAAGAAAATAAGAAGAATATGTTGGATTTGATACTTGTAAGTTCAAAAGAATTAGATGTAATCGTAAAAAAGATGAATAGGATATTAGAAGTAGAACAAAAAGATATAAATTGATTTTCATTTTTATACTTTAATATTTTAATTGAGAAATACATTTAATAAAAACATAAATGAGTTCGATCTCATAATAGTAGGAGCAGGGCCTGCTGGATTTGCTTGTGCCCATCAGCTAAGAAATCAAGATTTAAAGATCGCCATTATTGATCAAGCTACATTTCCAAGAGATAAAATTTGCGGTGATGCCTTAAGTGCGGATGTGGTTAATCAGCTTAATCGTATGGATCAATCTTTAGGTGAAAATTTTGAAAGCTTTGTTCAGAAAATAGATTCACATGGTGTTCGTTTTGTTGCACCCAATCATTCCTTTTTGGATATTAATTATAAAAACCCCAATCATGGAAATGCAGCTGGCTATATCAGCAAAAGAATTGATTTTGATTATTTTCTGTTACAACAAATTCAAGATCAGTCCAATATTGAAGTTTTTCAGGGCGAAAAGGTCATAGACATTAAAAGTGATTCAGATAGAATTGAGTTGGAAACAGACCAAAGACAATTAACTGCTCAAATGGTCATAGGTGCTGATGGCGCCAATTCCATAGTCAATAAGAAATTAGGAAGCATAAAGGTGGAAAAAGATCATTATTGTGCAGGAATCAGGCAATATTACGAAGGCGTAACCGGCTTTAATGCTGATCATCAAATAGAACTTCATTTTTATAAAGAACTTTTGCCGGGCTATTTTTGGATTTTTCCTTTGCCTAATGGACAAGCCAATGTGGGATTAGGAATGCTCTCCAGTGAAGTAAGCAGAAGAAAAATAGACTTGAAAAAAGCTTTGAATGATTTAATTCAATCCAAAGCAAACTTAAAAGAGCGCTTTAAAAATGCAAGTGCCCTAGAAAAACCTCAAGGATTTGGCTTGCCTATAGGCTCTAAAAAGAGACCAATATCAGGGAATCGTTTTTTATTGTTAGGTGATGCTGCCAGCCTGATAGATCCTTTTACAGGAGAAGGGATTGGTAACGCCCTGAGAAGCGGAAGAATAGCTTCAGAATATATCATTAAATCAATTGAAAATCAGGATTTTACTGCAGATTTCCTTAGGCAATATGATAAGATGATTTACCATAAAATGTGGAATGAATTAAGTATCAGCCGTAAGCTTCAAAAGCTACTCCAGTATCCTAAACTCTTCAATTTTGTAGTCAATAAAGCCAATAAAAACTCATCAATTCGAACGCTTTTAACTTCCATGCTTGATAACGTTGATTTAAAAAAGGAACTCGTGAAACCAGGCTTTTATGTAAAGCTTTTTTTTGGGGGCTGATAGTTTACTCATCTAAATTTTTTCCAAAAGTATCCGAACTGGAAATCACTAAACCTAATTTTTTAAAAAAATATTCTTTCAGGTTCAATGGAATTAAGTCCGTAAAACTCAATCTTTTATTTCTTTTGTGTATATTGAAAGTCATCTATTTTCAATTTATCACAACTAAAATGCCCAAATTAAATTTAAGTAATTATGATACCGCCAATTTCTTAGATGAAATGGTGGATGAGAAAGGACAGATCAGAACATCATACACTTTGTTTCGTGAGCGAATCGAAAAAATGGGCTGGAAGAAATTGAACTTTCTGCAACATTCTACTGACAGGGCACAGCTGTCACTTGGGATGACATTTAATGTGTACAGTGACAATCAAGGCTTGGAGCGAATTCTGCACCTAGATATTATTCCAAGAATTATTGCGGGAGATGAATGGGATCTTCTGGAAAAAGGACTAAAACAAAGAATAATCGCTCTAAATTTATTTATAGCCGATATTTACGGTGAACAGAAGGTGCTAAAAGATAAAATCATTCCCAAAGAACTGGTTTTATCAAGTGCTACTTATTTAAAGGAATGTATTGGTTTAAAGCCTCCTAAAAATATTTGGTGTCATATTACCGGTTCCGATTTAATAAAGGGAGATGATAATCAATTTTACGTATTAGAAGACAATCTACGTTGCCCCTCAGGTGTTTCCTATATGCTAGAAAATAGAGAAATCCTAAAACGTACTTTTCCTGAGGTATTTGAGAAATTGAAAGTGCGACCTGTTAATAATTATGCCCATAATTTGCGGGATATGTTAGAGTCATTATCGCCTCAATCAGAGGCTACAATAGCAGTAATGACTCCAGGAGCCTATAACTCGGCTTATTTTGAGCACGCCTATTTGGCGCAGCAAATAGGAGCGGAGTTGGTAGAAGGAAGAGACCTGGTAGTGAAAGATGATTTCGTGTATATGATTACGACTAAAGGTCTTAAAAGAGTGCATGTTATTTACCGTAGGGTAGATGATGAATTTATAGACCCGCTGGTTTTTAATAAAAAATCTTTACTGGGAACACCCGGCTTGTTTAAAGCTTACAAAAAAGGAAATGTGGTTTTGGTAAATGCGCCTGGAACAGGTGTGGCTGATGATAAAGCGGTATATGCTTATATCCCTAGAATCATCAAGTATTACTTAGGGGAAGAAGCGATACTGGATAATGTGAAAACCTATATATGCGCTGAAGAAGACGATAGGAAATACGTGCTGGAAAACATAGATCAGCTAGTTGTAAAGCAAACGGATGCCTCAGGGGGTTACGGAATGCTTATTGGCCCTAAAGCTACTAAAGCCGAGCATGAAGAGTTTAAAGTTAAAATTAAAGCAAACCCAAGGAATTACATTGCCCAACCAATGATTAATTTATCGCGTGTTCCCACTTTAACTGAAGATGAAATTCAGGGTAGGCATGTGGATTTACGTCCCTATATTTTGTATGGCGATGATATAAAGATTACACCAGGTGCATTGACAAGAGTAGCCCTAAAAAAAGGATCTATTGTCGTGAATTCTTCACAGGGCGGAGGAAGCAAGGATACTTGGGTTTTAGATTAAATAAATTATCAATGGATCATTTATAAATAATTAAACATCAGTTGTTTATAGGTGTTTATTAAACTTAAAAATAATGTTATGTTAAGCAGAGTTGCCGACCATATTTACTGGATGAATCGTTACATAGAAAGAGCGGAAAACTACGCTCGTTTTATGGACGTAAATTTTAATTTATCGCTAGATTTACAGCCTGATGAAGCGGCTCAGTGGAAACCGTTGGTGGTCACCACTGGAGATTGGCCCATCTATGAGCGCTTGCACAAAACAGTGGATAAAGGTAAAGTGATCCATTTCTTAGGATTTGATGCCAAGAACGGTAATTCTATCCATAATTGTATTATCAATGCACGTGAAAACGCACGAGCAATTAGACCTGAAATAACGAAAGAGGTTTGGGAGCAAATCAACTATCTTTATTATTTTGTGAAGGAAGGCACTGAAAAGAAAAGGTGGGAAAGAAATGACCCTAGAAATTATTTTATAGAAATAAAAAAGGGCTGCCAAATGCTTTATGGAATTTTTGATTCTACTATATCTAAATCAGAAGGCTGGCATTTTGGTAAAATCGGACAGCTTATGGAACGTGCAGATAAAACCTCTCGGGTGCTAGATGTAAAATATCATATGCTTTTGCCGGAATCGGCCAAAATTGGCTCTCCATTTGATCTTATACAGTGGTCTGCCTTGTTGAAGTCGGTGAGTGCATACGATATGTATCGAAAAAAATATGGTAAATTAACTGCACTCGGAATCTGTGAATTTCTAATATTTGATAAACACTTCCCAAGGTCAATCCTAAACTGTTTGATTGGCGTTGATCGATCTTTAATGGCCATTGCAGACCAGGAAAAGCCTTACCGGTCAAAAGTAGAAAAACACTTAGGTTTATTAAGAGCGCAATTAGAGTATTCAGATATCAATGAGGTATTTGAATTAGGAATACACGAATTTTTAGATGCTATTCAGTCTAAATTAAACGATGTTTCAGAAAGTCTTTTTAAAACATACTTTTCAGTAGCAGAATCCTATACCTCACCTACTCCATTGATCACGAAAAACTATCAATAGTAGCTCATTAGGAAGTGAAACGAATGCCAAAAATATTCAAATGCAAATTAAAATAAACCATGATACGCACTACTCTTTTGATTCGGAAGTATTCTTAGAGCCTCATTATTTAAGATTCCAGCCAAGAAGTACAGTCTACAGTCAAATTCAAAGTATTGCGCTAAATATTAATCCATTACCCGAGGGCAATAAAGTAATTAGGGATGAGGAAAATAATATCCTTAATTTTTGTTGGTTTGGAGGGAAAACTCAAAATCTCACCATTAAATTGGAAACTATAATTGAGACCAGAGATTATAATCCTTTCGACTTTATTGTTTCACCTTTTCGGTATAATCAACTTCCTTTTGGTTATAGCCCACAAGAAAGAAAGTTGCTTCATGCTACATTAGCCAAACACGCTATATCTGAAAAATTATATCAATATGGTATAAAAATTCAAAAATCGGCTGGACAAGAAACAATTCCTTTCTTAACGCAATTGACCGATCAATTACATCAGGATTTTAGCTTGATTTACAGAGAAGAAGGAGAACCCTGGCAGCCAGATGAAACTTTTGTGAATCAAAAAGGCTCCTGTAGGGATTTAGCCTGGATGCAGATTATGTTATTAAGACATTTGGGTATTGCTTCCCGTTTTGTAAGCGGTTACTATTATTTCGACATGGAGGAAGAACCTAACTATGAATTACATGCTTGGGTAGAAGTATTTTTGCCTGGAGCTGGCTGGGTAGGATTGGACCCCAGTCATGGTATTTTAACTGGCAATACCCACCTGCCATTTGCTGTAAGTGCCTATCCTGAAAAAACCATGCCCGTCACAGGAAGCATTAGGGGAGCAGCGAAGATGACCATGCAAACAGATTTGATGATTAGAGTTTTTAGCTGATTTTTCTAAATCATCCTGACCCATCTTCGGTGTGCCCCCTTTTCTTCACGAAGAGAAGGGGAATATTTTGAGCATTTACCAATAGCTCTATTAAAAGTATTAAGCTCCTAATGAATTATAGAGAAATGTTAATTAGCACGGGATTTCTCCCCTCTATTCTCCGAAGAGAGGAAAAGATTTATCTAAGATAAATCAGGGGGGGTAGTTTTATTTAACTGGCTGTTTTGGCTAAGTTTATGTGGATAAAATAGTGAAGCCTTTTTTTCATAGCTTTACAGTATCAAAATTTCTTTATAATTAGGAGAGTAGCTAGAAATGAAAATATTCGAATGCGGTCATTGCCATTATGCTTTATTTTTTGAAAATAATCATTGTGAAAATTGTGGACATTTGTGTGGATACGATGATATTGGTCACAAAATCCTCACTTTTGACCCAGAGAATGCGGCTTTAATTTCAGACCGAAATCATAATGTCTATAAATATTGTAAAAATAAGGAATATGACGTCTGCAATTGGTTGATCCCTGTGGAAGACTCTGCCGACTTTTGCTCAGCATGTCAGCTTAATAGAACCATTCCCAACCTTTCACAGAAAAAGAATTTTGAAAATTGGAGAACTCTGGAAGTGGGCAAGCACCGGCTGATTTATCAACTTCATAAATTGCATTTACCAATAGTCAGTAAACATCAGGATGAGCAGGGTTTGGCTTTTGATTTTGTGGTAAGTCAAGAGCCAGGCCAGTTGATGACGGGGCATGCTAATGGGATCATCACCATTTTACTAAGGGAGGCCGACTCTGTATTTCGTGAACAAACCAGAATACAATTATTGGAGCCGTATAGAACCTTAATTGGTCATATGCGGCATGAAGTAGGCCATTACTTCTGGGATCGCTTAATTAGCAATGATGAAAAAATATTGGCAGAATTCAGATTAACTTTTGGTGACGAACGCCATGATTATAGCGAGAGCCTAAAGCAATATTATGAGAAGGGAGCTCCTGAAGAGTGGCAACAAACATTTATAAGTAAATATGCGAGTTCCCATCCCTGGGAGGACTGGGCTGAAACCTGGGCACATTACTTGCATATCATGGATATGGTAGAGACCGCTTATTACTTTGGGATAAAAGCCAATCCAAAAGGCACGACAAAAAGTATGAATTTGGATGTCTCATTTGATCCTTACCAAGTCTTGAACTTTGATTCTGTGATTCAAACATGTGTTCCGCTTTCTTTTGCAGTGAACAGCATCAATCGTGCAATGGGGGTGCCTGATGTTTATCCTTTTGTGATTTCGAGTGCTGTAGCTAATAAGATGAAGTTTATTCATCATCTTTTACTCTCAATAAAGAGAAGAGATAAGAATTAGAACTTTATTATCAGTTCAAAAGATTCAATTTTTAATTATATTAACTTAATCAATGCCTCAGATCATAACTGAAGCTACTATTCACCTATTGTACGGCTTATGAGAAAATGCTGGAAATTATTATAATTGGTATTTGCGGTTAGGAAATCGAACCTCATTAGAATGGCTAAATCAAACCACTTTTCTGTAATAAAGAATCCAACTTATCAAGATTAATCGGCTTCTCTATGAAACCAATAACATTAGGATATTCCTCTAATTTCTTTTGATCAATATCTTCAGAGGAGATCATAATAATTTTAGGTTGTTGCTTCATCAAATCGAGAACATCGAAACCGCTTAAACCATCAATATATTGATCCAGAAAGACTAAATCAGGGTGATTTCTATGGATATCCAGTAAGCCACCCAACGTATTATTTCTAGAGCTTATATGGTCAAAACTGGAAAATCGATCCTCTACACTAGTCTTTAGCCACTTACTGAATACTATATCATCATCTATAATTAAGTATTTTACCTTGTTCATATATTATTTTTATTAATAATAAATCTTTAGTCTTTTCAAAAGTACAAAAAAATAGTAATTATGCTAGGTTTAAATATACTTTAAAGTGACTCTATTAGGAGTGTTCCAGATATCAGCTTGATTTAATTATGCGCTTAACTGGCTTTAGTAAGCACTATTTAATTATAAGAATAAGCAGTTTTTTTCTCAAGAGTGGGTTAAATTATTGGCTTTTTTAGCTTGGTGTAATATATTTATGCTTTTACCTCTAAATAAGTTAATAAAAAACTATTTCTTTGTTAGTTGAATAATTACAGTTCTTTAATTCAAGATAGCAATGAAAAAGATTTCTTTATGTTTACTTTCTCTCAGTCTGTTTTTGATCAGTTGTACTGATGAAATAGATGGTCTGACATTCGAGAAAGTTTCCCCTGTAGTTTCTGCACCCATAGGAACAGTAACATTAAGCACTGAAAATTTAAGTGATTTATTTGATAGCCTCTCTTTAAGAGAAGGACCTTCAAATGTTATAGAATTTTACTATGATACAGACTTTATAAATTTGCCCGTTTTCGATCGCTTTTCTTTAAAAAATCAACAATTTGCAAATAGAATACCGTTTACATCAGTTGGTTTTACTAATGGTGAAATGAATATTTCTTCACCGGAGGAATATAATTCCTTCACTATAGCCAATAAAGACTTAAGTGACCCAGCAGCTGAATTGACAAAAGTGAACTTTAAAGGTGGCACCATTAGTATTTCTCAAGACAAAAACTTTGATCATGACCTGAATACCAATGTAAGCTTTCCTAAGTTGACTAAAAATGGTGTTGCTTTATCCATAAGTTTAAACAATATAGAAGCTATAACAGAATCTTTAACTGATTATAAGTTGGATTTAACGGGAAGTAATGGTGACACAGTTAATACAATAGAGTATGCCTTAAATTCTACTATTATAGAAACCGGAAATTCAGATACAGGCTCTTTCACCCTTTCCTTTGCTTTAGAAAATATGGAATTTACCTATCTTGAAGGTGATTTAAAGACCTATAGGTTTGATGACTTTGATGGACAGTTTGATTTAGGCTTACCCCAGAATGATTTTCCGGACAATATTCGTTTTACTGATCCCAAAATAGAGCTAACCGCCATGAATTCTTCCGGTATTCCATTTGGATTTAACTTTAACGGAATTTCTGTTATTGAAGAAAATGGTGATACCTCTTTGATCACGGGTACTTATTTAGAGGAGTCACAAATATTAAATGCTTCAAATACTCCTGGTCAATCTGCAGAGAGCATATTTATGGTATCAAATGAAAATACAAATAATTTGGTTGATTTTATCAGTAATATCCCGGAAAGCGTCTATTTTAATGGATTTATTGAGGCCAACCCTGATACTACAGTGAAAGCCAATAATTATGTTACAGATAGTAGTGGTTTATCAGTATCAGCACAATTAATTTTGCCTATGACAGGCTATGTTAATAATTATGCAGTAACAGATACCATCAATAATGTGAATTTAAGCTTATCAGATGATGGCAGTGTTAGTTTGGAAAATATTAACTTTCGCGTAGTCTCTGAAAACGCATTTCCTATAAATATTGCAGTACAGCTATACTTTATGGACTCTACTGAGACAGCAGGAAATATAGTACTTGATTCTTTATTTGACAGCTTTGAGGCCTCTGTTATTTCACCTGCTGGTGAAGTAAATGGTGAGGGGATTGTAAATAGTGCTACTACGCTTCTCTCTGATATTTCTATTGATCAGGAAAAATATGAGAGAATAAAGACAAGCTCAAAAATTAAGCTTGTGGGTAAACTCTTAAGCCCCGGTGCAAATGATGCCAATCCAAAAAGTGTCAAAGTAACAACTGATAATTATTTAACCATCAGCCTTGGGTTATCTGCTCAAGCCATTATTGATCCTGCGAAATTTTAAAAATTATGCTTTTGAAAAAATATATATTCATAATAGGTGCGGCAACTTTAATTTTTTGTGCTCATAAAAGTTCAGCACAACAAGAGTTTACCTTATATCATATGCCTGTTTTGAGTCAGTCTACTTATTTGAATGCTGCCAGTGTACCAGAATTCAAGGTTTCCTTGACATTACCAGGTACAAGCGTGTTTGTTGGTTTAAATAATTCTGCTTTCAACACTAAAGCTTTTGTAGATAAAAGTGGAAATGTAGATTACGCCAAATTTGTTTCCAGCTTAAAAGAATCTAATAACTATTTAGGTGCTGGTGCTTCCGTAGACTTATTTAATCTGCGACTAAAAGTTGCAAACAATTTCTTTTCAATTAGCAGTCGACTAATCCATGATACTCGCTTTTTATATCCCCAAGATTTGTTAGGGGTTGTTAGTGAAGGCTTTCAGGATCAATATAGTTTAACAGGTATTGGCCTTCACTCGTCCACTTATATTGAAAACGCAGTAGGCTTTACAAGAGCAAAGCCAGACTCAAGATGGACTTATGGTGGACGTCTGAAATTGCTTAGTGGCATTGCTAATGTGCAAACGAATAGGTCAGATTTAGAACTCAATATTAACAATGATAATATTTATAACTATCAGGTAGATATTGATCTGGAAGTTAACAGCAGCGTGGGGATTGATGAAACTTTTACTGATGATTTAGGAAGTTTGAATTCCGTAAACGATTATAGAAATGCCGTAAATCTGAACAGAGGTTATGCTATTGACGGTGGAGTAACCTACCAACATACTAATAAACTGAGCTTTGGTTTGGCAGTGAACAATGTTGGCTTTATTAATTGGGGAAATTATGTCAGAAATTATACATCCAAGTTTTCAACCACTTATGATGGCATAGTGATAGAAGATTTTAATAATTCGGGTAACAATCTTGACAGTGTTGCGAACCATTACCAGGAAGTTTTTAAGGAAAATACAGATACTACAAAACAGGCTTATCAAACGTGGTTACCTTCAACTGTTTTCCTCAGCGCACATTACCAATTGAGCCCTAAAGTGCGTGCCTCAGGCTCTATATATACTGAATTTTTTAGAGGTATTTCAGTAGGAGGAACGGCAGGATTAAATATTTCATTAGGTAAGGGAATTGATTTCACTACTTCATGGTGGTATTTACGAAAAAGTGCTGCCAACATGGGGCTGGGCTTAGTTTTTAAGACTGGTTGGGTTCAGTCCTATATCATAATGGATAATGTGCTACCCCTTAGTTTTGTTAATATTAATGACACTGAGCTTGGTATCAACGATTTATTATTACCCTATCAGATGAAAAATGTGAATTTTCGCTTTGGTATTAACCTCGTTTTCGGAAGAATTAAAAATGAAAGCATGCTCCCGGCACAAGGACTTATGAAACGAAAAGATGCTTTCAGAAAATATTTATACAAACCCACATCTAATTAATTATGACTGTGAAAAAACAGAATATCATATATAGCTTTTTCATACTTATTTGTTTTGCACAGATTCAGCTAGGGTTCTCTCAGCAGCGAACCAAGCATGGAACGCTCAACCGATTTATTCCTTATAGCATTAGCGATAGCATTAATTCATCCTATGATGAACTTAATCCAGTACTGAGTATCGATGGAAACACTTTGTTTTTTACTCGTTCCAATCATCCTGAAAATCATTATGGCGATTATCGCAGCCAGGATATTTGGTACAGTACAAAAGATGATGAAGGCCACTGGAGCAAGGCTAAAAGGGTACAAGCAAGCTTTAACAATAACCGATTTAATGCTATTTATGCAGCATTAGAGGATGGAGGATATTTGATTTCTGGAGTTTATACCAAAAAAGGCCGGTATAAAAGAAGAGGTTTATCCATAGTGGATTATAAAGATGGTAAGTGGTCTAGGCCTGAAAAACTAAAAGTAAGAGGACTCAAAAAACAGAATGAAGGCTTAACCTTCTCGGCAGGGATTAGTGATGATGGAGGTTTACTTATTCTTGCGTACTCTAAAAAATGGCAAAAGGATGAAAATGACCATTTAAGATACAGCACCAAAAAACGAAATGGAAAATGGAAAAAGCCTAAGAAGATAAAAAACAAGGTATTGGACAGAGAGTTTGGTTCTATTGACGCCCCCTTTGTAGCTGCAGATGGCAAAACCATATATTTTTCAGCCTTCAGAGATAGAAATGCTCAATATTACCAAAACGACATATACAAAATCACGCATAGGGGAGGCAAATTAAAGAAAAATTGGTCGAGCCCAAAAAAGCTTGATAATGTGGTGAACACCGAAGAATGGGAAAGTTATTATAAGCTCTTTAATGATGAAAATTGGGCTATGTATTGTTCTGCTAGTATTGGAGGCGATTCTGATATTCTCATCGTTAAATTGATAGAACCCAGGCCTTATGTGGATCTCAAAGGTTTAGTTACCCTCAACGAAGAAGTTTATAAAGCACCATTTAAGGTCATGATTAATGATCAAATAATAGACTCGGTAAATGTTGATGCTCTTAATGGAAGCTATGCTGTTCAACTTCCTTTAGGAAAGCGCTATGAATTAAAAGCCATTGCTGATAATAAAGTGGCCAAAACTTTAGTTGTGGATGCCAGCCATGAGTTGGAATACCTTCCTATGGAAAGGAACTTAGAAATCGCCTTGGTACCATTCCTTGATTTATCAGGAAGTGTAACCGTTGATGGCCGCATGCTTACGGACCCTTTTGAAGTCTTAGTCAACGGTCAAAAAGTTGATTCCATGAAGATCAATCAGCTGCGAGGTACTTATTCTGTTAAATTACCACTTGGTGAAACTTATCGATTAAGCGTGAAGTCTGGTAACTATATTCCTATCCCGGAAATTATTGATGTTAGCAATGAGAAGCAGCAGGTGAAGGTTTTCAAAGATCTAAAAATGAAAGCAATACCTTATGTAGATATTTCTGGGCAGGTTCTTAATCAGGAAAGCGGGAAGGTACTCAATCCAAGTACACAACCAAAAATAATGGTAGATGGGGTTGTTGTGGATAGTGTAGGCATTGTAAATGGAAACTACAGTCTCCGATTACCATGGGGTAAAAAGTATTTGGTACAAGTACAAGCCAATGAATTTGCACCTGAGGTAGCCGTAATAGACTTATTTAATGTAAATAATTATGAGCAAAGAAGTCTTAATTTATATGCAGCTCCATTGCAAAAATATGCTACCATTACAGGTAAGGTCCTTAATAAAAAGACAGGAATGCTTATTAAACAGCCTTTTACTATTGATGTAGATGGAACAGCCAGTACCAATAGTACAGTGAATCCATCAGAAGGTACTTATAGTGTTAAAATACCGCTTGGTGGCAAAGTGACTCTAACGGCTCGAGCAGATTCTTATTTCCCTATTTCTGAAGTGATTGACGTTACGCAGGAAACAGAAAATGTTAAAATTCTAAAAGACTTACAGCTGGTACCACTTGAAGTTGGTGAAAGTATTCTGTTAAATAACATTTTCTTTGAAACGGCCTCCACCAAGCTTAAGCCAGAATCCTTTACTGATATTGATAGGGTAGCGGATCTTATGCGCGCAGTACCTACATTAAAAATTGAAATTAGTGGATATACCGATAGTTCAGGAAAAGATAGCTATAATATGGCTTTATCTAAATCGAGAGCAGAATCCGTGGCCAATTATATTATTGGTTTGGGCATTGATGAAGATAGAGTTAACTCCAAAGGATATGGAGAAAGTAAACCTGTAGGTTCTAACTTAACGCCTGAAGGTAGAGCCAAAAACAGAAGAGTAGAATTTATTATTCTGGAAAAATAAAGAAGGAATATATCATCATTAAAGTGCAGGTAATAGTGCTTGCACTTTAATGGTTTTTATTTCTATGTGATGATCTAGGATTCATTTATAGAAATCTAGTACCTCTATTAAGTTCAACCGCCCAAATTAAATTATTAGTTTTTGAAGTGTATAATTCTCAAATCAAAATTCTTAAAATGATGAAAACGAAACTAAAATCTATCTTTCTATTTCTAATTATTGGACCTCTAGTCATCATTTCTTGTACTAAAGAAAACGCACCAGATCCTGATTTGAATGATGATAATAATCAGGATTCCGTAATAGTGGATGCTGACCCTCTCATTCTCTCTATGGAACCAGCTGTTGGGCAAATGGCCGATACAGTTACCATTTTTGGAGAAAATTTTATTTCGGATACCTCTAGAATAAATGTAGATTTCACAGGTAAATATGCACTTATTTTGGAGGCTTCTGAAACTGAACTAACAGTACAAATCCCATGGCAATGGACAGGAGGAGCGATTAGAATTTCAATAGATGATACATTCTATTCTGATATTTATGGAGATTTTGAGTGGCTTGGCCGACCTTATTTCGTTTATTCTATGCAACCTAATGAAGGAAGTGCCGGGCAGGAATATCAAATTAGAGGAGATGATTTACCGGCAGATAGTACCTTGTATGATCTTAGATTTGAAGGAAACATAAAATCAGAAGTTACAGTTAGAAACTCTTTTGATGCAAGGACTATTTTACCGCATGGAGTGGCTTCGGGAGGACTGGTAAAGCTTACCATAAACGGCTATAGATTTGTTCCCGATTATAATTTCAAGGTGATAAATGGTGGGAAATGGGAGCCTATAGGAGAATTCCCCAATGGAGGTGCTTTTAGTAATATGGCTGTTTTCGAAATCAATGGGATGCTCTATGCGGGTTTTGGCACAACAGGATCATATGATGATTTTTATCAATTTAATACTGCAACAGGGGAAATAACTCGTCTTGCTGACACACCAAATACCACTAATTCTCCTTTTGCTTTTTCTTATGAAGGAAAAGGATACGTAGGAAGTGGCTTATTTAGTTATCAAAACTGGTCCAATATTGTAATGGAATATGATCCAAGCACTGATACTTGGACGCAATTAGCAAACTTTCCGGGCGAAGGCAGGAGTAATACTTCTTACTTCCAGATTGGTAGTAAGGGATATGTCTTTGGAGGACAGAAGGCTAGTGGGGGCCTAGGTAATGATCTTTGGGAGTTTGATTTGATTACAAAAACGTGGACGCAAAAGACTAATATGCCGGGAACTGCTCGTGAGTTAGCTGCTTCTTTTGTGATTGATGGTATTGCTTACATTTTTGGAGGTAGAACATCTTCACAAGAATTGGGAGATTTTTGGTCTTACAATCCTGACACCGATACCTGGACTGAACTGGATGATACAACACCGCTAGGCACTCGATATGGCACCATCTCCTTTGCTCTCAACGGAAAGGGGTATGTTGCTGGTGGCTCTGCTTACAGTGAAGATGGAATTGCCCCTAGAGATGCTTTTAGCTATGATCCGGTTAGCAATACTTGGGAAAGGATTAGTAATATTTATGATCCCGAAGTCACACATACCACAACAATAGTGCATAATAATGCAGCCTATATTTTTCCAAGTTTATATAGGGATGAAATGTATAAATTTACTGATCAGGAATAGTACCGTATCTGTTTAAAAGCCTTTAATTTCAGAAATGGAGTTAAAGGCTTTTTTATACATAATAAAATCAGGGTGGAATATTATTTAGTTAGGAGGTCCAGTTAGTTATATAACTGGAATATCAGATCAACACGTTTTTAACTATTACTACTATATATTTAGCCAAACATAAAAATTACTCAATATTCATGACTATTTTTGTGGCTTCAAAATTGATATATGACAGAAATTCAGGAAGAAAGCAAGCCCAAAGCTTTCAGTGAAGAACAAATTGATGATTGCATTTCTCTTCTAGAGACATTGAATTTGGATACCAATCAAA
>NZ_JAGXGF010000224.1 GCF_024636815.1 Marivirga sp.
AAATTATCATCGTTAATACAACTTCTGAAATAATTGTAGTTTTCAGTAACGTTTGAAAATGTATCAAATTCATTTTGTGTTCCCAGCATTATGGATTTAAATGCCAATGAATTAGTATCTGTTTGTTTCAGTTTTAATTTGCTAGATTCGTTTTGGACATATTGATTGGTAAGAAACATATTGTACAATCTATCGGCATCCTGTGTCCTATTGCTTTCTTTTGCAAAGCGATATAATGCCACATATAAAATATTGATTGTGGTCAATCTCTGTTGCCCATCTATGATGACCAATTCTTTTACTTCGCTGGTGCTATAAGTGCCTTCATGAACAAAAACAATACTCCCAATAAAATGTGTACCTCTATCCTCTGTTTCAACCGATATGATATCATTTAGCAATTCTTTGCATTCCGCATTCTTCCAATCGTAATTTCGCTGATATACGGGAATTACAAATTGCACATTTGGCGATTGTAAAAAGTTGATTATTTGTAGTTCGTTTGCTTTCATAATTAGCTATTTAGCCAAATATTTTCAATAAACTATTTAAATTTTAAACACTAAGCTGCTTCATAAAAAGGAGTTTGTCTTCTAACGAATTTCTATTTAGGTTTCTAGCCAAAAAAGACTCCAGCCAACAGTCCAGGCCTTTGTAGTTCTATAGGCTATGTCGAGCGTATTATATTAATATTGGTTCACAAAGAAATAAATAATGAACCCTAATATTATAAGTAAATTTGTTATTGAAAAAACATATAGTAAACTAATTTTATATTTTTGGCTTTTTATAGTCTTAACTAAGCCACTTTCTATCTCCTCTATTTTATTATTTATTCCATCATTCTTGAATTTAAAACCTTTTTCAAATCCTCTTAAATTTTCATTAATCACACTAAAATTGTATTCAATTCTATCTGCACGTTTTTTTTCTTCCTTGATTTTCTCAATCTGCGAAACAACAATCCTTTTTATTTGTTTTCCCTGCTCTTCATTGCCACTTGTGCTATCATTTATTTGGCTAGCTATCTCCTCTAATTCTGCAGTAGTTTCACTGATTTTTTCAAAAGATAGTCCTGAAAGCATAGCTAAAGCCGTAATCATTTCAGCTAATAATTTTGAGTTTTCATTATTATTAATGATTAGCTCACTGATTGATGAAATTGATTTAGACGATGCGTTATTAACATCTTTTATTAGATCAAGTAAAGCATCTTTATCCAAACTCCCCCAGCTATTACCTTTTTCACCACGATAAACCTTATCAATGGAGTTTTTCGCACTATTTATATGACTTAATAAGTATTTAGTTCTTGCCTTAGATGTTTCATACCTATCATTTACTAAAGTTACCTTATCTATAATCTTTTTAGCATCGACAATTTTTGTGACATTATCTGAAATATTGACCTCTTTCATAATTTAATTACTTTCTAACAAGTTTAATAATTCATCATTTTCATCATTTATTACTGTAACAGCTGAAATATTTTCAGAAATCAGACTCTTTGTTTTTCTTATTTGCCCAAGAGATTCCTCGATATGATTTTTACAAGATTCTATTATTGGCAATGTGCCTTGGAATATTGTTAATGATACCATTACAGATTTGTTTGCTTTTACATCGCTAATTCCAGCTTGTGCTAAATTAATTTCAGAACGTGTTTGCAGTTTTGAAGTCTCTTCACCTTTCAGTTTATTAAATACAATCTTACTTTGATACATCTGGAATCCCTGCAGAATTAAAACTGACCCGATACCTACAATTAAACCTGATAAAACAGGTGAAATAAAACCTGCGAAAGGTGCTGTAAATGGTAAACTAGTAATTAATGCTTTTTCGATAATTTCTTCAAGAGCTAAACCTATTAAGGAAGCTACAGCAACCCCTAGAATCTTCATAGCCTCTTTCAATCGAACTTCCCACGAATATTCACTAGAGAACAAGATTTTTATAGCTTTTAAAATAGAGACAAATGCTAGTTTCACAAACTTGAAAATGTTTGTAGCAATTTTGAAAATACTTTTTAATAATTGTTCTATTAAAGTCGAAAGAAAACTGCTTATAGAGTGATCTTTAAATTCAGTAAGTAAATCTTTAGCCTTTTCTTTAATTCTTAGAGAAATATTTTTAGCTCTTTGAGAATGCTCAATATCATCTTCTCTTTTATACTCGTTAATTATTTCGACTACAGTAATTGACAGTAATCTCCCAATGGCAGCCTTAGCTGCACTTTTAACGGCATTGGAGGCTGCTATTTTTGTTGTGTCTTTCGCTCCCTTATAAATTGTTTTTTTACTTAAAATTTCATTTTCCTTTCTATCAGATGCTTTTATAGCATTTTTAAATTTAACCTCATCTATTTCATGATATTCCTTCACTGTTTTATTAGGGTCTTTTTTTGAAGGAGAATTTAACAATTTATCAATATCCTCTATTTTAGTTGCTCTTTTGTCATTATTCAACTCTCCTTTTACGGCAACTATGTTTTCATCGGAATTTAAAAAATTTCTTTTTTCTTCTATACTTAGTACATGGCTTAAAACTTTATCATCATGTACTTCTTTAGCAGATTTAACATGTTCCCATTCATATGCCTTTTTTTTATCAGGTTCGCCATTTTTAATAAATTTCCCAGTATAAGCACAGTTAACACCTCCATTAATTTTACTTTCTCGCCATTTGGGTGATGTGGTATTCTTTTGGGATAGACCCTCACCTTTTTCCGTATATTTTTCTCTTTCGAATTTAGGGATTTCCTTCTTCAATAGGCTTTCAAATTCATTTCCAGTAGTATATTTAGGCTTGTATTTCGAACTTCTATCAGCTATTGGAGTGTTCTCCCATTTTTGATATTCACCATATTCTTTTTTATAATCAAGTCCATTGGTGTGAGCCGTGTTTTCTAAAACATCAGAAATCCCTAGTGCCATAGTAATGGTTTCAATTGATTTTGCTTGAATTGCAGACATCAACTGGCCATTCATTTTTGCTGGATCTGCATCCTTCATTTTTTTCTGTAGCTCCACTATTTCATCCAGTAAATCTTGTTCTTCTTTCCTTAAATCTATTTCAATTCTTTCGAAGTCCATTTTTTCATTCATTATGTCCATAGGTTTTAAATTATGCAAGTAGCGTAAAGTAGGGATACGTTCTTGTCTGCTTAGTTATTAATGACAAAACACTTTACCTCAGTAAAGCATTAATAGTATTACATAAACCGCTTTAATAGCAAATTGGCTATCAGGGTGTTATGAGAATGATGCTTTTTCAAATATTAAGTTTCACCTCTTTATTATAAATCTGGGCTGCATTCTGAATTCTGGTGATATGGTTGAATATATTTCCAAAATGCTTTACCAGCGCTATCAAAATAGTTTAGTGAGTAATACATTTCGGTAGTAGAACTGACTATATAAATGTATTCGTTACAACCATAGGAGTATTTCTCTTTAAAACAAACAATTGCACAATAATACGTTTCGAAATCAATTGTTACCGTATAAAATGTTACTTCAGAAATTGCATCACTTAAAGGACTGCTGTAGGTAGAGCCATAACTCTCTGACTTCACAAATTCAATTAGTTCCTCACAACTTTGTGCTTTCACCATAGTGGTGGTGAGAAAAAGGAAAAGATAGAGTATAATTTTTTTTGAAATAGAGAAATCTAAAATAAATCCCAAATTACAACTAGTACTAAATGTTGCTTTATTAGGCTTACCGATATATAAAGGTATCCCCATTACTAACAATAAATTTTTCATTCAATGATTTTGAATGCTGTAGGGGGCAGGTTAGGAAAGTAAATATAGAGAAATGAAAATAAAATCCAACTACGGTTTGACCTAATGAATAGAAAGAATTATAAACGGAGGGGATTCATTAAAATTATTTCACAAAAAAAGGGTAACATTTCTGCTACCCTGTTTTATTGATCATTATTACTTCTGGTATTCCCAAAAGAACTCTCCTGCATATTTATATTCACCCCTACAGCATTTTGCTATGGAAGACCTATTCACTCCTGTTATTTCTGAAGCTTCTGCAACAGAATTGTAGCTTCTAGAAAACACTCCTAATTCAGTAAATTGAAATACTTTCTTTTTGCGAAGATCATTCTCAGCCTTAAAAGTATCTGCCAAATTATAACTCCAATAAAATCCTTTACAATTTTTTATTTCACCTAAACAAGCTTTACTTATTGTCCTTTTATCTACTCCTACATTAAATGCAGCGTATTCAAGTTGAGGAAAAGTAGCCAATAAATTCCCAGTGTACAGATCGTATTGGTAAATATTCTTCTGAATGCCCCCTCCTCTATCAGCATTATAGCCATTGTCCTTAGCATCATACTTTAAGACGTACTCTTTTTCCTTTTGTGCTAATTCGTTAGGGGAACTTGCAGTATCAATCTGCAACCACTCAAAAGCTTCGGGTGGATAACTGGCAATAGCTTCTTGGAATTTACTGCCAACTTTTTTAGCTGCTTTTTGGATATGGTCATTTTTTCTGTTTTCCATTTCATTTGCAGTTGCGCCAATATAGAATTTATTAGTCAATCTATTTAAAACCCTATAAATTTTAAGTGCTCTACTCATTTCCGTCTTCATTTTTTGTATTGAACCAACAATAGAAATTTCCTCCGGAAGATTTATCTGCATACGTATAGTCCCATTGCTGGGCATAAATATTTGACCAACGCGTAAATTGGTTAGTTGTTAAATCTTTCCATTTTGGATATAACCCTATAAATTCAGAATGAAGCTGCCTCTTGTCCAACTTTGTATCTGTTGTAAAATACGCTTCTCCGAATTCAAGAAATTCAGGACAGGTAATGTCCGCAACTTTGTTTGCTGGAAGATTAAGCGTTGGCACCTCAATTAAACCATATCTGAAATACTCCTGAACACAACTGAACATAAAAGAAAAAAATTGATTCCATTCTTCTTCAGGCCAAGAATTATCAAAGAACCTATTCCCAAATTCCATTTCTGGGATAAAATCATTACTGAAGTAATTGGAAATCTCAAATTCATATCTCCTTGCACGATCAGAGTCTCCTCCATCTCCTTTAACGTAGTGGTT
>NZ_JAGXGF010000225.1 GCF_024636815.1 Marivirga sp.
CGCTTGTATCATATCACAGGTCTACACCCTGTGTTATGATATGACGTCCTTTCAGGACTAAGAGGAGGGGAATACAAGGCACTTAATGCAAAAGCAATTAAAAAAACAGATTTTTATTAAAGGTATAACTTATTTTTCAGGCAATTATAGCAAGTTAACTGCATAAATTTTGTAATTATTATAGGCCCGAAGGGCTGAAATATCTTAAGGTAGGGTGAAGCCCTACCTATAAATGCGGAGATGAAAGAGCCCTGAAAGGGCGTAATACCACCACCTTTCAGGGCTCTAATTTCTTTGATTTTTTATTTTTTAGGTAAGGCTTCACCTCACTTTATTTCTTTTGCTAAAGTATTACACTTTTTAGTGGGATTTTCCGTTCTTCGCAGGATAATAGATTAGCATGCCAAAAAGGAACCAAAAAAAGACTTTAAAACATAGAATCATTAAAATATCCTCTCTTATCGCAGGAGGAGGATTATTACTCTTAATATTATTTTTCTTTAGCATTAAAGCAGGCTTATACGGGAAATTGCCGGATGATGAATTACTCTCCAATATTAAAAATGCTCAGGCTACAGAAATACTGGATGAGAAAGGAGAGAACATCGGTTTTCTTTACCGAAATTATCGTTCTAATGTAGAGTATGAAGAATTGCCGCAGCATTTGATCGATGCTTTGGTGGCAACAGAAGATGTGCGCTTTTTCGAGCATTCGGGTGTTGATTATAGAAGTCTTTTAAGGGTTTTAATCAAGACCGTCATTTTGCAAGACCGCTCCGGAGGAGGAGGGAGTACGCTTTCTCAACAGCTGGTTAAAAATCTGTTTCCAAGGGAATATTCCAATAAACTTGAGATTTTAGCCATCAAAATCAAAGAAGCCATAATTGCAAAGCGTTTAGAGGAAATTTATTCCAAAGAAGATTTACTCACACTATATCTTAATACGGTTAGTTTTCCCGATAATACTTTTGGCATAGAAGCAGCTTCACAAACTTTTTTTAATAAGTCGGTCAATAAATTGAGCTTGGATGAATCGGCCATATTGGTGGGTAGTTTGAAAGCAACTTATACTTATAACCCTAGAATATTTCCTGAAAACAGCATTGAAAGAAGAAATATAGTGCTTTCTCAGATGAAGAAATACGATAAAATCAGCGAGGAAGTGCATCAAAATGCAATTTCAAAAGACATAAAGTTAGATTATCAACCGGTGAAGGCAGATGAGGGAATCGCTCCATACTTTAGAGAACAAGTACGACAGAAATTGGTGAAATGGGCAGAGGATTATGAGAAAGAAAGCGGGAAATCGATTGATATTTATGGTGATGGCTTGAAAATCCACACCACTCTTAATAGAAAAATGCAGCTTCATGCCGAGTCAGCCATGAAGACCCATATGCAGAACTTGCAAAAGGCTTTTGAGCAAAACTGGGGCAATCTGGCCCCCTGGAGAAAGAAAACAATTTATGAGCAGTACATCCAACGGTCGCACCATTATAAAGCCTTAAAGATTCAAGGAAAGTCTGAGGAAGAGATTCGAAAAATATTGAATGAGAAGAAGGAGATGCAGGTTTTTGACTGGTCCGGTAGTGATGTGAAGACCATGAGTGTAATCGATAGCATTCAACATTCACTTAAGACCTTGCAAGCAGGCTTTGTAGCTATGGAACCACAGACGGGAGCTATTAAAATCTGGATAGGAGGAATTGATTTTGAATATTTTAAATATGATCATGTAGTGCAAAGTAAGAGACAGGTAGGTTCTACTTTTAAACCATTGGTTTATATGGCTGCGCTGGAAAAGGGTGTGAAACCCTGTGATTATTTCCCTGCTAATGCGGTGGCATATGATAACCTGGAAGGTTGGAAGCCGACTAATAGCGATGGAGAAGATTATACTTACATCAATGTCAATATGCAGGAAGCTTTAAGGAAATCCATGAATACGGTTTCTGTTAAGATTTTAGAGGAAACTGGCATTTCATCAGTTATGAATTTAGCGAAAGAGGTAGGCATAAAATCTGATTTACCGGAAGTGGCTTCTCTGGCATTAGGAACAGCCGAGCTGAGCCTGCTCGAAATGGCCACGGCTTATTCTTCTTTTTTGAATGAAGGGAAATCATCAGAACCTTATTTTATAAAAAAGATCACGGATGCATCTGGAAAGGTATTAGCAGAATTTGAATCTGAAATTGAATATGAGCAAGCTTTTTCAATTCTCAATCAGGAGATGATGTTGGATATGATGCAGGAAGTGGTAAATTCTGGTACTGCATCTCGATTACGTTGGCGATATAAATTAAAGAATGATATAGCCGGGAAAACAGGGACTACACAGAATAATAGAGATGGCTGGTTTGTGGGCTTATTGCCCAATCTGGTCACCATCAGCTGGACGGGTTCTGATAATGGCAGCATAGGCTTTAGAAGTACTTCAATAGGGCAGGGAGCTAATTCTGCCTTACCGATTTTTGGCTTATGGATGCAAAAGGTAAATGCAGATGCAAGTTTAAATCAATACAGCAAAAGTCATTTTCGACCTCTGTCTGATAAAGCAGAGCGATTAATGGACTGCCCACCGGTAAAAGAAGATGGTTTTTTCAAGAAGCTATTTACAAATCCTGATAAGGAGAAAAGTAAAGATTTTGATGAAGATGGAAAAGAAGGGAAAGGGCTGTTTAATAAGATTAAGAAGTTATTTAAGAAGGATGAGGGGTGATGGGTGGAGGGTGTTGGATGAAGTGAAAGCTCCTATAGTCCCCTAATGGGAAAGTATTTATTTGGCGTGCTTATTTCAGGCATTAACCAGTTGGCTTGTTTAGGTTTTATCTCCTTTCTTATGGACTTTACTTAAAATCCACGACTTAGAACTTAAAAAAGAAACCAAATATTTAGCTCATTGATTAATGAGATCTAGTTTCCCTACTTTTCTTTATTCCCTGCACTTTCTATCTTTAAAGCCATTTCCCTTAGTTATTAAAATTTCTAAACTATCTTTGAAAAGCTAAATACAGAACATTTCATGTTAACAGATAAAACGATTTTAATTACTGGTGGTACAGGATCTTTAGGTAAAGCATTAACAGCTCATATCCTTACGAATTATCCGGATGTTAAAAAGCTTATCATTTTTTCAAGAGATGAACAAAAGCAATTCCAGATGGCGCAGGAGTATCCTAATGAAAAATTTCCTAACATAAGATTCTTCTTAGGTGATGTGCGGGATCAAGATCGATTGATGAGAGCATTTAAACATGTCGATTATGTAATTCATGCAGCCGCTATGAAGCATGTTCACCTAGCTGAATATAATCCTGAAGAATGCGTGAAAACTAATGTGAATGGTGCACAAAATGTAATTAATGCGGCCTTAGATACTAATGTTGAGCGTGTCGTTTCACTTTCGACAGACAAGGCATGTGCCCCTATTAATTTATATGGAGCCACTAAACTCACTTCGGATAAGTTGTTCATTGCGGCCAATAATATTAGAGGCTGGAATCCAATACGATTCTCGGTTGTGAGATATGGTAATGTTATGGGCTCAAATGGTTCTGTGATTCCATTTTTTCTAAATAAGAAGAAAGAGGGAGTATTACCCATCACTGATCCAAATATGACTCGTTTTAACATTACTTTGCAAGGGGGAGTGGATATGGTTATGCATGCTCTGGAACATGCCTGGGGAGGAGAAATTTTTGTCCCTAAAATACCTTCATACAAAATACAAGACGTTGCAGAGGCTATAGGTCCGAATTGTGAAAAGCCTGTGGTTGGAATCAGACCGGGAGAGAAAATTCATGAAGAAATGATATCAAGCTCAGATTCTTATTACACATGGGATTTAGGGAAATATTATACCATTTTACCCCCTAAGCATAAATGGAAGATTGATGATTTTCAAAAAGAATTTAATGCCGTTAAAGTTCCGGAAGGATTTCAATACAATTCTAAAGAAAATGAGGAATGGGAGACAGTAAGTAGCTTAAGAGCACTTATTAAAGAATATGTTGATTCTACATTTGAGATATGAGTAAAAATATTATTCCTTACGGAAAGCAATCTATTTCGCAAGCAGATATCGATGCAGTTACTGAAACGCTTAAGTCAGATTTCCTGACACAAGGCCCGAAAGTTAAAGCTTTTGAAACGGCTTTTGCTGAATATATTGGCTCAAAATATGCTGTAGCCGTAGCAAATGGTACCGCAGCGCTGCATTTAAATTGCTTAGCTCTTAACCTTAAAGCGGGTCAGAAGGTGATCACTACCCCCATTACATTTGCTGCATCAGCTAATTGCGTAAAATATTGCGGAGGAGAGGTCCTTTTTGCAGATATAGACCCTAAGACCTATTTGATTGATATTGATTCGGTTAGAAAATTATTAGAAAAGGATTCAGATATTGTTGGGATTATTCCGGTTGATTTTGCCGGCAGAGCAGTAGATATGGAAGCCTTTAAAAACTTAGCGGATCAATATAATTGTTGGATTATTGAGGATTCTTGTCATTCACCAGGAGGCTATTTTGTAGATGCTAATGATCAAAAACAAAATTGCGGGAATGGTCAATTTGCAGATTTAGCTATCTTTTCCTTTCATCCGGTGAAACATATTGCAGCCGGTGAAGGTGGAATGATCACAACCAATGATAAGTCATTGTATGAAAAGTTATTGATACTCCGAACCCACGGCATTACTAAGGATAGTGATCAATTTCAAAATTCAATGGAATTAGCAATAGCACAATCTCCAGACGATAACAGCCAATGGCCGGCATGGTATATGGAAATGCAGGAATTAGGGTATAATTACCGCTTGTCGGACATTCATGCTGCATTGGGTTTGAGTCAGTTAGAAAAAGCGGATCAAGGATTAAAAAAGCGAATTGAAATCGCTAAAAAGTATAATGAAGCATTTGAGGGGCAAGATTTTATCAAGGGTCATTCAGGCTTAGTGGATGGTCATGCTTATCATTTGTATGTATTGGAAGTGGATGATCGATATGGGTTATTCAATTATTTAAGGGAACACGATATTTATGCTCAGATTCATTATATCCCTTTGCATTTAATGCCTTATTACCAATCGCAAGGTTGGAAACAAGGTGATTTCCCTCATGCAGAAAATTATTATAAAAACTGCATTAGCATTCCGATGTATCCTGGTTTAACAGATGAGGAGCAGAATTTTGTAATCGAAACCATAAAAACTTTTTACAATGGCTAACATTTGCATCATTCCTGCCAGAGGGGGAAGTAAAAGAATCCCCGGAAAAAACATTAAGCCCTTCTTAGCTAAGCCAATTATTGCTTATGCCATTCAGTTAGCTGCAGAATCTCAGTTGTTTGATGAAATTATGGTGTCCACAGATGATGAAGAGATAGCTAATATTGCAAAAAAGTATAAGGCCAATATTCCATTTATGCGATCAGGAAAAAATGCAAACGATTTTGCTACCACTGCAGATTGCATAGAGGAGGTTTTAGAAAAGTATGATGCGAAATTTGATTGGGCCTGTTGTATTTACCCTACTGCTGTTTTAGCTCAATCTGAAGATATAAAAAAAGGATTCAATAAAATTAAACAGGAAGCTTTGGAGGCCGTTTTTCCTGTTGTAGCTTTTGATTATCCTATATGGCGTAGTTTAAAAGTAAATGAAGAAGATCAAGTAGAAATGAATTGGCCTGAATTTGCCAGATCACGTTCTCAGGATTTACCTAAAGCCTATCATGATGCAGGCCAATGGTATTGGTTTGATCCTGAAAGTTTTAAGCAACAAAAAAGGCTGTTTATGAATAAGAGTGGGTATATAGAAAAAAGTATAAATGAGGTTCAGGATATTGATACAGCTGAAGACTGGGCTCTTGCTGAATTAAAATATCAATTATTGAATAAAAAGTAAGCGATGAGTAAGCAAGCAGTATTTAGAACGGACGCAAATGCCAAAATAGGAACGGGGCATTTACTTCGTTGTCAGATTTTGGCTCTAAAACTGCAAAAACTTAATTTTCAGATTACCTTTTTATCTAAAAAGCTTAATCCGCAATTAGAAGAGCGCCTGGAAGGAGATAATATAGCAGTAGTGAATTACGCGGATTATATTAAGGAAGAAGAATTACTGGATGATTACTTTTTAAAGTTGGGAAATAATGGTGCCACCATCCTTATTATCGATCATGACAATCCTGAGCTCTATAAATTAGATCTTCAGCAAAAAATTAAATCTATATACGGAATTAAAGTGATGTACTTTGATTTCACTGGAGAAAATGAATTTCAAGCTGATATTGTTTTGAATCAGAATATCAGAGCCTTTGATTTGGAATATAACGTAGCCGAACACACACATCTTTTAAGAGGACCAGAATATGTGATTTTAAATGATGATTTTGATGAAATTAATAAACAGGATTTAAAGCAATTTGAGGAAAAGGAAGAGGTTGCCTTACTTTTTTTTGGAGGCGCTGATATCCGAAATCAAACTCTGCATTTTCTACAAATTTTAGGAGAATCTCCTAGGCTATTTGAAAAGCTCATAGTAGTATGTGGTGCTTTGAATCCGGATTTAGAACAGATTAAGCATTTTATTGAAGAAAATGCTCATTTACAAGCTGAACTTCATATTAATACGCCCCAAATGCCGTTTTTAATGGCTGGAGCTAAATATGCCATCACTTCCGGTGGACTTACCATTTGGGAATTGGCAACATTAAATAGCTTGCAGATTATCAGTCCTTCCAGAGAAAGAGAAGAGAAAACAGTTCGCTATTGTGAGGAAAATAATTTGGTGCATCATCTAAAAATGGTAGCTAATCAAAGTCGAAAGGAAATATTAAATAAGATTCAAGCCTTTAAAAATGATCCTTCAAATCATGAAAAGGTTAATAAATTCCATAGTTTAGTAGCCACTGATGGAGCTGCTAAAGTGTCATCCATTATTAATGATGTATTGAATTAAAAGGCATGCAGGATCAAAATAGACAAGATAAATTTAAAAAGGATGCTTTTTCTGAGAAGTATCTGGCTTTGATGAATCAGGAATTAGGAAGTGTAGATCAAGCTATTCTCAAGGATATTGAGGAAAATATTGAGCCAACACCTGTTTTTATCATTGGCTTGCAACGTTCAGGAACTACTGTTTTTAATCAGCTACTGCTTAATCAATTTAATTTCAATTATCCATCAAATTTTATAGCCAGATTTTGGAATGCACCTTTAACGGGTCTGGTGTTACAAAACAATTTAAAATTTGAGCCTTCTCAGAATTTCAAATCTAAACTGGGTTATACTGAAGGACTTTCCGGTCCCCATGAATTTGGTTGTTTCTGGAGACATTGGTTTCCCTGGAAATCCTATCATAAGGATTTTAAGAAAGCGAGTATTGATGATCAAGCATTTCAACAACTCATAAAGGGAATGCAGTCTTTGGGAGGGAATGCGTGGCTTTTTAAAAATTTGCATCAGGTTAATTTTCAGATCGAGACTTTGCATCTATTATTTCCTGAAGCAGTGTTTTTATATATTAAAAGAGAACCTTTGTTTGTGATGCAATCAACTTATGAGTCAAGATTAGAACTTTTTGGAGATGAAAATCAATGGTTTGGAATTGAACCACCTGAATTTGAGTCTGTGAAGGAAAAATCTCCGCAAGTTCAGATAGCAGAGCAAGTCTATTATGGAGAAAAATATATAGAGCATAGCCTAAATAATGTAGCTGCAGAAAAGGTTTATCGATTGTCATTTGAAGAATTAATTAATAATCCGAAGGTGAAACTTACCGAACTTAATAAGTTCTTTACTGAACAAAAGATACAGGTAGAGGCCAATAAAGAACGGAACATACCTGAATTGAAAAACAGTAATCAGATACGTATTGAAAGTTCAATTATAGAAGAAATGGAAAGAGCATTAACCTCCTTTTATGATCAAAATGGATAGTCAAACGATAGTATATGAGCAAAGAGCCTCTTACATTCTTTTCAATATTTTTAAAGAATTAGGTAAAGGGGAAGTACTAATGCCGGCCAATATTTGCCCTATAGTGCCTGCCACTATCATAAAGGCGGGTGCTACACCTGAATTTATTGATATTGATTTAAAGCACCTGACTATGGAGCAAGATCAATTGTTAGAGACTTTACAAAAAGACCCTCAAAAATATACAGGAGTAATTTGGGTAAGAACTTACGGCAATAATCAGGAAAACATTGTCCCATTAATAGAAAAAGTAAAGTCCATAAATAAAAATTTGTTTTTTGTGGATGACCAGTGTTTGTCAGTTCCGTCATTTGAAAAGCCTACTACAAAAGCAGATTTAACTTTATACAGCACTGGATATTCTAAAATTGCAGAATTAGATTGGGGAGGTTATGGAATCTTGAATGGAAAAGTAGACTATAACAGGGTTCTGATTGATTTTGATGAAACTAAGCATGATGAATTACAAAATATTTTCAGAGAGGCAATTAATCATAGCACTAAAATAAATGTACCCAAAACAGATTGGTTGAATGGGCAAAAACCTGCTGTTTCTTTTGAAGAATACCGTGAAATGCTAATGCTGAAAACAGAAGCCGCTCTTTCTCATAAGAAAATCATCAATGAAATATATGATGAACTCTTGCCAAATGAGATTAAGTTAGCAGATTCCTTTCAGAATTGGCGCTTTAACATAAAAGTACAGCAGCCAGCTCGCATTTTAGCAGCTCTATTTGAGCAGGATTTATTTGCCAGTAATCATTATGCTCCGGTTGCCAATCTTTTCAGTGATACAGAAGCACCAAATGCATCAAAATTTCATTCCCAAGTAGTTAATCTTTTTAATGATTTTAGATATAGTCCTGATATGGCTGAAAAAACGGCAAAGATTATCCTTAAAAATTTATAATCATTGCCCGTAAAGATTATAGTTTTGTAAAAAAGATATATTATCATTCGAGTAAACGCGCTTATTATACCGAAACTAAAGGGGAAAAATGAAATCTATTAATACAGTAGTAAAAAGATTGGAAAAAAAATGAAAGCAAAAAACATTGCTTCCAGAATAGGCTTAAATTTCTTTTCAGAAAATTTGTAGTCGAAGAAAACATAAAAGAATGCAGCAATTTTCAATTAATAAACGGCTTATCGGAAAAAATCAGCCAGTCTATATTATAGCAGAGCTTTCAGCCAATCATGAAGGGAGCTTTGAATTAGCAGCAAAATCCATAGAGGCCATAGCCAAAACGGGAGCAGATGCCGTAAAGATCCAAAGCTATACGCCCGATGTGATGACTTTAGATAGCGATCTGGAATGGTTCAAAACCCGAAAAGATAGTCCATGGGCAGGAGGTAAACTTTATGATGTTTATAAAAAAGGCCAAACTCCCTGGGAATGGCATCAAAAACTGAAAGAATTAGCCGAATCTTTAAGCCTGGATTTCTTTTCTTCTCCTTTTCATCCTGAAATCGTGGATCAGTTGGAAAGTATTAATGTTCCAGCCTATAAAATTGCTTCACTGGAGATTAATGATATTCCACTGATCAGGGCGGTGGCCAAGACCGGGAAACCCATTATTATTTCAACAGGTGCAGCTACTGAAGAAGATATTGACTTAGCGCTAAAAACCTGTTTTGAGGAAGGGAATAAACAAATAGCTTTATTAAAATGCACTAGCGCTTATCCTACACCCTTGGAAGAAGTCAATTTAAAAGCGATCACCACCTTAGCTGAAAAATACAATACTATCATTGGTCTTTCTGATCATACCTTAGGGCTGACTGCGCCTTTGGGCGCTACCGCATTAGGTGCTAAAATTATTGAGAAACACTTCATTTTAGATAAAAATGCGGATGGTTTAGATAAAGATTTTTCTCTTGACCCTCAGGATTTTACACTCTTAGTACAGGAAATTCGAAATATGGAAAAAGCCATGGGTAGTGGAGGGCTGGAAATGAGCCCGAGAATGGAAAATGCGAGCAAATTTAAACGCTCCATATTCATTACAGAGGATGTGAAGAAAGGAGAGGAGCTAACACAGAAAAACATAAAAGTGCTAAGACCTGGTTTGGGGATGCATCCAAAATATTTCTCGCAAATAGTGGGTAAGCATTTTAGTGGTGATTTTCAAAGAGGAACGCCCTTGAAAGATGATATGATTGATTAATTACAGGATGGAGAACATAAAAGAAAAGACTTTAGTCATCATGCAGCCTACCTATATTCCGTGGTTGGGTTACTTTGATCTCATTCGCCAGGCTGATTATTTTGTTTTTTATGATGATGTGCAATTTGTCAGGCAATCATGGCAAAGCCGTAATAAAATTAAATCACCGCAAGGAGAATTATACTTAAGTGTACCGGTTAAAAAAACGACTCATCACGATGATTTATTGATTAAGGATGTGATGATTGACAATAATCAGAATTGGAGCAAAAAGCATTTAAAATCGATTGTTCAGAATTATAAGAAAGCGGCATTTTTTGAAGAATATAGTGGACTTATTGAAAGTATCTACAGTCAGCAATTTGATAAACTTGCGGACTTGAATATCTATTTGATTGAATTAGTAGCTAAAAGCTTAAATATCAATACCAAATTTATTCGCTCCAGCGAACTCAATATTCATAAAGGACAGAAAGAGGAAGGAATTATAGATATTGCGAATCATTTGGAGCTTAATCATTATTTGAGTCCTAAAGGCGCCTTTGATTATTTGAATAATGAAAAGGCTGAAAATGCTTTTAATGAGCATGATATAAAAGTCTCTTTCCAGGAATTTATTCCTCAAGAGTATCCGCAACTAAAAGAACCTTTTATTCCATATTTAGGTGTTTTCGATGCTTTACTCAACATTGGAGCAGAAGCTACCTTGGGAAATATTAAAGAAAGTAGTTTGGATAATAGAAGCTATGAGGGAATGCGGGGTGTTAGATGAGGGTGAACCACCCCGTCCTACGGACACCCCTCCTTAAAAAAAAGGAGGGGAATAGGGAACTGCTGCTAGCCAGTTTTGAATTTCAATTTTCTTATCAATTCTCGACATATGTCGCACAAGGTGATTTTCTTAGGCAGACTACTAATTTATTACACTCACTGCTGCTCTTCCTCCAGCTGGCGGATGAGGGGTTGTATATAAACCAATATTCCATCTTTGTGAAACTCTGAGTATAACTTTGAGTTCTCTGTGGTTTAATTAATCCGTGCTTATGTCAGACATTGCAAATGCCGGACATTAATCATTTGGCTTCTAGGAAGCTATCTCAAAATTCCTACCCTAGTCAA
>NZ_JAGXGF010000226.1 GCF_024636815.1 Marivirga sp.
ATTTTACCAGTAATATCTGTATATAGTTATAATACAGAAGATTATACTGATTATGGTAGTAATATTGAACATAAAACAGCTCTTAAACCTAGTTTTTTTTATAATAATTCACATTCAATAATTATTCCGAAGAGGAATTTAATTTCCCTTAATTATAATAGATTTAAGTCATATAGGTCTTTTGATGAAGAGCTCAAAGAGGACAGGTCTCAACAAAAGGATTATATGAATTATAAATCTCTTTCATATGGATCTTCAATGGATTTTGATTCCATTAATTATCATATAGGAGAGGCAAATAATATGTTAAATACTATTAGGGGTGAAGGACGATTTGTTGATTATTTATCCTTAGGACAATCTTTCCAACTTCCTGTAGGGATTCAAAAATCTATTGGAGGTCTTAATTACACTGTTATTTTTCATGAGATAGAACTTATAAGAGATTCGGCTTACATAGATGCTTATTTAGTTATTGAGCTTCCATCAGAAAATACTTTAACTTTTATGGGAAGGGATATCCAATTTACTGCTGAAGGGGGTATTAATGGGGTAGGTAGAGTGGAATTGATCGGGAATAATAATATTTCTTTTTCTGAGAATAATGAAGAGCAAAAAATATTATTAACCTTGTTAGGGGGAGATCCTGAAAATCCAGGTAATACTTATGCGGAATTTGATTGCTATGGATTTCGTGAATTATCAATACATGCTGGTGTTACTTTTTCAAAGGATATTTTAGTAAAAGAAAATCCTGATGGTAGCATTTCAGATGATAGGGTAACGGCTGAATTTGTTACTCGTGTAACTGATTGGAACGATATTATTGTGGATATTAGTTTACCTAAATTCCAAATGACAGATTTGCAGGGTTGGACATTTGAGGTGTCTAATGCTGTATTTGACTTCTCGGATAGCCAGAATGCTAGTAGTTTAACATTTCCTGCCGGATATGAATCACCTTATTTCACTGAGGGGAATCGATCTTTATGGAGAGGTTTTTATTTCAGACAGTTAGAAGTTACGCTTCCTGAGGAATTTAATAAAAAGAATCAAACAGCCAGGACTTCATTTTTTGCAAGTAATTTAATTATTGATGAGTTAGGAGTAACAGGTTTAATTGGGGTAAGAAATATTATAGGCCTTAATGAAGGAAATGCTGATACCTGGAAGTTATCAGTTGAAGAAATTAATGTTGAGATTTTAAAAAATGAATTCATTTCAGGGAATATTGGAGGGCAAATTGAGGTTCCTTCTCTTGAAACTGAAGATCCACTTTTATATACTGGCACTTTTACTAAAAATGGTAATTATAATTTAATAGCACGATTAAAAAGTACTGCTAAATTTAATGCTTTTAAAGCAGACTTAAACCTTTCTCCAAATTCCTTAATTGAGTTAAAAGTAATAGAAGGAAAATTTAAACCGAGGGCTGTATTACATGGAAATATGGATGTTAATCCTACCACCAGTTCTGATAAAAAAGGAGCTGAGGTAAATGGATTAATATTTCAGTCATTGGTGTTACAGACAGAAGCCCCTTATATAGATGCCCAGTATTTTGGCTTCGAGCAAAATTCTAAAGAAAACACGGCAGGTGGTTTTTCAATAGGTATAGAAAAAATAGCACTTCAAACCGATCCTGAAAATAATAGAATTGGAATTCATACTAATATGGTAGTAAATCTAGTAAGTGCTGCTGATAACGGATTTGGTGCAGAGGCCGCTTTCACAATATGGGCAAAGCGAAATAATTTAGAAAACCAAATTAGATACGAATATGATGAGCTTGAGCTGTCTGGAATAGGTATTAAAGTTAGTCGTAATGGATTTTCCTTTAATGGAAATTTACAGTTTTATGAAGGAGATAATACTTATGGGAATGGTTTTAAAGGCAATGTTGTAGCTAATTTTGGTTCAGGAGATAAAGCAGTTGAAGTAACAGCAACGGCATTATTTGGCTCTGTTGATGGTTTTAGATATTGGTATGTAGATGCTTTAGCACAATGGGAGAAGGGATTTCCGATTGTAAGCCCATTTTCACTAAATGGTCTTGGTGGTGGGGCATTTTATCATATGCGTCAACAGGGGTTAAATGATCAAATTGGAGTTGACTTAAGTAAATCTAATTCTGGAATTGTTTATATACCTGATGAAACAGTTCATTTAGGTATAAAAGCATCAGTTATTTTTAGCTTGCAAAATGCAGAAACAGCAGCTAATGGAAAGGCTGAATTTGGAATATCTTTTAATTCTAATGGGGGTGTAAATCAAATATCTTTTAACGGAAGTGTAGAGATGATGACTCAGTCTTTCATGTCAGATTTAGGCAAGGTAACAGAGCTGGCATCTAAGGTGTCGAATCAGCAGAAAATAAAGTCTGAAGCAGGATCTGCTTTTAGGGGTGATGTTAGATTGCTTTTTGACAATCGGAATAAAAGTTTTCATGGGATTATTGATGTTTATGTTAATGCTGCCGGAGGTGCAGTTACGGGTAGTAATCCTGGATTTCTTGCCGGTAGATCAATAATCCATTTTGAAAATAATTATTGGTATATACATATTGGAAAACCTTCAAACCCTATTGGTATTCAGATTTTAGGGTTAGCTAAAACCAATAGCTACTTTATGATAGGGCATGATATACCTGGAATTCCACCTCCACCTCAATTGGTTCTGGATATTTTAACAAGTGAGCAAAGGGCTAGAAATGAAGAAATTAGAAATAGCAGTAGGAGTTTAACAGAATTAAGCTCAGGTAAAGGATTTGCATTCGGAACAAATTTCACGATTGATACGGGCGAAAAAAGACATTTAGTAATTTTTTATGGAAGATTTGCCGCTACTGCTGGTTTTGATATTAACATGACTAGGTATAATGCAAGTTGTAGTGGACAAGCAGGGCTAGTAGGTATAAATGGATGGTATGCTCAAGGTCAAGCTTATGTAGGATTATTAGCAACTGTGGGGATGGATGTCAATTTGAGATTTTTAAAAAAGAAAGTAGAGATATTTCATGGAGAACTGGCTGCCTTAATGCAAGTAAAAGGCCCTAATCCATTCTGGATGAGAGGAGATGCTTCAGGAAGATTTAGTGTTTTAGATGGTTTGGTTGAAGGGGATTTTGATTTTGATGTTGAGATAGGGGAGGAATGTAAATTAGAATCTTCTGGTGAAAGTCCGTTACAGGAAATGAAAGTGATTGCTGAGCTAACACCTAATAATGAGTCTCAGGAAATTGATGTATTTACAACTCCCCAAGCGGTATTTAATATTCCTGTTGAAAAGGAATTTGAAATATTGGATTTTGAGAGAAATCCAATGGCTTATAGAGTGAAGTTGGATTACTTTAAATTAAAAGAGGGCAATAAAAGCTTAGGTGCTGATATAACTTATAATTCTGATAAAAATGTTTTTGTATTAGATCCAAAGAGAGTTTTACCATCTACAACAGATTTAGAATTAGATATAAAAATCCACTTTGAAGAAAGGGTGAATGGGACTTGGGTAGAGTTTAAGGAAAATAATGAAGTAGTTACTGAGACTTTAAACTATTCTTTTACCACAGGCCTACAGCCAGATTATATACCCGAGGAGATGGTTGAGTATTCTTATCCAGTAGAAGGGATGGTTAATTTTTATCAAGGAGAATCTGATTACGGATATATAAAATTAAATGACCCAGGATTGACCAGACCATTTGAGAAGGAAGGGCGATGGGATTTGAAAGCCAGTTTTACAGATAGAAACGGAAATTCAATAAGAACAGATTTCACGTATAATGATAATTCCCATGAAGTTCGGTTTAATATTCCCGAATTACCGAATAATATAATCCATCATTTTCAATTATTAAGAGTTCCGAGTCAAGAAAACGTCTCTTATGATAGTAATGTTGAAAAAGTAAAAAATACTATTAGTAAAACCGATGATGGAAAGGATATAAATCTTGAAATCCAAACAATGGAAGCAGAAGGAAGTATAGAAGCACTTTCCGAGGAAGAAATATATTCATTTTATATCAGAACTAGTAAGTATAATTCTTTGGAGCAAAAATTATTTTCTGATGATTACAATACACTTTCTGGCTCAAGAAAAGTTTTAAGAGATGGTGTACATCAATTATCAATTGATATAACAGGGGGTAAAGAACAATTTGATAAATATGAAATAGCTGGTGGTACTAACTTTGAACCACTTATTTATATTGAGGCTGATTTTGAAAATACAGTTTGGTTTGAAAATCATTTAGGGCCTCTGCTTTATGATAATTATCCTTATTTTCCTACTGGCAGTGTTACCAATTCAGAGTCCTTGACATATGGTGTTCCACCTGTCACTGCATTTTATATAAGTCAAAGAGATACTGACCTTAAATTAAACCAGTCAAATCAATTTGGACAAACATTTTTCAGTACAGCTGAATATTTTGCTATTAAATATTTTAGTCCAGATTATGTTGAGAAGCAATATGCTGAATTACGTAATAAGGCCTCATCTTATTATAGAAATCGGACAAGAACAGAAAGAATTGAGCGCTTATTAAGTTCGCGTTTCCCTTTGATTCGAAAAGGTTTATATCCTGCTCAATTTAAATATATACTCCCTGGAGGAAATGAAGGTAGGAGTGATTTTCAATTAAGTTTTTATAGTTCAGTAGGATCAGAAGAATGAGAAAAATATTTATCATATCGACCTCAATATTGATGCTTTTGGCAGAATCTGTAGTCTCTCAGGAACTTCCAAAAGTTAAAGTTAAAACTACATATGATTCTATAAATAATAAGATTTTATTAAGATGGGCACCTGACAATTCGAATTTTTGGGTTCTTGCAAATGAGTACGGTTATACTATAGAGAAATATTTTTATCAGAGAGATGGGGAATTGCTCAATATACCTTTAAAAAGAGATATTTTAATTGAGAATTTAAAGCCCAAGACATTAGATGAATGGGAGGATATTGTTCAAACCAATGATTATGCAGCGATTGCGGCTCAATCTGTATATGGTAAAGGAATTAATTTAAATAATTCACAAAATGGAATAATATCAATTGTTAATAAAGAAAAAGAAATTAAATCACGTTTTTCTTTTACTTTATTTGCCGCGGATCAATCAATTGAAGTTGCTAGTTATTTAGGACTGTATTATGAAGATCTTAATGTAAAAGAAAATGAGCGTTACCTCTATAGAGTTTTTGCTAATGTACCAGATTCAGTTATGTCAGCCGACACTGCCTCGATCTATTACGGACCGGATGATTTTTCACCTTTACCTAGTCCACTGACAGAATCAATAGTTCAAGAAGAAGACTATGTAGTATTAAAATGGTTGAGTGCTCCTTATAGAAATGTGTTTTCAAGTTACATAGTAGAAAGATCTTTTGGTGGTGAAAATTTCGAAGCTGTTAACACTTTGCCTCAGATAAACTTTAATTCAGGACCGCAAAAACGCAATGTATTTAGTACCTATGTTGACACTACAAGTTATTCAGGGAAAGCATATTACAGAATAATAGGAAAAAATACGTTTGGACAATTGAGTCCACCATCTGATACACTTTCCATTAAAAAGTTAGAACCATTTGTTGTTCCTATTCCTCAAATTGATTCAGTTCAATTTGATAATAGTAACAATAATATTTTTTGGTCTGCAAAAGGGGATGTAGAATTTATTGAGAAGGTGTTTTTAGAAAAATCTGATAAATCAGAAGGAAATTATCAACTAATTCAATTAGATAGTATATCAAGAAACCATGTTTTAAGAGATCCTTTACCTGATGAAATAAATTATTATAGGGTTGGAATAACTGCAGGAGATCATATAAAATATACCTTACCGTTTTTATTTCAAAACATTGATAGTATACCCCCAGCGAAGCCAAGATTCAGCAATTATTTTGTGAAAGATAGTTTATTGCATCTAAGTTGGAATGCAAATCATGAAGATGATATAGCGGGATATAGAGTTTATAAAAGTCAAAAGCCAGATGCGGAACCCTCATTGATTTATGATAAAAATAAACTTGACACTATTGCGATTTTTGAAGAAAATCTTTCACTCATAAATAATGAACGATACTATTATTTAGTAGCATTTGATCAAAATGGAAATGCATCTGATTTATCTGAAAGGATTAGGGTTGAATTACCAGATATAGTCCCTCCATCACCTCCTATAATAAGTAGTATTGTTCAAGAAGGAGATAGTCTTAAAATAGATTTTATAGGTAGTTCAAGTAAAGACGTAGAAGGTTATTTGCTATACAGAAAAATTGATAACTCTCTATATAAATTGATTAGCCAGTTTGGATTAAGTAATAAGCAAATAATTGATGTAGTAGAAATAGAAGGAGATTATAGATATAGATTAATAGCATTAGATAAAGCTAGAAACGAAGCAGTTTCCAAAGCTTATCCAATTAAAGTTCGCTTTAAAACCCAAAGAGAGATTGATTATAAGATAATTGAAAATGAAGATTCTTTCGAGATAATGTGGGAAGTTTCTTTGGCTACTAAAGTCACCATAGTTAAAGTCTATTATAAAATTGGGGAGCAATTCAATTTGATAAAAGAGGTGGATGTTAATCAAGGATTATTAGAATTGGAGAAAGGCAATAGAATCAAAGAAAATATCAAACTAATATTTATTTAAATGGTAGTAAGAAAGCTTTTATTATTTCTGATTTTATTTTTTCTATTATTTGGGGAATCTGAATCGAAGGGTTTTGAAGGTTTAAAGTCTTTCGATAGTGAATTTATTATTGGAGAAATTAATGTATGTTACAATAGTCTAACTAGATATAGGACCTCATTAGAACCAAGTTCTGCTAATGCTTGTGATTATTATTATATATGGGAGGTGAAAGGTGGTGTATTTGCTAGTGGTGATACGTCCATAATAGAGCAAGGTAGGGAATATGTAGATGTAACTTGGTTAAAAGGTGAAGATCAATATAAACTTGAGGTTACAGCCACTTATAAAATTTTACCTCCAAATCCTGATATGACATGTAACTTTGAATCATCATTTGAAGAAAAGGGCTTTCTTAATCCTAATTTCACAGGCGATGCCAATGAGCTGCCACCTTTGAGCACATGGGAATTTAATGGCAATAGCGAAACAGAGTCGTTGATTTGCTCTGATGATGGAACAATTTCGGCAGTAGAGAATAATCCTGCAAGTGAATTTAACATAGAAACTAGATTGTATTATGAAAATGCTCAGGGTGAAGTAACTATTATAAAAGATTGGAGCAGTATTATATTAATAGATGGTTATACTTTTACACCAAACTATATTGATCTACATGCTGGAATAAAATTATTTAAGCAAAGTAGATATGTAAATTGTCCGTCAATTGCTGCTACTGAAGAATTTACAATAGATTTTTATTTAATACCAGATTTTAACTTAATTCATTCTTCGCAGCCTCAATGTGCAGGAGAAATCGCAACGGCAACTTTTAGTCTTTCTAATGCCTATTTATCTTCTGTAATTATAGGTTTAACTACACCATCAGATGAGTTTATTTCTTTTCAAATAGAAGCAGAGAATGATAGTGTTTTCACTATAAGTGATACGTTAAGTTATGAAGTATATGACCCCACTTCAGAAAAATTTGTTAATCAAGAAATTGATCTTGGGGCTGGAAATTATGAAATAACCATGGAACCTCTGATTCTGAAAGACAGTGCTTCAATAAATTATCCATGCTTTGTTAACGATACCTTTACTATTAATGAACCTCCAAATGACTATATATCTTTAAATATACAATCTGATACAATTGAATTAGACTGTCAAAATGATCTGACCACTATTAACTTCCAATTGCAAAGAGAAGATTCGGTGGGAGCTAAATTTGATTACATATTATTTGATAGCAATAATATCGCGCAGGATACAATAGGATATATATCTGATGCAGTAAGTTTTCAAGTTGGCTTAGGGAATTATTATATAAAAGGAAAAGAAACAGATTGTAGTTGGGATAATTCGGAAGCAGTTTTAGTTAGTGATACAGTAAATATTGTTTCCCATTCAATTTCTTTCGAATATGGGCCAGTAGCTAATGAATTAGATGGTTATGACTATAATATTTTTTGTATAGGTGATAGTACTGCTTCCATATCAGTTACTGCTCAAGATGCCCTGTCAGGGAGTTTAGATTATTTACTGAAAAAGGAAAATGATGGTTCTTGGAATGATTATGATACTTTAATTAATGAGTCAAGTAATAATCAGGTTGAATTTCAAAACTTACCAGAAGGAGATTATAAGTTAAGGGTTAAATTTACTGATTGTGCTGATTGGACTGTAAGAGATAATGAAGTAATAGAGTCGAGTATAATTCAAATATCCACTCCCGATTCAGCAATTACGGTTAGTGATTCAGTAAGCATGAATAGGCCTACATGTGCAGGAGGCTCTGACGGCTTTTTTACATTTTATGCAAGTGGTGGAACTGGTTCGTCATATAGTATTATTGATGCAGTAATAAGCAATAATCCAGATGGTCAAAATAATTCATTTAGTGATATGACCATAAATAACTTATCTGCAGGTGTTGTGGTAGACAGCATAACAGTAGAGGACAGTGCAGGGTGTTCAGTGAAAATTGATATTGTGGATCAAACTATGCTTTCTGCTATAGACCCATTCCAATTTACCTCTCAAACCACCACTCAACCCCAATGTTATGATTCAGATGGGATATTTGAATTTAGTTACACTAATGCCAATGTTGCTGATAGTCTAATTAATAAATATGTTGTTATAGCTGGGGACTCCTGTATTGACAATAATGATTGTGATTCTAATGATGATATTTCTGTTTTTTCACCGGAAATTAATTTAGATAGAACGAATAATTCTTTAACAGTTAGTGCAACTGAAATTGCTAATAATACTAGTGAATATCAGGTTTACTTAAATGATGATCAATGCGTAATAGTTTCAGATATTATAAGCTTTACTGAGAAATCCCAACCTAGTTTCAGTTCAGATTTATCCTACCAAATTTCATGTAAAGGTGATTCTAGAAATATAAATCTATCCATGAGTAATAATCAAGGTTCTTTTATTGATTTTGATTTAGAACTCGAAAGAAAACCTTCTGGTGATAGCATATTTACACTTGCAGATATGGATACTGTATCAATTTTAGAAAATGTAAGTGGTGTTTTAACCATAGAAAATCTATATGAAGGAGAGTATAAAATATATGGAACTGATGGATTTGGCTGTACTTTTGTTGAGCATGAATTCGAACTCGTTGAACCAGATACTGCCTTAACTATCAATGCTAGGTCAGACACTTTATTCACAGATAATGCTGGAGAAGTATATCACATAAGCGAATATGGAGCTAATGATGGTCATATTTCTTTTAGTGCCTCTGGTGGTGAAGAAAGTTATAGTTTTATGCTTTATGCTAATCAAAATAAAGTTGATTCAAGTACTAATAGTACAAGTGGTACTTTTTCTAATTTATTTGCAAATGATGCGAATGGCAATCTTATTGAATACTATGTAAGAGTGGTAGATGATAGAAGTTGCCTTGTTAATTCTGATACCCTTACTTTAAACGAGCCGGATTCATTAAGCTTTCAATTCTCTCTAAATGAGTATGAAGATTCAAATGGTAATATATATAATATAAAATGTAATGACGGAACCGATACCCTAAGGGTTGAAACAGAGGGTGGTGTTTATCCTCATTTGGTAGAGGTATACAAAGGGAATATTAATGAAAAGGCTGATACTTTAAATTCTCAACTTGAGGTTGCAGTTTTCTCAGGCTTATCTCAAGGCAGTTACAGAATAAAAGTTACCGATAAATTTGACACCGCTATTGTTAGTAGTTTAAGAACAGTAATAGATATTGACTCTATTGAGTTAGTGGAACCCGATTCATTAAGCGTAACTACAAACGTGACTCAGCCTATTTGCTATGGGGATAGCACGGGTTCTATTACAGTTGATCCTTCAGGAGGTGCCTCGTTTGCAGATAATAAATATTATATCACTTTTTTAAATGATACAGGTGGAGTTGTATTGGATTCAATTGCTAGTGAATTAACGCTTCAAAATTATGCTGGAAATTATTACTACAAGGTAGTAGATGAATTTGGGTGTGAATATAGATCAGGGGATTATAAAGTAAATGGTAACCCGATCAGTATTACCGAACTGAGCCCTAGACTAAGCGTAGTTGAAGATTCAGTTACTTACCCTCCCTGTGCTGGTGACGAAACTGCAACATTATCTGTTCATGCAAGTGGTGGCCGTTCTGGCGGAAGTTATACTTTAGAACTTTATGATAAAAATGGCCCTAGCTCACTTATTGATAGTGTTTCAACAGAAAATTCTGAGTATCACCAATTCCAAAATTTATTTGCTGGAGATTATAGGGTTGTTGTTTATGATGATTCTTTATGTTCCGATTTTGTTGAAATTACAATCGAGGAAAGAGATGCCCCATTAGAATTTATTTCAATAGAGTCTATTTTATCGAAATGTGCTAACTCTTCAGATGCCAAACTAAAAATAACTTCAGCAGGGGGAGATAGCCCGCATTTATTTTCATTGGATAACATTAATTTCCATCCAATTGATAGTACAACTACTTCTAATGATGGTACTGTAACTTATCACCACAAAACCTTCACAGGTTTAGTAGGTGATAGTACCTATACTATTTATTTAAAAGATGACAACTATTATGATTCATCTTATAATAATGTATGTTTAATTACTACAACCAAAAACATCCCTAAAACTCCTTCTCTTGCATTGAGTATTGAGAAGACTGATGTTCTTTGTTTTGGAGAAGAAAGTGGGGAATTCACCCTTACTCCATCTTATGGCAATAACGACAATATCAATGACTTTAATATAGAAATAAATGGACCTAATGGCACAATAAATCACGATCAAGGTTATGTAGATAGTTTGTCAGCGGGTAGTTACGAAGTAGAAATTACCTTAAAAGATACAACCGCTTGTCAAACACCATTATTCGATAGAATTGATATTGATCAACCGGAGCCATTAACTGTAGAAATATCTTCTGCGACAGATTATAATTGTTCCACAATTGAAGACATTATCCTCAGTGGAGCAATAGGTGGAGGATTGTCAACGGATAAATATCTTTATGCTATAAACAGTGATAACAGTGCTGATTTTGATTCACTTGAAATATCTAAAGGTGAATTTAGAATCAAAAGAACGCTTGATCCAGGCTGGAATACTTTTTATTTAAAATCATCATATAATTGCTTAGCCTCTGATTCTTTCTTTATTGAATCAGTAGTACCCAATATTCAAGTTTTATCTAATCATTCAGCTAGTTGTAATGACAGATCTGATGGGGAAATTGAAGTGACTTCAAGTTTTGAAAAGCTTGATTTTAAGCTGATGAATTTGAAAGATACATTTTCAATTTCAGATGAGGATACAGTAATATTTGAAGGACTTGAAGCGGGTATTTATCAATTGACTGGGAGCTCTTCAAGCTGTTTGGCTGACACTTTGGAAATTATTATTAACCAACCAGACTCGATAGTAATTCAACCGGAAATTATTGAAATGCCATCTTGTAATCAAGCAAATGGTTTAGGAGGGGTTAAAATTACTGGAGGCACATTGCCTTATCAGGTTTTTTGGCAGTTGGAAAATGGCAATATTTTAGATAGCACGTCTTTAAAGTCAGGTTATTACGATATTATCATAGAAGATGCCAACAACTGTTCTGCAATGTTTCCAAGCTTTTTTGTTGGAGAGACTAATGATTTTACGGTTTCTATTCAAAACTCATCCAACCCTACTTGTGGAGAGAATAATGGTTCAATTTTAATTCAAACTCATGAGGGAGTACCCCCCTATGATATTAATTGGTTTAAGGATGGATCCTTGTTATTAAATGACACGGACTCATTAACGGAATTATCTGAGGGAAGCTATATTTTCAGTGTTACAGATGCCATGGGTTGCTTCTTTGAAGATAGTGTTGAGTTAAATAGCATTGAACCTATTAATGTAGAATTATCGAATGAGATTGCGGCTGATTGCGATACGCAAAATGGATCCATAACTTTATCAGTTACAGGTGGAACCCCTCCTTACAGCTATTCTTGGCCTGATTCAATACCTTATACAGATAGAAATTATGCTGAAGGATTATGGGGAGCTAAGATATATACCGTGAGAGTATCTGACGCCAATTTATGTACAACAAATCACGAATTTGTTATCGGAAATATTGGTGCACCAGAAGTTGCTGTTCACACCACCAAACCTAAATGTGGTTTAGCAAATGGTAGTATTGAAATTGAATTACTTTCTGAAAATAACGCCATCTACGAATGGGAGGGATTTGAGAACACTAGTTCAACATTAGAAAATATTCATTCCGGTATTTATTTTGTTACTGTCACTGCAAATGATTGTCCGATCACAAAAAGGGTTGAACTCACAGAGGATATCAATAATCTTTTAACGGCAGACCCATTACTCACAAATGCAAGCTGTAATGATACGGGTGGGGAGATTAATCTCAATATTTCGGGAGGTACTCCGCCTTATGTTGTTACCTGGGATGATATTGCATTAAATAATAGTTTAAGAACAGATCTCTCTTCTGGTAATTATAGTTTTATAGTGACCGATAGCGTAGGTTGCACTATATCACAAGATATTTATTTGAACAAAGAAGAATTACCTCAACTTTCCTTAAAGTCCATAGGGAATGCTGCATGTGGGGAGACAAATGGATTTATTCAACTTGATAGTCTTTCAAGCGAATATACTTTCAAATGGTCTCATAATGATATTCTTAATGATCCATTGGCTGAAAATCTTGCATCTGGTTTATATTCTGTATATGCAATAAATGAGATTGGTTGTAGTACGGATACTGTCTCCTATTACATTAGCAGTAGCGATACAGACCTTAGAATTCAGGAAGTAGCCGTAATTTCAGCTTCTTGCAATGAAAGTGCGGATGGTAGTATAGAAGTGAATGCTGTAAATGGCATTGCACCTTATCAATATGAATGGGATGATGAAGCCGAACAAACTGGTAATATAGCCCAAGATTTAAGCCCGGGAACTTATACTGTCCTAGTTACAGATGCCACAAATTGCAGCCGGGTGAAATCGATTACTTTGGGTCAGGTGAATCCAGTCTATATTTCAAATATATCCAAAAGTGCACCTTTATGTCCTGATTCAGAAGATGGAAGTATAACTGTAACGGCCTCTGGTGGTAAGGGTAATTATTCTTATGAATGGTCAACAGGGGATACCACCCAAGCAGTTACAGGTTTAGGGAGCGGTACGTATTCCGTGACAGTTTATGATAATAATATTTGTTCTGATCAGGCAGATATTACCATTGCTGCACCAGATACCTTATCCGTAGAATATTCCACAGAAAAACTCACCTGCTATTCAACTGCTGATGGACAAGTTGAACTTTCAATTTCAGGAGGAGTACCGCCTTATGCTGTTGAATGGGAAGATGGCTCAACCTTAAAAAGACGATTTGATTTGACGGCAGGTAATTACAATGTTTTTATTTCAGATAATAATAATTGCAGTATAAGTCAAAATATAATAGTTGCTGCTAAAGATTCAGTTAGTCTAGACTATGAAATTACTTCAGTTTCTTGTAATGGAGGTAATGATGGTAGTATAAGAATTGACAGTATAACTAATGCAAATAGCCCATTGGTAGAATGGTCTAATGGTCAAATTGGTAATACTTTAAGGAATGTATCCGCAGGTTTATATGAAGCAGTTATCACTGATTCTAATGGCTGTAATACAGCTTTTGAATTTGAGATAGATTCGCCAGATTCATTGCAAATTGTTAACGACACTATTACAGATGTTCTATGTAAAGATGGTTTCAATGGGTCCATTAATTTTGATGTAATTGGAGGGAATGGGAATTATAGCTTCAACTGGGATGATGGGCCAAGAACTAGTAATAGATCTAACCTAACAGCAGGGATTTATCAAGTAACTGTAACGGATGATCTTAACTGTACAATTGAAAAACAATTTACAGTGAATGAGCCAAATCCATTAGTTCTGAATTATACTGCAGCTTCAATTAGCTGTTTTGGAAGTGCAAATGGTTATGCCTCTATTGAAATTGAAGGAGGTATTTCACCTTACCAAATTAGCTGGGCCGATGGTGGTGTGGATAGTGTGCGGAATGACTTATCTGCCGGAACTCATGATGTATTAGTAACGGATGCCAATAATTGTTGGGAAAGTATTGAAGTAATTATTCCTAATCTTAATCCTATTAGAATCAATGATGTTATTCAAACTATTCCATCATGCTATCAAGGTACTGACGGGGGGCTTGAATTAGATATCATTGGTGGAAATGCTCCATATACTATAAGTTGGGAAAATGGAGAGACAGGAGCATCATTAAATAATATTTCAGCAGGAAATTATCAGGTAACTATTACCGATGATAATAATTGTCAATTAACAGAATTGATAACTCTGGGAGATGGAACCCCAATATATTTAACAAGTGTAACCACAGCTAATCCTATTTGCTATGGTGAGCCATCAGGCATGATAGATGTTATTCCTGATGGAGGAAACCCACCTTTTGAAGTGGTTTGGGAAGACGGAACAAGGGCTTCTAGAAGAGAAGACTTATTGGCAGGAACGCATGTTTTTGATGTAGTGGATTCTACAGGTTGTTCAGTAAGTTATGAGATTACGATTCAAGACCCTCCTTTAGAGGAGATTAACAACCTTCCTTCAGAAGTTTTTCTATGTACAGGTGGGGTGGCCAATCTTGATGCGGGAGACTGGAGTAGTTATAACTGGACTTCGGATAATGGATTTTCTAGTAATGAAAGGGAGATATCGATAGATGCGGAAGGTAATTATAATCTGACTGTAACAAATGAAGCAGGCTGTGAGGATCAACATCAATTTTCGGTAATAAAAGATGATAATATTTTATCTGCTGACTTTTTATTAACCTCCGAAGCTGTAGTACTAGATACTGTTATTATTGTGGATGTGAGTTGGAGAATACCGGATTCTGTTCGTTGGATTAATCCTGATGATCCGGATTTTTACTTAGTATCTCAAACGGATGAGTATCAGGAAGTGATATTTACCAGAACAGGTGAGTTTGAACTTAGTATGAAAGCAAATCTAGACTTATGTGAGGCGGATGTCTCTAAAACCATTACGGTACTTTCAAGAGAAGAAGCTGCGCGCTTATCTGAAGAAGCCAGTAAATATAATTCTAATGATCTTCATATTTCCACATCAATTTATCCGAACCCTAACCACGGTGATTTTAGAATTGAAATGAAAGGGAATATGGAATATGATCATAATTCAAAAATAATCGATGTGAATACTGGCATTGAATACTATAGATTTAATGGTAAAAAACAAATGAATTATATTTTCAATGTGGGGGAGAATAGGCTTCCAGATGGAGTTTATCTGCTCGTGATGGAAGCAGAAGGAGAAACAATTACAAAAAGATTTATAGTTAAGTAATGAGAAAAAGCTTTATATTTTTCCTTTTATTATCATTGAATTCAGTTTTAGTAAATGCTCAAAACTTTAGTGAAGTGGCTTCTACAGGGCTTCCTGCAGTAGGAAATAGCCAGATAGAATGGGCTGATTTTAATAATGATGGGTTTAAAGATGTATTGATTTTAGGGACTGATAATTCCGGTGCTATATTATTTGAATTATATACCAATAATCAAGATGGTACTTTTTCAGCCTCTGGTTTGCCACTCAGTCCATTAAAGAACTCAAGTTTTAGCATTCATGATGTTAATGATGACAATCAACTTGATATATTTTATACCGGTAAAGATGGTTCAGGAAATATTCTGAATTACCTTTTGATCAATGATGGAATTGGTTTTAATGTTTTAAACGATGTCATTGGTCAATATTATAGAGCTAGAATTTTATCACTGGATATAAATTTAGATGGACAAGTTGATTTAATCATTAATGGATATAATCAAAGCAATACTATTGAACAATCTGTATGGATTCAAAATAATTTATCCTTCACTAAAAGTGCAGATTATTCACTTCCTGATATTGGTTTAGGAAGTTTAGTTGCGGCCGATTTTAACAATGACGGCATAATAGATTTTTTAACTTCAGGAGAAAATGCCAGCGCTCAATTTGAAACTCATATCTACTTAATTAATAAAGGTGGTAGTCTGACAGAAAAGGTTTCTTCACCTATTTCCAATATTTTAATTAAAGATATAAAAGCTCAAGACTTTACGGGTGATGGATTGACTGATTTTGTGTTTTACGGCATAGATGGATCATTTAATTCAATTCAAAAATGGTATAAACAGGATGGTTCAACATATACCGAGATTAATAATGTGATTGATGTGAAGTCAAGTGCATCTATTGATTTGCTTGATTTGGATAATGATGGGGATAAGGATTTTGCAGTTAGTGGATTAAACAATTCAGGCAATTATACAACTCAAATTTATAACAATGATGGAGTAGGGAATTTTACCTTAAATGCTGAGGCATTAACAGGTATAGCCAATGGTAGTTTAAATGTTGTAGACTTTAATAATGACAATAAGAACGACTTATATGTAAGTGGTTATTCGGATGTTGACCCTGATAATGCTATTATAAATTTTTTGTCAGAAAATTCAGTCGCTTCAACAAATTTAAGTCCGTCAATTCCTGCTAATCCGACAAGCATGGTAACTGCTAATGAAGTAGAATTTTCTTGGGATGCATCTACTGATGATTTGAGTGCTTCAGCTGAAATTAATTATGCGATTACTTTGGGGAGTGCTACTGGTAATTTTAATCTAATTAGTCCGCTCAGTTTAAATAATGGTTCAGACCCTTTATTAAACCAGCAGGCTTTTTCAACCTTTAATAAGAGACATGTCAGTAATTTAGCCGAAGGTGAATACTTTTGGAAAGTAAGGGCAATTGATGCTGGTGGCAAGAGTTCAGAATTTTCAGCTGAAGAAAGTTTTATTATTTGTGATTCACCTGATTTAGGAGCAGATCAGCAAATCTGCTATGATGATACTTTTTATTTATCTGCTGGATCCGCTTTGGATATCATAAATTGGTATTCAAAGAACAATGGGCTTCTTCAAAATGGAGGGAATGATTTTTCAGCAAGCCTTCAAGCTAATGATACTATCATAGTAGAAGTAGAAAAGCCATTAGGTTGCATTGTTTACGATACGGTTAATATAGAAGTTATTCCGCTTCCTGAAAGCACCTTACCGGCAGATACTTCTGCATGCTTCGGGTCATCTGTTCATTTGGAAGTTGCAGCCACTTTTAATGAAGTCAATTGGTATAGAAAAGATGAAGGATTAATTAAATCAAATAGTGAGTTTATTGAAATCGAATTGTTTGAGAATGATACGATTATTGCAGAATTAATCAATGCTCAAGGATGTATTGGAAAGGATACGGTATTCCTTTTTACTGATGAACTTCCCAATAAAATAACCACACAAAATTTTTCATTATGCTTTGGTGATAGTTTAAGCTATACTTTACCCAATAATTATGATTCAACACTATGGGAATCCTATCAATTGGGGTTGATCGCATCAAATATGCAGGGTATAAATTATCTTTTTAATGAGAATGATACTTTATTGATCACCAAGGTAAATGCTAAAGGTTGTTCAGTTACGGATACAGTGGAAATCACCATAAATCCCTTACCAACTATTGGTTTGCTATCAGAAAAAAGAGTCTGTGAGGGTGAAATTGCGGAGATTTCTATTGATGGAAACTGGGCTAATATTGAATGGAGAAGTGCGAACAATGGTTTGATTGATACCAATTTGAATAGCATCGGGGTTACTGTAATAGCAGATGATTCCATTTTTGTATCGGTAGAAGATTCATTAGGTTGTGTTAATTCAGATACGCTTCGGCTGATTAAAAAAGATTTACCTGAATTTGATTTAGGAAATGATACAACGCTTTGTGTTTTTGAAAGCATCGTATTCGAAACCTCATCAGGCTTTTCGAAGGTAGAATGGGAATCCGTTAAGCAGGGAGCTTTAGAAGAACAGGATTGGTTTTTAAATTATGAAGTTATTCAAACGGATACCATTATTGCAACAGCTTATGCCTTCAATGGTTGTACTTATACCGATTCTATAATAGTGAATGCCGTTAATTTGCCGCAATTTTCACTGGGCAATGACCCATCAATTTGCTTTGGAGACTCTGTAAGCCTTAGTTTGGACGGAAGCCCTGATAGTGTTAATTGGTATATGGACGGTACACTTCTTGAGGTGCATGATAACGCTATTCAATTTTTACCTGAATCTTCCACTACTATTATTTCAGAGCTTTTTAACAGTACCCATTGTGTAAACTCTGACACCTTGTTAGTTACGGTAAATTCACTACCGAATATCAATTTGGCAGATACAATTAGTGTATGCGAAGGAGAAATGGCCACTATCTCAATTGATGAAAATTTTCAATCCATTCAATGGTATTCTGAAAATGACGGGCTTATAGCATCCAATCAAAATGAATTTAGCCTTGAAATTCAGCAGTCAGACTTGATATGGGTTGAAGTTCAGAATAATAATGGATGTTTCAATACCGATAGCATTAGAGTTATTAAAAATAACCTACCCGAATTCTCATTAGGCTCTGATGTTCAAATTTGTGAGGGAGATATGGTTCAGTTAGAAATTGATAATCCAGCTGATTCCATCAATTGGTTTAATGATTTAGGAGAGCAGTTATTGGATACTACAGCAATTCTGAATTTGCAGATTAATCAAAATGTAACTTGGTGGGCAAAGCAATGGAATAGTTCATACTGTGTTTTTAGTGATACGGTTCAAATCACTCATATTCCACTGCCTGTTTTTGATGTTGGAGATTCCATTTTAATCTGTGAAGAAGCCGAAGTACAGTTAAACCCTCAGGGTATAAATGAAAACTGGGCTTTGGAATGGAGCCCGGCTGCTTTATTATCTGATGCTTCCATTGGTAATCCTATAGCAAGGCCAGTAGAAGATTCTTGGGTTTTCCTTGAAGTGCAGAATGAAGAAGGTTGTGTGTACACGGATTCAGTTTTTATTGCCCTTGATCAACCACTTATTTTAGATGCAGGAGAAGACCGAAGCATTTGTTTGGATGATTTTACCGAATTGGGTGGAACTCCTACAGCAGATGGTAGCAATTTTTCTTATCAATATGAATGGAGTCCTGCTGAATCCTTGGATAATCCGAATGTGGCTAATCCTATAGCAAATCCATCAGAGACTACTACTTATCAATTAATTGCCTGGGCAGGAAATTGTACAGCGGATACTGCTGAGGTTACTATTAGGGTTCAATCACCTCCTGAAATTATCCTTACCGCAGACACCACTATAGGCGCAGGAGATGCCATTCAATTACGAGCTTCGGGTGGCCGTTTTTACCAATGGAAACCGGCAAGAGGTCTCTCCGATGCCACTATTGCCAACCCAATTACCAATCCTGTTCGAACCACTACTTATACAGTAGAGGTATTGGATTCTTTAGGTTGTTTTTCTGAAAAGGAGATGACGGTATTCGTGGAGAATCAATTATTCATCCCTAATCTTTTCACGCCAAATAATGATGGTCAAAATGATTTCTTCAAAATCTACGGGGCAGGGATAAAAGAAATTGAATTCAAGGTATTCACCAGAGGAGGTAAATTATTATATAGCACAAACTCTGTGGAGGAGGCTTATGGACAAGGCTGGGATGGAAATTATAACGGAAATCCAGTGGAATCCGGGGTATATGTCTGGAGCATAAATGGAAAATATTTTGATGATCGTCTTTTAAGCTTTAAGGGGCAGCAATCAGGCTTAATTAATTTAATGAGGTAGCGGATGAAGAAAATTTACGAAAAGGATCTTATTTATTTAGGGAATTACTTGAACAAATACTTTTCCAAAACTTCTGGATTGGTACTGATTTTATGTGCTTTCATAAGCACTCCCCTTTATGCTCAAAACACACAATTTTCCAATTATGGATTTGGTGAAATAGCATTGAATCCCGCAGCTTCGGCCTCAAAAAATTTAATTGGGGTCAATGCGCTTTACAGAATCCAGCGCTACAATAACGGAATGAGCATCAATAGTACACAGATGCAATTTCAATATGCGCTTATAAATCAATCAGCCGGAAAGCGATGGGGAGGATTTAATTTAGTCGCTCAGAGTGATAAAGTTTCAGAGGGCATTCCCTATACCTTTTATAGCATAAAGCCGGGCTTTGCCTATAATTTGGAGATAATGCCCAATAATTTTTTGGCAATGGGAGTAGAGTTGAGTGCCAATCAATCAGGTTTTAATACGGCAGACTTTACCACCGGAAGCCAATGGGTGAATAATCAAGGCTTTGATGAAACAGCTGGTTTGGGTGAGGATTTCCAAAGGCAACAGGTCACTTATTTTTCTGTTGCCACGGGCTTAATGTGGTATGATAATGATGCGGAAGGCTATAGGCGAAATTATTTAGGCCTATCGGTTTTCAATCTCAATCAGCCCGCACGTAGTATTATTAGCGGAGACGATGAAATTCCTCTAAAATTCTCAGCTTTAGGTGGGTATCAATTTTTTAATTTGAATCGCCATGCTTTTTATGCGGAAGCGATTGGGATAAAAAGTCTGAATGATGTCTTTTGGGGAGCGGGGCCTAGATGGTCTTTTCGATTTGAAGATACTAGTCACTTTGATCCTTTTACAGCTGGTGAGTTGGATATTTTTGCCCGCTATTTTTCAGGAGACCGCATCAGCCTAGGAACTCAAATAGCCCAAAAGAATTTCTCAGTTGGCTTTGCAGTTGATTTACATTTGGAAAATACTGCTCAAATGGCCTCCACTGAATTTTCAGTCAGCATTTTTAAACGATTGCCAATTACTAAAGAAGAGGAGCTCCCCGAAGAAGAGTACACAGTCGGTAGTACAAGAGAATTTAAAGATGATAATTTTCAAGACCAACCGGTTAAAGTCATCGAAAAGGAATATAAAACTTCAGTAAGCCGTGATTTTTCATTCGAACTCAGGAAAAACTTCAATTACGGGTTTAACGAAACTAATTTAAATGATGAAGCCAAAGCTTATTTGAATGATATAGCCGTGATGATGCAAGCCAATACAGCTTTAAAACTGAGGGTAACAGGCCATACGGATAATATTGGGACAGAAGAAGCCAACCAAAAAATTTCGGAGGAACGTGCAAAAGGAGTTCGGGATTATTTGGAAAGCCTTGGAATAGCTCATGAAAGATTAAGCTATGAGGGAAAAGGAACCACCGAACCTTTGGTGAAAAATAATAATGAAGAGAATAGAGCGAAAAACAGAAGGGTAGAATTCCTGATTTATGCTACTAAAGACTAAATACCATATCGTTTTTATATTTGTTGCCTTTTCTGTTTTTGAATTACAGGGGCAAGACCTGTCTCAAATCGGAAAAGGGGAAGCCATTAAAGTAAATGGGGGCGTTTCAGTTTCGCAATTGTTTAATAGCTCTTTTGGGGGAGAGCAAAGACGCGATCCTTACAATTATTATATCAATGGGAATCTTAACTTTTCTATTTATGGCTTAAGCATACCGCTGACTTTCAATTTCTCCAACCAGCAATTTGGCTTTCAGCAGCCTTTTAATCAATATGGGGTAAGTCCGACTTATAAATGGATTACCCTGCATGCTGGCTATACAAGCATGAGTTTTAGTCCTTATACTTTGAGTGGTCATTTGTTTTTGGGAGGAGGAGTTGAATTGCGTCCTGATGGTCCTTGGAGTGTGAGTGCTATGGCAGGAAGACTGCAAAAACCCATTGCTGCGGATACTGCTGCCGGTAATGACCCCATGTATCAACGTTTTGGCTATGGAACTAATGTGGGCTACAATGGCGATGGTTATCAATTGAATTTAATTTTGTTTAAATCTAAAGATGATCCTAATTCCATTGATTTTGTACCTGAAGATTCAGAAGTTTTGCCTGAAGAAAATATGGTGATTGGTTTAAATGGAAGTACCACCCTTTTTAGCCGATTTTCATTATCTTTTGAATATGCACAATCTGCTCTTAGTCGCAATGTAGAATCAGAAAGTATTAATAGAGAAGTATTCGCCCCATTTCCGAGCAGCAATGGATTATTTAGACATCGTTTGTCCACTTCCTATTATCAAGCCTTTAAATCCAATTTAAATTATGGAGGAAATGGATATACAATTGGGGTAGGATATGAACGGGTCGATCCCGAATATAAAACGCATGGTGCTTATTATTTCAATAGTGACCTGGAGAACATTACTTTAAATGGTGCGACTCAATTATTTGATAGCAAAGTAAGTATTAGCACTAATGTTGGGCTGCAAAGGGATAACCTAAATAATCAAAAAGTAAACCAAATGACCCGTTGGGTAGGGGCTGTAAACTTGAATTATACCGCTTCCGACAAATTAAATTTGAGCAGCAGCTATTCCAATTTTCAGACCTATACGAATATACGTTCGCAATTTGAGGATATCAATAACCCAAACCCATTGGTGCAGCCGACCGACACCTTGAATTTTACGCAGATTTCGCAAAATATAAATTTCAATACGAATTATATTTTAAAATCAACGGAAGAAAAATCAGCCTCTTTAACGGCCAACTTATCGGCACAACAAACCACTGATGAGCAAGGAGGAGCAGAGCAAAACTCAGGAGCTATGTTTTATAACGGAAATTTCGGCTATGTAAACCAATGGAAACCGCTGGAACTTAATGTTTCGGCTTCCATGAATGTCAGTTTGCAAGAAGCAACTGAAATGCAAAACCTCACAGTTGGGCCAGTTTTTTCGGCCACTAAATCACTTTTAGAAAAACAGCTAAGGTTAAGCCTCTCCTCAGCTATAAACAATAGTTATAGCAATAGTCAATTACAAAATACTATTGTCAATTGTCGCCTGAGCGCGACTTACAGCCTGAAGGAAAAGCATAATTTCAGTTTTACCAATGCATTTATCAACAGAAAAACTTTAGGAAATGAATTATCTGAAAGTACTATTAAGGCAGAATATAATGGAACTTTAACTTATAGTTACCAGTTTTGAAGTTGGGTTGGTACAATGTACGAGCTGGGAAGTTCGCACCAGTTTAAACACTTGACCAATTAATTTGAAGATTATCGTTCCTCAAAAAAGGTAATATTTTTGCAAAGAGGCAATATATAAACTACTTTCAATTATGGATTTACAAACAAGAAAACTTCAGTTCATAGAATCTATACTTTCAATTGGAAATGAGAAGCTTATTGATAAGCTAGAAGCACTCTTAAAAAAAGAAAGCCAAAAGGAAGAAAGCCCAAGGATAAGTATTGAACAATATAATCGGGAATTGGATGAGGCAAATGCTCGAATTGATTCAGGTGATCATGTTTCTCATGAAAGTGTGAAAAAGGAGTCTGAAAAATGGATGAAATAAACATACTTTGGGATACCCATGCCAAAATATCATTTCAGAAGCAAATCAAACGAATAGCGGAAGACTCTATCCAAAATGCAGAAAACGTGCGTTTCTCGATATTATCAATGATTGATAAAATCCCTGAAAATCCGGAAAAATTCCCACTTGATCGCTTTAAAGTTAGTAATAATGGCATGTTTAGAGCATTCGAAAAATTCAGTATTCGAGTAGTTTATTTCATTGGTCCTGATCAAATTAAAATATTAAGGGTTCGTCACACCAAACAAGAACCTGAAAATTATTAATTTGAGTTTGAATACCCTCATATTCGACATTTGAAATAGATTATTTACCATTGAATTATGGTGCATGAATGCTACGAGCTGGTGAACTCGCTCCTGCATGGGCTAAATTTTTAATAGAGTGTTAGTGCGGGCTTCCAAGCTCGTGCTTTAAATTATTTCTACGACCTTTCGCAGGATTCGCAATCTTTTTGGTTTTTAAATTGAAACGGCAACCTTTTACCATCATATGGACTGTTAAATTTTCAACAAAGACTCCGCATTTATCATCATCTTTTTCATGAATATTTGTTCGTCCAAGATTTGTTCCATCTATCATCACTACCACACCTGAACCTACACATTCAGCATCTTCTCCATTTTTCACTATCAGTGCCGTGTCTTCACCAAGGCCAATACCAAGCTGCTCCGGATTAAGGATCACAGCATGTGCAAGTCGCCCAAACCTCCCCCGTTCAATAAAATGAGAATCTATTATACATAGCTCCAGTAATCCAAAGCCAGTGGTGAGTTCCAAATCATCTCTAAATACTACTTCACTGGTTCCTCCTCTGGAAATCATGATTTTTGACATCACCATGGCACCAGCGCTTGTGCCAGCCACTATTAAGTTTTCGTCTTCCTGGTAGCGTTTCGAAATTACATCAATGAATTGCGTTCCTCCTAAAAAGGCTGATAAGCGCAATTGGTCTCCCCCGCTAAAAAATATGGCATCTGCCTTTTCAATCCGTTCAATGTATTTACTAAGTCCTGCTTCCTTCTTGGTTTCGATGTGCATGAACCCGGCATTCTTAATTCCTACAATATTGAACGCCCGCTCATATTCATTTTTCACTTCCTTATGATAATTAGAGGCAGTTGTGATCACCTCAAGCTTCTTTTCCCCATGCAAAAGCAATTTCAATATTTCAAGCTGTTCTATTTCCCGGTCTTTTCGTGCCTTTTCAAGCTTGATAGTCTTTCCTTTATCTTCCGCTCCTCCTATAATGAGTAAAGTTCCTTTTGGTATCATAACTTCATTTGTTTTAAGTTCACAGGTTCTAACTCAACCAATTCGTTTTCTAGATCCATTAGTTGTTGCACATGTGTAAGTGTATTTTGAATTTCATCGACAAACACAGTAATGAATTCACCGGCTTTAGCATTATCGATGGCATATTTAATTGACTCTATTTCATCTGAAATGACAACTACCGATGCACTGTCATTAATTTCGCGAATACCTTCGGTTATAAACTCGTTGATTTCTTCTTTGGACCTTCCCCTGGTATCTTTGTCATTCTTTATTATAATTTTATCAAACATTTGAGCAGCATAGCGACCAAGATTTTTCATGTCTTCCACTCGTCTGTCTCCGGGAATTGCAATAATTCCAGTTTTTTGGGTAGCGCTAACTTGCTCCAAATATTTTTTCATATGAATAAATCCGTCAGTGTTATGAGCATAATCGACCATTAATTGAAACTTTTTAAAACGAAAAAGATTCATTCTGCCAGGTGTGAATGTTGGAGAGGGAAGGAAAGATTTAAGTGTAGATGCAATGGTGCCCATAGAAAAATTACTAATTGAAGCCACCAGTAAGGCAGGTAAAATATTTTTAATCATAAACTCGCATTTCCCTGAAAAGGTAAGTGGCACTTGTGTGACAACAGTTATTTTGGTTTTCCATTCACCTTTTTGGATAGTAAAATATTTGTTTTCAATAAATGCTGCTATTCCTCCATCATTACAATGTTTTTTTATGCGTTCATTATTTGCATGCATGCTGAACAATGCAATATTACAATCCAAGTCATTTTTCATTTCATAAACCAAATCATCATCAGCATTTAGAATTGCATAACCGTCATCAAAGGTGCTTTGCGCAACAACTGATTTCACACGTGCCATTTGTTCTAGGGTATCAATGTCATTTAAGCCCAAATGATCCTCTTTGATATTTGTTACCACGCTAATGTTGCATTTATCAAAACCTAAACCGGCTCTGAGTATTCCACCTCTAGCACATTCCAGCACAGCAAAATCAACAATAGGGTCACGCAGAACCGTAGCCGCACTGGCAGGTCCGCTGCAGTCTCCAAAAAAAATATTAGTACCATCAATATTGATTCCATCTGTGGTTGCATATCCTGTATGGTGTCCATCCGCTTGGGCAAAATGGGCAATTAAGCGGGTGACGGTGGTTTTGCCGTTGGTACCCGTAACAGCTACAAGTGGAATTCGCGCACTTGCATTATCAGGGTAAAGCATATCTAATACAGGTTCAGCTACATTTCTTTCCATGCCTTTGGAAGGAGAAAGATGCATTCTGAAGCCGGGACCGGCATTTACTTCTAGAACAGCCCCGTTTTTGTCGGTGATAGGAATATCAATATCTTCCGCCATTATATCAATTCCACATATGTCTAAATTCATAAGCCGGGCAATGCGCTCAGCCATAAAAATATTATTTGGATGCACTATATCGGTAACATCTTGTGCTGTTCCGCCAGAGCTCAAGTTGGCGGTATCTTTTAAAAATAAAATTTCTCCAATGGGTAAAATAGAATTAAGCGAAAGATTTTTCTCAGCTAAAATAGCTTGTGTAGCTGCATCTAATTTTATTTTGGATAAAAATTCTTCATGATCATCACCTCTGCGTGGATCATGATTAGTTTCATTGATCAGTTGATTAATCGTTGAAGTATCATCGCCCATTACCATAGCGGGTGTGCGTTTTGCTACCGCTATAAGTTGATAATTGATAACCAAAAAGCGATAATCAAATCCGTTAATAAAACGTTCTACTATTACTCTTTCTGAAATTTTTTGGGCCTCTTCAAACCCCTTTCGTGCCTGTTCTATAGTAGTTATATGAGTGCTAATTCCTTTACCATGGTTTCCATTTACTGGTTTTGTTACAAGCGGAAACCCAATTTCTTTTACAGTCTTTTCTAGTTCAATTATATCGTAGATTAATCTACCCATAGGAACGGGAATATAGGCCTGAGATAATAAATTGCGGGTAGCATCTTTGTCAGATGCCAAATCAACGGCCAGGTGACTGGTACTACATGCAACGGAAGCGCAGATGATTTTTTGATTGCACCCCTGTCCCAGCATTATCAATGAAGCATTATTTAATCTTTTATATGGGATATTTCTACGTTCAGCTTCTTTGATTATGGAGAAAGTACTGGGTCCTAATTTTTCGCTATTATACATTAGTTCTAACTCATGTATATAATCATTTACATTAAAATTCAATTGCTTCAGGAGCTTCTCCACTAAATCTACTGCAGCTTTGGCCGCGTAAATTCCTGCACTTTCAATAACATAGGAAAACACAACCTGATAAGTTCCTTTTTTATTAGTAGAACGTGTTCTTCCAAAACCACAATCCATCCCAGCCAAAGTTTGCAATTCAAGTGCAATATGTTCTACCACGTGCCCAAGCCATGTACCCTCTTTTACACGCTGAAAAAAACCACCTTCAACTCCTTCTGAACATCTATGACTTTTTAATGATGGCAACACACGTTCCAGTGATTTCCCAAAACCATTAATCATGTTAGTAGGCATGTGCTCCCACTCTCCAAGGTCAAGTTTCATGACAATAAGCTTTTTTCTGTATCCAGACCAGTAATTAGGGCCCCTTAGAGCATTTATTTGTATTATTTCCATTTTCTCTCAATTAATTAGGTAAGCACCTTATTGTTTTGCTATCTGATTGCTCAGATCATTAGACTATTTTTGTTACTGACAGCTAATTGAGGAGGACGAAAAATAACCTCTGCAATCCATCGAAATGGGAGCTATCACAACTGTTTAGGTTTTTAATATCGGCCCTGCATTTTTCAGTAAAATACTTGTTAATCACTACGGCAAATGGCCGTAGTTCTAACTTTAATTATAGCAATGGTGCTTATTATTCTATTTATAGTATTTAGTCCTCTTCATTTGTGACTAATTTATTCCTATGCAATTTAAGTATCGTATTTTCTATAGTCGTTGCACTATTATTAATCAAGCTTACATGATTCGCATGTTTTCTGATGTTAATTCGACATTTATAATATCGAATGAATGGAGTATATTTTTCAGTCCAAAAAGAATTGTATATTCACAAAAATTTAAATTGCTTGGGTTGTCCTGATTAAAAATGATTTGTAATTTCACGGCTAAAAAGAATGTAAAAAATCACGTCAACAGATGAAATGATTATTATTCGACTTTTAAATTTTACAAATCAATAAAAGAAAGTGCATTACATTTCTATTATGCTTTAATTCGCATCATGAAGCAAGAGCGTCTGATTAATCGCCCCTTTATAGCACTTTCATTTAGTGCTTTTTTATTTTTCGCCAGCTTCAATATGATCATCCCAATGCTGCCAGATTACCTTACAAGTTTGGGCGGAGGAGAATATAAAGGTTTAATCATTGCATTATTTACTGTCACGGCCGGTTTGTCAAGACCATTCAGTGGTAAGTTGGCGGACCAAATTGGTCGTCTACCCGTCATGATTTTTGGAGCAGTTATTTGTTTTATAGCAGGACTTGCTTATCCCTTTGTAACTGGAGTTGTTGCCTTTTTTGCCTTGCGCTTACTTCATGGATTTTCTACTGGTTTTACGCCAACTGGAAATGCTGCTTATGTAGCCGATATAGTTCCTTTCAATAGAAGGGGAGAGGCCATGGGTATTATTGGAGTTGCGATTAGCATTGGTACGGCCACAGGAAATGCTTTAGGAGGTTATATTGGAAGTAAATTCCCGATAGATTATGTATTTTATACTTCAGCTGTAACGGCAGTTATGAGTGTTATTATTCTATCTGGTATGAATGAGACACTGACTGAAAGAGTTCAGTTCAATTTTGGCTTGCTGAAACTCAAAAGGAATGAAATCATAGAGAAGAAAGTATTGGTTCCTGCTATTTATATGGCATTGAGTGTGTATTCTTTTGGATTGGTGTTAACCATTATGCCTGATTATAGCGCACATCTTGGAATCAATAATAAAGGATTATTCTTCGCAGTATTTGTGCTAGCATCCCTGGGTGTTAGAATAGTTGCCGGAAAGATTTCGGATAAGGTAGGACGGGTTAAAGTGCTAAAGGTTTCTTCTTTTTTACTTTCTATAGCTATGATACTAATAGCTTTTTCTAATTCATTCATTAGCCTAATGGGGGCAGGTATTATTTTTGGATTTGCGGTTGGGATGAACTCACCAACCGTCTTTGCCTGGGCTATTGATTTAGCCGAGGACAATAAAAGAGGAAAAGCTTTAGCCACCCTATATATATTCCTGGAATTAGGAATCGGAATGGGAGCATTTATATCAGGTTGGGTATATAGCAACTCATCTGCAAATTTTGAGAGAACTTTTTATACGGGCGCAGCTGTGGCTTTAATTGGGTTTATCTATTTGAATATTGCAACGCGAATTAGGAAACTGACATAGTGTTTTGAAATCCTTTAAATGTAGAATAAATGGTACGAGCTGGGAAGCTCGCACCAACTTGTGCACTGGGAAAACTTTACCAGCTTTGGTTTTTTACCACAAAAGAAATTTAAGAAAACAAAAGTTTTCACTTTAAGCGAAAACCTTCCTGCAGTCCTTCAAAGTTGGCGCACGCG
>NZ_JAGXGF010000227.1 GCF_024636815.1 Marivirga sp.
ATGCTCACCCAATTGGTTTAGGTACAGACCCGAAAGGGGTAATGGCGGAGTTATTCGGTAAAGAAACGGGTGTTTCCAAAGGAAAAGGAGGCTCTATGCACATGTTCGATAAAGAAAATCATTTCTTTGGAGGTCATGGAATTGTAGGTGGTCAAATTCCATTAGGAGCTGGAATTGCTTTTTCTGAGCAATATAAAGGAACTGATAATATTTGCATTACTTATATGGGAGATGGTGCTGTTCGTCAAGGTGCCTTCCACGAAGCATTAAACATGGCGATGAGCATGAAATTACCTGTGATTTTCGCTATTGAAAATAATGGTTATGCCATGGGTACTTCAGTTCAAAGGACTTCAAATGTAACGGAATTGCATACTTTGGGTGAGGCATATGATATGCCATCCAAAGGCGTGGACGCCATGAATGTGGAGAACGTTCACAATGCAGTGGCAGAAGCAGCAGAAAGAGCAAGAAAAGGTGATGGGCCAACTTTATTAGAGTTTAGAACTTATCGATATAAAGGACACTCTATGTCTGACCCTGCTAAGTACAGAACTAAAGAGGAATTAGAAGAATACAAAGGCAAAGACCCTATTGAGCAGGCTAGAGAAGCTATTTTGAAAAATAAATATGCTACAGAGGATGAGTTGAAAGAAATTGATAATGAAGCAAAAGAGCAAGTGAAAGAATGTGTGAAATTTGCTGAAGAATCAGACTTTCCACATGTTGATGAGGTTTACAGAGATGTTTATGCTCAAGAAGATTATCCTTTTATAGTGGACTAATAATACTTATTACTAATAAACCTGTCAGGTTTCAATTTGAAATACCATCTAAGCTATTACATCTGATGAAATATTTAGAAGGAGAAAACCTGACAGGTTTAACTTTTATAAAAACATAAAGATTGGAAGTAAGCTATATTATTAAAATCTGACACTTTTCGCTTTAATGGATTAAATCACAAAGCTTTAAACTATTAAATGATTGAATTGGGTATTAATAAATAAATTTTTATAGCTTTGCGGTCTTAAAATAGTGGCAATGGCAAAAACAAAATCTAAAGAGAAACAAGGATCTGAGTTTTATGAAAACCCTGAGGTATTAGCTCAGCAACTTTCTAAAACGGAGGAATTCATTGAAAACAATAAAAAAATAGTATTTGGCTTAGGGGGAGTAATCGCCTTAATTATTGTAGCCTTTTTTGGTTACCGATACTATATGAACAATCTTAACCAAGAAGCTCAAAAGGAAATGTTCCAAGCAGTTTATTGGTATGAAAACGGAGAATATGACCTTGCCTTGGATGGTGATGGAAATAACTTCGGATTCTTAGCTATTGTTGAAGACTATGGTGCTACTGAAGCCGGAAACTTAGCAAGCTTCTATTTAGGAAATATTTATCTTCAACAAGGTCAATTCGAAACTGCAATTGATTATTTAGAAGATTTTAGCAGTGATGATTTGTTGGTGCAAGCCAGAGCTTATGCCTTAATCGGAGATGCTTATATGGAATTAGGAAACTATTCCACAGCAGCAGATCAATATGGAAAGGCAGCTGACTATAAAAGCAATAAAGAATTCAGCCCTGTTTATTTGATGAAGCAAGGACTAGCTTATGAGAAAGCAAACGATTTAGAAGCGGCCATCGGAAGCTACGGAAAGGTGGTTGAGGATTTCAGTGATTCCAAACAGAAGACGGAAGCAGAAAAATACCTATCCCGATTAGAAGCTCAAAAATAATTAAATAGAAAAAATTAATTTATAAAAGGGATAGGTTTTAAAAGCCTGTCCCTTTTTTGTTGGATAATATTAAATAAAGTATTCTTACGGCTTTTCCAGTCATAGGCTGGTCAGAATCTAGCTGAGAACTAAACTTTACAGGAGATTACAAGAATACACCCCCCTTCCCCCCTAAAGGGGGGAGACGCACAGATTGAGGAAAAAGTGATTTAGATTGAAATATTCTACAAATTTAAATCTGTGAGGCTGTCCCCTTGAGGACTTTAGGGGTGTTGGGTGGAGATGTGATATCTAGTTATATATAGCAAAAAGGAAAAAAGAAGCTAGAAAATAAAATTTAAAAATAGTGGTTTTACTGTCTGAAGATGTTTGGACAATTTTAAGGGACCGTTAAAAAGAAATATTTACTTGAAACTACATACTTTGTAAGATTTATAATTAATAAAAAATATGGCATCAAATCTTAAAAATCTAAGCGAGCATTCAGGAAAAAACATGAAAGGATTGCAGAAAAAAAAGTTTGCAATCCTAGTTTCAGAATGGAATGAAGAAGTAACTGAGTCATTATACAATGGCGCTTATGAAACATTGCTGGAAAACGGAATCCCAAAAGAAAATATCCAAAAGCATTATGTGCCAGGCAGTTTTGAATTAAGCTTAGGAGCACAATGGATGGCAGAAAGAAAAGAAATTGATGCTGTGATTTGCCTGGGTTGCGTAATTCAAGGAGAAACAAAACATTTTGATTTTATCTGTGATGCAGTGGCTCACGGCATTACCAACGTCAGCCTAAAATATAACAAACCCGTTATTTTTGGTGTTCTGACTCCCAATACACAACAACAAGCTTTAGATAGAGCCGGAGGCAAGCATGGCAACAAAGGAGATGAAGCTGCATTTACCGCATTAAAAATGTTAGGATTAGCAAAAGGATTATGATTGTATTAAAATTTGGCGGGACTTCCGTAGGCACACCTCAAGGAATGAATCAGATTCGTGAAATCATCACGAAAGATAATAATAAGAAATTAGTAGTCCTTTCCGCTCTCAGTGGAGTGACCAATACTTTGGTGGAAATAGGCGAAAGACTGCGTAAAAAGGAGTATGAGCTTGCTCTTAAAGTCATCAAGAAGCTACAAAAGCGATATGATGAGTTTTTAGAAGAACTCTTTGAATCAGAATCTTTCAAAAATAAAGCATCAGCTATTATTTCTGAAAGCATGAACTTCATCAAATCATGTTTGGAAAAACCTTTTACCAATTTGATTGATAAGGAGCTATTGGCTCAAGGGGAATTGATGTCCACCAATATTTTTAATTTGCATTTGCAAGAGCACGAATTAAATAGCGCCTTGATCAATGCCTTGGATTTTGTAAGAACGGATGCTTTTTCAGAGCCAGATGAAGCTTTCATCAATAAAGAATTATCCGATATTTTAGTAAAGCAACCAGCTGAAACTAATTTAATCATCACTCAAGGCTATATTTGCCGCAATGCGGAAGGCAATATTGACAATTTAAAAAGAGGAGGTAGTGATTATACAGCTTCTTTAGTTGGTGCGGCTCTAAATGCAGATGAAATCCAGATTTGGACGGATATTGATGGTATGCACAATAATGATCCAAGAGTGGTCGATAAAACTTTTAGCATTCCGCAGTTGTCATTTGAGGAAGCAGCCGAGTTGGCTTATTTTGGGGCAAAAATATTGCATCCTTCTTGTATCAGACCTGCACAGAAAAAAACCATTCCGGTACGTCTGAAAAACACCATGAAACCAGAAGCACCTGGCACTTTGATTCATACCAAAGAGGGTAGCGGGGAAGGCATCAAAGCCATTGCAGCCAAAGATGGTATAGTTGCTATCAAAATTAAATCTTTGCGAATGCTAATGGCTTATGGTTTCTTGAGATGAGTGTTTGAAATTTTTGAGAAATATAAAACACCAATAGATGTAATTACCACTTCTGAAGTTGCTATTTCTGTGACCATCGATAACATTTATTACTTGGACAGCATTTTAAGTGAATTACGCCCTTTCGGTGAAGTGGAAGTAGATCAGGAGCAAAGTATCATCTGTTTAGTGGGCAATATGGTGGCTGAAAGACCAGGTTTGGTAAGCAAGATTTTTGCTTCACTGCAAGACGTTCCAGTGCGTATGATTTCCTATGGTGGTAGCCGACATAATATCTCTATAGTAGTCGATACTCAGTACAAATCTGAGGCTTTGAAGAAGTTGAATGATGGGGTTTTTTGAGGGGGTAGTAAGTAGTAGGTTTTAAGTTATAAGTTACTCAAACAATATCAGCCATCACTTTTTCTACTCTTTTGAAATATAAAAGACCTGTTATAAAAAGTAGGATCACTATACTAAAAGAAAAGTAGGCAAATATACTAGGAGGATCACCACCTAAGAGGCTCCATCTAAAACCTTCTACTATTCCTGCCATAGGATTGACATAATAAAGAAGAGAAGCCCAATCTGGCAACCTTTGGATAACATCTTTAGCTTGGTACCCAACGGGTGTGGCATAAAGTCCGAACTGCACTAAGAAAGGAACCACATGCTGAAAATCACGATATCGGATGGTCAAAGCACTTAACCAAATTCCAACCGCTAAGGCTGAAATAATAGTCAAAAGGATAAATATCGGTAAGTAAATAATATTCGCGGATGGAATGAATCCATAATAAATCATCAAAATCACCACAAACAACATGGCTATGGCAAAATCCACAAATCCTACCAATGCTTTTGAAAGCGGAATAACCAATCGAGGGAAATAGATTTTTTTGACCATTTCCTGAGCTCCAATAATGGAATTTCCAGATTGGTTCAAAACAAAAGAAAAATACGACCATGATGCCATACCACAAACCGCAAAAAGTGGATAAGGTACTCCACTTGTATCTACTACTGCTACCTTTCCAAAAACCACTGTGAATATCAATAAAGTTGCTAAGGGCTGAATAAATGCCCATAATAATCCGAGGAAAGTTTGAGCATATCTAACTCTCAAATCTCGGTAAGCCAATATGTAAAACAAATCCTTATAAGCCCATAATTCTTTCAAATTGATGTGCCATTTTGGTTTGGATGCGTCTACAACTAATTTTTCCATAATATGGGTATTGAGATCTCAGATAAACTCAACTTTTTTCAATACAAATATAATAGAAAGAGTTGGAAGTGGAATGCCTCAATTGAAAGTGAGCCATTCTCGATAATTTCATAGCTGTAAATTCATCATTATAAGCGAGAATTGCTATTTGATTTTCTATTTGTGAAAAACAAGGGCTCTATTCAGTCACCTCCACACCCTTCCAAAATGCTACATAATTTTCAAACTTTTTAGCCATCTCTTTAGTGTCAGGATAGTACCAGGCAGCATCTTTGTTTTCTTTGCCATTCACTTTTAGGCTGTAATAAGAAGCAGTTCCCTTCCAAGGACAAACAGTATGATAATCCGTCTTTTCAAAATATTCGTCTTTTATTGATTCAGGCGGGAAATAGTGATTGCCTTCTATTACGATGGTGTTATCACTTTCTGCTAGGACTTGATCGTTCCAAATTGCTTTCATAATTAAGAAGTTTATCGTTTATTAACTGCTTTAAACCTGTCAGGTTTTAAAATATTAAAATCAAATATTTAAATATGAATATTGCTGCTTGAATCTGGCGAAACCTGACAGGTTTTTAAGAACCATCACTCAGCAATTTTTCTAACTTCACTTTATAAATAACCCCTTGCTCAAAACAGCAAATTCCAGAATTAAATACTACCAAGGCAAAAGTTCCATAGTAAATCCAATTCCAGCCATCAGGATTTTGCATACGGTAAAAACCCGCATCTATTGTCAGGCTTAAACCTGCACCTATTAAAATTAAACCTAAAATTGAGAAAAATAACCATTTTTGCTTTATCGCCTGCATGAGAAATATATTTTTTAAGGAGTTTAAATTTATTCCGTTTAAAAAAAATAAAAATACTTGGTTTAAAAAAAAAAAAAACAACTACTTTAATATTCATACCAAAAATTTAAACGTTATGAAATTTAAAATCAAAAAAATTACTGTTCAATTTGTGATGTTAATCGCATGTATGTTTAGCTTTTACTACGCATATTCTTCTACCTCTATTTGTGTTGTGAGTTCTAATTCTGATAATAATGTTGGTCATTGTCGGGAGCGGGCAGATGGAACAGGCGATGGTTGTTTCACAAGTGGTAGTGGTCCTGCTTGTGCTTACACTCAAATAATTAAAACAATAGGTGGTTAATTACAGGGTGTTACTTACAGAGTAACACCTTTTATTCTTATGAAATATATTATTATTACTTTGATAATTCTAGCCTCGTGCGATAGCAAAAAATCCGAAATATACTTTCAAGAGGTAAACGGACTGCAGTTTAAAGATAGCATTTTTTTAGAAGAAACAGGACTTATTTCACTTCATTTAGATAAGGAGACTAGCTTTAAACATGAATCAATTAAAAGTGTGGAAATTGACAATACGTCTTATTTATCCTTTATAAATGGATACAATCAACATTTTTATTTATATAACTTAGAGACGCGGGAACTTCATAAAAAATTAAAATTAGAAAGAGAGGGACCCAATGGAATTGGAAATTTTACCTATGGCGACCACTTGTATTTAAATAGCGATAGCCTATTAATATATAATGGCTGGGAAGCAAGTCTGTATATTTTAAACAGTAAAGGAAATTTACTTTCGAAAAGCGAAATAGTAGATTTTTCAAAAAATCATAATTTGGTTTCTCCAGAGCCTTCGACAATGAAACCCATCAGAAAAGTTGGTGATTATGTGTTCATTCCATGTGGTATTGAGAAGTATTTGACAGACTATTCAAATCAAAATTCTGTAATACGATATAACTTAAATACTAAAGAGATGGATTATATCATAAGTTTTCCAGATAACTATAACCAGGGCTATTGGGGAGTGGCATTTAAATATAAAATGGGATTTGACTTCTATGACACAGATATAATTTCAAGTTTTCCTATTGAGAATTATATCTATCGCCATGATTCAGCTGGTAACTACCTTAACAAATATTATGTAGGTTCAAAGTACATTACACAATTTGAACCCTTCAAAGAAGATATAGATTATGGTGTAGAAAAAGACCATTCAGTTCCAAATCCGCAACAAAGAGATCACGGCTTTTCAAATTCAGATTATACTACTATATTTTATGATGAATGGAGAGATTTGTTCTATCGAATTGCTTACATCAGACCAAAGCAAGCTGAACTAGAAACGGAAGGAACGATCCCTGATTTTTCAGTGATTATTCTAAATTCCAATTTCGAAAAAGTGGGGGAGCAACTTTTTGATGGATTAAAATATCACCCCTCTATGATATTAGTTTCAAAGCAAGGCTTGTTGTTGGGAAGAAGTGATTTATATAAAGAAAACGAGGAACTTCTAAGTTTTTCTGTACTTAAAATCACAAAATGAAAATAGTTAAACTGTTATTTATTTTTATTCCAGTACTATTATTCAATTGTACGAATGAATTCAAATCCTTGGAAAATGAATTACTCAGTATTGATGAAGATATTTTAGACAGGGATTTAATCATTATTCCAAAAGAAGGCTGTACTGGATGTATCTTAAATGTTACGTATTACGCAGAACAAAATATTGATAGTATAAATAAAAATGTATTATTTACTGTGATTCAAGATTTAAAATTATTCAGATTAAAAGTGGATTCAGCACTTTTAAATCATAAACAGGTGTATATAGACGAAAAAAACGTAATCAAAAGCAGAAATATTGGAATTTATCCTGTTTTGATTGAAGCAAATAATGGAAAAATCATTTCTGTTAGTGAATTTTCAGTTCCTAATTAACCATAAGTACAATTTATAGTAACCAGTTGAGCTGAATGTAAAAACCTATGTTAATTATACAATTGGTTTTTATACAATAATAATCAAGTTCAAATCAACCCCAGAATTGAGATAATTAACCACTTTTGCTTTATCGCCTGCATGACATATGTAACATTTGTTCCAACAAAATTTAACTATCTTCGTGTTTTAGTTTTGTAAGACGAACAGGCCTTATTAAAAGTTTATGAGATATTTAGTTTACAGCCTACTTTTAGTGGGTTTATTTTTGCAAAACACTTTTGCCCAAGTGATTAAACCCATCAGTTGGGAAAGCTCCATTTTAGAAGAAAACTTAGAAGTAGGTGATACAGCTACGTTATCCTTCCGAGCTGAAATTGATGAAAATTGGTATTTATACTCATCAGATTTTGATCCAGATTTGGGGCCTATGCTTACTGAATTCGAATTTGAAGAGGAGGATTCATACCAATTAGTGGATAGTCTCATTCCCATCAACCCCTCTAAAGGTTATGACGAGATTTGGGAAGGGAATTATACTTACTTTAAGAAGAAAGGGGAGTTCCAACAAAAAGTAATCATTAAAGAGATTCCTTTTAAGATAGAAACCAGCAATAGTTATCAAGTCTGTTCTGATGTAGACGGGAAATGTATTCCTTTCAGTGATGATTTCTCATTTGGAGATAAAACGAAATCTGCTAATAGCGGAGCTGGACAAGATAAAAAAGAAAAAGCATCAGCAGATAAATCAGAAAAAGGAGGCAAAAAAATAATTGACCTTCAGCAGCAGGATTCCAACTCTCCGTATTCACTTTTAGGCTTTATGGTGGTGGCTTTTTTGGCTGGCTTAGCTGCTTTATTGACACCTTGTGTTTTCCCTATGATTCCGATGACGGTTACCTTCTTTACTGGAAAAGCGAAATCGAGGGCTGGCGCCATTCGTCAAGCCGTGATTTACGGAATTTCAATTATTGTGATTTATGTGATAGCGGGAACCATTATAGCCGTTATCAATGGTCCTGAATTTGCCAATTGGCTGAGTACCCACTGGATTCCCAATGTCTTTTTCTTTTTAGTATTCTTTATTTTTGCCTTATCATTTCTGGGGCTGTTTGAAATCAATTTGCCTTCAAGCTTTGTCAATAAAGTAGATGCCAAAGCCGACAAAGGCGGCTTAGGCGGTGTTTTCTTTATGGCTTTCACTTTGGTTTTAGTTTCTTTTAGCTGTACTGGCCCAATCGTAGGAAGTATTTTGGTAGAATCAGCTGGAGGCATGGTGATCAAACCGCTTTTGGGCATGTTTGCTTTTAGTTTAGCTTTTGCTATTCCATTTACGCTCTTTGCCATTTTCCCTGAGTGGTTGAATAATTTGCCAAAATCAGGTGGCTGGTTGAATTCTGTAAAAGTAGTTTTAGGATTCCTAGAATTGGCACTAGGATTGAAATTCTTGAGCATAGCCGACCAGGTTTATCATTGGGGAATATTAGACAGAGACATATATTTAGTGCTTTGGATTGTGATTTTCGCTTTCTTAGGATTATATCTTTTAGGAAAGCTCAGATTACCGGGTGACAGCCCAATAGAGAAATTATCAGTGGGAAGATTGATGCTCAGCATTATTACATTTAGCTTCGTTTTATATATGATTCCAGGCTTATTTGGAGCCCCATTAAAAGCGCTCTCTGGTTACCTTCCGCCAATGAGTTCTCACGATTTTGATTTACCAACTCTTATTCGAGAAAATAGTGGAGGCTCAGGAGCAATAAGTGACGAAGACCAAATTTGCGAAGAGCCTAAATATGGAGATATGCTGCATTTTCCACACGGAATAAGAGGCTATTTCGATTATGAACAAGCCTTAGCCTGTGCAAAAGAACAAGGTAAACCTATTTTCGTGGATTTCACGGGTCATGGTTGTGTAAACTGCCGTGAAATGGAAGCTAGAGTTTGGTCTGATCCCAAAGTGCTAAGTCGTTTAAAAAATGATTATGTGATGCTAGCCTTATATGTAGATGAAAAAACTGAATTGCCCGAAAAGGATTGGTACACTAGCGAATATGATGGAAAGGTAAAAAAATCGATTGGTAAGCAAAATGCTGATTTTCAGATTACTCGATTCAATAATAATGCACAGCCCTATTATGTTCTCCTGGATACAAATGGTGAACTATTGGTAGAACCAATTGCATATGAAAGAAGCATTAGCAAATTTGTTGATTTTCTAGAAGAAGGAAAAGAAAAGTTCGAAGCTAAAAACAAGCCTTAAATTAGGGCTTGCTTAAAAAGTCTCAAGTGCCTCATATACAATCGGGCTAAGTGAAGGAGTATTGGTATACTTCGAGCTTTAGCCCGGGAAGTAGATGAGGTGCTTGAGGCAAGAGTACTAGAAAATCAAAATTTGATTTTCTAGTACAAACAATATTAGTTATTTCCTTAAAAAGACTTACACTAATTGAAAAACTATTATTCAATAATCACTACCAAAATATGTATAAAGTTCATTTTTGTTAAATAATCTGTTTTTAAGCAAGCCCTAATTAAAGAACTATCGTATCTTTGCGGGGTTTTAATCATTTCAATAGACATAGTAATTAAGAATGGCAAAAAGAAGAAAAAGCGAACCGCTTAAAGAGGAAGAGAAAAAGCCACTCAACAAAGAAAATTTTAAAAAGCTTACGGGAGTATTCCAATTCATAAAACCCTATAAAGGCTATTTCATAGCGGGGTTATTTTTCTTGTTAATTTCCAGTACTACCCTTCTGGGGTTTCCTTATGTAATGGGAAAACTGGTGGATGTGGCACAGGGGAAAACATCTGGTATTTTTACAGAACTCAATACAGTAGCATTTATCCTGATTGGAATATTAGCTGTTCAAAGCTTCTTTTCATTTTTCAGAGTTTATCTCTTTGCTCAAGTAAGTGAAAGAGCGATGGCCGATATGCGTGCCAAGCTTTATACTAAACTGATGAGCTTACCCATGACCTTTTACGATAAAAGTAGAGTGGGCGAATTGGTAAGTCGAATCACATCTGATGTTTCGCTATTGCAAGATACTTTTTCAGTAACATTAGCAGAATTTATCAGGCAAGTATCTACTTTGATCATAGGAGCCGCTATAATCTTTTATTTCACTCCCAAGTTGGCATTGTTCATGATTGCTACCTTTCCAATACTGGTTATTGCTGCTATGATTTTCGGAAAGTTTATCCGTAAGCTTTCCAAAAAAACACAATCGGAATTAGCTTCAGCAAACGTCATAGTGGAAGAAACTTTACAATCCATAAATATTGTTAAATCTTTTACAAGTGAGCTAATTGAAGTAATGCGTTATCGTAAATCCCTCGATAAAGTAGTAAAAGTAGCTTTGAAATCAGCCACCTATAGAGGTGCATTTATCTCCTTCATTATTTTCGCTATGTTTGGTGGAATAGTGGCCGTTTTATGGTATGGTGCCAGCTTAGTGCAAGAAGGAAGCATGAGTGTGGGTGATTTATTAAGCTTTGTTCTTTATACTACTTTTATTGGTGGTTCAATTGCAGGTTTGGGTGATTTATATGGTCAAATTCAAAAAGCTATTGGTGCTTCTGAGAGAGTGATGGAAATATTACAGGAAGAGGAAGAGTTTAAGATAGAAGAGAAAGAGAAAATACATTTACAAGGAGCAATACGCTTTGAAGATGTTAACTTCTCTTATCCGACACGGAAGGATGTGCAAGTATTAAAAGGTTTGAATTTAACAGTTGGAGCTGGAGAAAAAGTTGCCTTAGTAGGTCATAGTGGTGCAGGGAAATCAACGATAATTCAGTTGTTAATGCGTTTTTATCCTTTAGCTTCTGGTAAAATTAAAGTGGATGATCAAAATATCGATTCTTTATCAATCACGGGCTACAGACAAAATATTGGAATAGTCCCTCAGGAAATCATACTGTTTGGGGGGTCAATCCGTGAAAATATAGCTTATGGAAAACCTGAAGCAACGGATGAAGAAATAATAGAGGCTGCTGTAAAGGCTAATGCCTGGTTATTTATTAAAGATTTTCCGGAAGGATTGGAAACCTTAGTGGGTGAAAGAGGCGTTAAATTATCTGGAGGTCAAAGGCAAAGAATAGCAATAGCAAGGGCCATACTGAAAGATCCAAAAATTTTAATTTTGGATGAAGCAACCTCCTCTTTGGATGCAGAATCGGAGAACCTGGTGCAACAAGCACTGGATGCGCTTATGAAAGACAGAACAACCATTATTATTGCACATCGTTTGGCAACTATCCGTAAAGTGGACAAGATTTTTGTGCTAAAGGAAGGACGAATTTCTGAGGAGGGCTCACATCAAGAACTTTTAGAATCAGAAAATGGAACATACAGTAACTTGGTAAAATTGCAATTACAAGACTAAATGATGAAGGTTAAATACTATTTTTTAAAGGCTCTTTTTTGGCTTTTGAGTAAAATTCCATTTTGGTTTTATCACGGACTTTCAACGCTGATTGGATTTTTATTTATAAAAACTAAAATCTATCGATATAATGTGGTAATGGACAATTTGAGGAAATCTTTCCCTGATAAATCAGAAAAGGAAATCCAGAAAATTGCAAATCAATTTTATTATCATTTTGTAGATTTATTGATCGAAAGCATCAAGGCTTTTGGCTTTTCAAAAAAGACCATCAAAAAGCGATACAAAATCAATACTAATCCTGAAGTTCAAAAACTATTAGAAGAAAAACGGAATCTTGCTATAATACTTCCACACTATGGCAATTGGGAATGGTCGGCACAAGGCTTTAATTTTATGACGGAACGAAACCAACCTTTTGGTTTGGCAATTTATAGACCTCTAACAAATAAGCTGATGGATAAGCTTATGAAAGAGAATAGGACTCGCTTTGCAGGGAGTAAGATGATTGCAAAAAATGATGCCTTTAAAGAAATCACAAGGCATAAGGATAAACATATTATAGTAGGCTTTGCTGCTGATCAATCTCCTGGTAATGCATATAATTCATATTGGATGGAATTTCTTGGCAGAGAAACAGGAGTGTTTTATGGAGTTGAAAAATTTAGCCAGCAATTTAATTTAGCGCCTGTATATGCTCATGTTAAGAAAGTGGCCCGTTCCCGATATGAAATTGATTTTGAATTGATAACTGAGGAACCGAATGAAACACCCTATGGCTATATCACTGAAAAACACATGCGACTTTTAGAAGCTGATATCTATAAAAAACCGCATCTGTGGCTTTGGACTCATAAAAGATGGAAGCGTAGTAAACCTGCTGACTATGAGCAAAAAAGACCTCTAGCTCAGTAAAAAAAACCTTAATAAAAAAACCGAAACCAGCATTTTCACTAAATAAAATGCTAAATTAACCTTAAACATAAAGTAAAATGAGTGAATCAAACAACGAAGATAAATTAGAATTAAATAAAATCAGAAAAGCTTTTAAAGACAGAGATTGGAACGAAATTAAAAGTTCCGACTCATGGGCAATTTTCAAAATCATGTCAGAATTTGTAGAGGGTTTTGAGAAGCTCTCAAAAATTGGCCCTTGCGTTTCTGTTTTTGGATCTGCTCGAGTGAAGCAAGATCATCCTTATTATAAAATGGCAGAAGAAGTAGCTGCAAAGCTTGTGCGACATGGATATGGCGTTATTACCGGTGGAGGTCCTGGTATTATGGAAGCAGGAAATAAAGGAGCTAAAAGTGAAAACGGTAAGTCTGTGGGGTTGAATATTGTCCTTCCATTTGAACAATTCAATAATATTTATATTGATCCTGATAAATTAATCACTTTTGATTACTTCTTCGTAAGGAAAGTGATGTTTATAAAATATGCACAAGGATTTGTAGTGATGCCTGGTGGTTTTGGTACTATGGACGAACTTTTTGAAGCTTTAACCCTTATTCAAACTCATAAAATTGGCCGTTTCCCAATTGTTTTGGTAGGTAAAAAATTCTGGTCGGGATTAATTGACTGGATTAAAGACACATTAATTGAGGCGGAAAATAATGTAAGTCCTGAAGATTTAGAATTATTCACGGTTGTGGATACACCAACAGAGGCAGTAAAGGTGATTGATAATTTCTATTCTCAATTCATGCTTTCTCCAAACTTCTAAAGTTAATAGTAGTTAACAGTTTATATGACAGACAGTAAATTTGCATTATATATTTCAATAGCATCCTTAGTTACTTTTTTAATAGTAGCATTTTTTGGGAATCAAAACCGTATAGAAAATAATCAGAAGCCGGTAATGAAAACGGAATTGGCTACTGAACCTATAGCTTTTAAAAATGCTAAAACAATCCCCCTTCCTGAAAAAATTGATTTAGCAGGAGAGGAAGTTCCACTTGAAATTGCGGATGTGAGAGAACGGCTGGATAAGGAATTGCATATAAATTCTTACTGGCATAATAATACCATATTTCTTTTTAAACGAGCTAGTCGCTGGTTTCCTATTATTGAACCTATTCTCGAGAAGAATGGAATTCCAGATGATTTTAAATATTTAGCATTAATTGAAAGTGGGCTAGAAAATGTAGATAGCTATGCAGGTGCAGCAGGTTTTTGGCAAATTTTAAAAAGTACTGGCAGAGAATATGGTTTAGAAATTAATAGAGACGTAGATGAAAGATATCATCCAATATTATCCACAGAGGCAGCTTGTAAATATTTTAAAAGGTCCTATGAGAAATTTGGTGATTGGACGTTGGTGGCGGCATCCTACAATAGAGGTATGCGAGGCATGCAAAATGCACTTGATCATCAGAAAGTAGATAATTTTTATGACTTATTGTTGAATGATGAGACTTCCCGTTATGTATTTAGAATTTTGGCTATTAAACAAATCTTTGAAAGCCCGGAAGATTATGGACTGAATATTATTAAAGAGCATTTATACGAACCATATGTCTATCGCTATGATACAATTCGTAATTCCACTGATTGGGTAGATTATGCTAAAGAACAAAAAACTACGTATAAGACCTTAAGAATTTATAACCCCTGGATCCAGGATAAAGATATTTCAATTGGAAGAAATGAATATTATATAGTGAGTTTGCCGGTAGGAAATTAACCCGCATTATTCAAATTAAAAAATCACCCCGATTTCCAAAGCAATGAAATCATTTCTTAAATTAAAATCATCACCATAAATATTTTCTTTAATAACGTTTAATAATCCTCTTTGATAAACCAGGCCGCCAAAAACTTTGGTGTTTATTCCAATTCCATATTCCAATCCTATTCCTAGTAAAGAGTTTAGATCCATGAATCTGAAGCTTTGAACGATGTTTTCTTCTTCGCCTTCATTATTGGTTCTAAAATCTACTGTTCCACCAAATTGAAAATAAATTTTCTTGTCCAATCCTATTTCTTCAGTAAAGAGTTTCAAGGTAAGTGGAATTTGTAAATATTGAGGGCTATAGTCTTCATTATAACTTGGAGGAGTTGCCCCTACTGAATCTGCAGAAAAAGCAGATCTTTTAGAAGTAAATATTAATCCAGTGCTGAAATAATGGTTTTCTTTAAATTCGATGTCAAAAATTGGCCCTAGTTGAAAACGCAGGCCTGCTCCATCTTTATTGAAATTAGTGTTTTCGGCTTCTGCATTTATTCTATTAAATGATATTGTAGGTGCAGTTTTAAAACCAAATCTTACTTGCGCCTCAGCTATGCTAATTGAAAACAGTAATAAGGCAGAAAAGAGCAATTTTTTCATTTATTTTGGGTTTGATATTCAGAACAAATATAATCAACGACTTATGCAAAGTAATAAATATTACATACTTACTTCTTTTATCTTCACGATTGTTTTATCAGCATGTTCTAATAAAGATCAATTTTGTGAAGAAGCACCAAATATTAGCAATATTGAGGTCGAGATTCCATTAAATAATTTAGCAGATGAAATGGTGAATTTAAATACTCAAGACAAAGCACTTGAGTTTATTCAAGATAACCCATTTGTGGCAGATTATTTTTTTGAAAGAGGTAGATATGGTGAAGATTCAATAGTAGCTAATAATATGGTCAATATTTTCTCTAACCCGGCCTATAAAGACACGCTTTATCAGCAGGTAGAAAAAACTTTTGGAGATTTCACTAAATTACAAGCAGATTTTAAGGAGGCTTTTAAATACTATAAATATTATTACCCTGAAGTAACAATTCCAGAATTAGAAATTGTTTTGGCAGGTTTACAGAAAGACCTTTTTGTATCAGACAGCGTAATAAGTATAGCCGCAGATTATTTTTTAGGGCCTGATGCAGCTTATGTGCCTAATGGAGTTCCTGATTATATTCTGATGCGCTATGAAAAAGAATATATTGTTCCAATGACTATGTTATTGCTTACCCAAAAGCAGAACCAAACTGATCAAAGTGATCAAACGCTTTTAGCAGACATGATTTTTTATGGAAAATCCTATTACCTGACTAAAATGACAATTCCCTGTACTCCCGATTCTTTATTAATAGGATATACCACTAAAGAAATGGAGGATATTAATGAAAATGAACATATCATTTGGGCGAATTTTCTAGAAAATGACTTACTCTATGAAACGAGCCATTTTATGAAAAATAAATTTATAGGAGAAAGACCTAAGACGTTTGAGATAAGTCAACAGTGCCCTGGCAGAATAGGTATTTGGGTGGGTTGGCAAATTGTAAAATCTTATATGGAGAATAATCCTGAAGTAAGTGTTCAGAAGCTGATGGAAAACACTGATGTTCAACAGATTTTCAGCCAATCGAGATATAAGCCAAAAGGCTAGATTTTCATCTTACGAAGTAAGCAAATAATCGAAAAATGCAATTTCTTAATTTCTATTGTAGAAATAATTAGCTAATTTATAAGCAATTAAAAAAAGCTAAATATCTTCAATATGAATCCTGCGGAAAAAGGTTGGCTAAGAGAGTATATTAGATATAGGAGTCCCTTTCCTATTGATTTGGATCAATACCATATTAAAGATCAAGATAGTTTATTGTACAAAATAGTTCAGCCTACAGGTTTGATTTATGGGCACCCAATTCATGCTCCCGGAATTAGACATCCAAAAGAGCAAAGATGGAATAGCTTAGGTAAGATGAAGATTGTGTTGTTGGAAAGTTTTTTACACAGTGCAAGTCTGAAAGAGAATAATTTGCCAGTATCTGATAAAGATTGGCAAGACTTTTATCTAGAGACCAGTCAATCAATAGGAGATTTTTATTCTGTTTTGGATCCACAAAAAGATAAAAAGAAATTTTTCTTTTTCAATAGGTCAAAGAAGGATGAATTTCTGCTTGCAGAGCAAATTCTTCATAAACGATTATTTCTTAAATCACGATGGGATCATTTCTGGGCTAGTTTATTTCAGAATAGTCTACTTTTTTTAGATACTTATTATTTTGGAGAGTGGCGAGCTGGGAAGTTTCATAATATGAAATGGCATAAAGATGCTATGAAAATGTTATTATTAAAAGTTATTGCATCTGCAGCTCATGCAAATCAGATTATTGAAAGGGAAGAAAAAAATATGTTCTTTACTTTTTTGAGCTCTTCCAATCTTTCAAAATCGCAAAGTAAATTAGCAAAAGAAGCATTTAGAGATGGAATCACCCTAGATCAGATAGATTTAAGACAAGCAGACACATGGTTGTTAAAAAAATATATACTGGAGCTAGCTATTTTAATGATATGGGCGGACAAGGTTGTTAGTGTAGAAGAAAGAGCTTTTTTAAGTACGCTAGCAAAGCGTTTAGGATTCTCTGAAGAAGAGCTTGATATTAGTCTGATTGCCATCGAGTCATTCGTAATTGAAAATTGGAAAGAAGTATATTTCCTTCAAAGTAAACATTCATATCAGGTCATTAGTCAAACTATTATGCAAAGAATATCTTTTGTGCTTAAAAAACATAAAGACAGTATTGCTCAAGAAATAAAAGAAAGTAAGGAATTGTGGTATTTATTTGAGAAATCTAAGACAGAGGTTTTAAGTGATGAAGAAAAAGAGAAGATGAGGATTCAATTAATTGACATCCTTAAGTCAATCCCTGCTTTTGTTATAATCGCATTGCCTGGATCATTTTTAACCTTACCATTATTACTGAAAGTCCTTCCTAAGAGCTCTTTCCCTTCAGGATTTCAAGACTAAACAAATTTATTATTTCAGTATAGAGCTTAATTAAAGTCTTAAATCAAATCTTTTGAGCTTTTCCGTTGAGGGATTAATAGTGATAGAAGAATAGAAAGAAGTAAAGTGGAAAAGATTACAGTGAATGAAACTAGAGTGTTGATGTGAACATGAACAAACTCTAACAACATTTTGGCGCCAATGAAAATCAAAATAAAAGAAAGCCCTTTTTGTAATAAATAAAACTTATCTATAACACCTGCTAACAAGAAAAACTTTGCTCTCAATCCTAGAATTGCAAATATATTTGAAGTGTACAGGATAAATTCATTTTGAGTAATAGCAAACACAGCTGGTATTGAATCCACTGCAAATATTAAATCTGTAGATTCCACTAAGAGAATTACTAGAAACAGTGGGGTAAAAAGAATCATCTTCCCTCTCCTAATAATAAATTTGCCTTTGAAATCACCCTTAGTAATTTTAAGATGTTTTCTGGCAAACTGAATAATTACATTTTTTTCAGGATCTAAATCATCCTCTTCTTTTTGGAAAAATATTTTTATACCACTATAAACCAAAAAGGCTCCAAAGATATAGAGTATCCAATGAAACTGGTCAACAAGATAAGCACCAAGGAATATGAAAATTGCCCGAAAAACTATAGCTCCTAATACGCCCCAAAATAAAATTTTATGGTAAAGGGTTTCTTCAACTTTGAAATATCTTAAGATTAATAAAATCACAAAAATATTATCAACAGATAATGCATATTCGGCTATGTAAGCTGAAAAATATTCCAGCATTATTACTTTTCCACCATAAAATTCATATATCAAATAACCAAATGCAATAGATATTACTATCCAGAAAATGGATTGGTAGGTGGCGGACTTAAGGGAGACTTTTTTCGCATCTTTATTAAAGAATCCCAAATCAAAAATGAGGAACACAATGATAACTGCCCCGAAAACACTATATAGTACGTGCTCAGTGTTATCAAAAAAATCTAATATATTATTCATATTGTAATTTTCCCCATTATGTCCGAAAGATAATTTATTTGTAACTTTTAATTAAATTTTACAGAGAAAATTAGAAAAAATATATTGAAAACTTCTTTATAATCAGGTAAATGCAGTTGTAGTAAAGTGGTGTGTATGTAGTATTATGGCAAAAAGACAACTGAATAGGATTGATGTTTTAGATGAGGTATAATTGGGAATGGATAAGGTTGGTGTTTTTAAAGACAAAAGACAAGCCAAAGTATGGCTTGTCTTACAGAAATAATTAAAAATTACATTATTTTACGGGTACTATATTCTCTTCAGATAAATTATAATATTCCATTACAGCTTTATAATCTTTATAATCAACAGGATCAGCTGTTCTTCCATTAGTAATTTGACCTGGAACCACCACTACTCTTGCAATCCAATTGTCGGTATATCTTGCCCCTAATAAATTAAGGTCAAAATTGGCATCCATGAAAAGATTGACATCAAATAGAGTAAAGTCAAAATTGTATATTAATGTTCCAAAATCAGTAAATTCGGTTTGAGGCAGCGCTCTCCATAAATCTAGATCTTCATTTTCAAAATAATCATAAAGAAAATACACTAATACCATATCAGATTCCAACATTTGAAAATCAGTGGGAAGCTCCAAAAGTAAGCTGTATTCATTTGATGCAGAAAATGTTAAATCGATATACTCAAAAACATAGGCTTCCTGACCGTCTTGTCCAGCAGGGCCTTGAGGACCTCTAGGACCTGGGGCCCCGTCCTGACCGTTGAAAGTACAGCTACCTAATGATATTACAATTATTGCTAGTAGTAAGTTGAAAAGATTTTTCATGGCTATATTTTTTTGATTAAACAAAAGTAACCAAAAAATATGCCAAAACAGATAATATTACTTTGAGTGGGGTGCTCTTTGTAAAGCTAATTTGAGTTATTAGCTACTTAAAAATGACTTGATTAGCATTCCTATAAATAAAAGAATAAAAATAGCACCCTTAATGATATTGTCATTAAGTCGCGAGTTTTTCAATGATTTGAAAATATTAAAAAGCATGTAACAAATATAATCTGCTGGAGATAAATAAACTAAAGTGCCATTTCAACGAAGCGTAATGTTTTAATTGGTTTCTATTTTTGTTTCAAGATTGTTTGATTTTATATGTAAACAATACAGTTCATTTTTCAAACATTTGAATATTAATATTTTAGAATCCTTAATAATTTACTTTAGGGCTTATTTTTATTAAAAAAATATAATAGAAGAGTGGTTTTTTAATACATAGGTAAAAAAGAAATGTTATTCCTTAAATCAAATTCTTGCTTGATAAGTATATAGATCAAAATACCTTCCTTTTTTATCTATTAGCTCATCATGTTTGCCTCTTTCGGATATTTCGCCTTCTTCAATTACTAAAATTTGATCGGCTTGCCTGATGGTACTTAATCTGTGAGCAATCACAAAGGTAGTTTTTCCTTTCATTAATTCTTTTAAACTTGATTGAATATAATGTTCACTTTCAGTATCCAAGTTTGAAGTCGCTTCATCCAATATTAATATTTTAGGGTCTGCTAAAATGGCTCTTGCAATTGCAATTCTTTGCTGCTGACCACCCGATAATTTAACACCTCTTTCTCCAATTTGCGTATCCAAGCCTTTATCAAACTTATCGGTAAATTGATTCACATAAGCCGAATTAACTGCACTTAATAATTCAGCTTCTGTTGCATTAGGGCGGGGGAATAAAATGTTTTCGCGTATGCTTCCTTCAAAAAGGAAATCTTCTTGTAAAACAACTCCCAATTTGCTTCGGTAACTGTCTAAAGTAATTTTTTGTAAATCATGTCCATCCACTAAAATCTGCCCATCATCAGGATTTAAAAAAGAAGAGACCAGACCCGATATCGTACTTTTACCTGAACCAGAAGTTCCTACAAAAGCAGTTACTGAACCGGGGAATGCCTCAAAGCTGATGTTTTTAACTACATCTTTATTTTCCTCATAAGCAAAAGATACATTTTGAAACTTAATATGACCTTTAACATCTTTCAAGTCAATTGTTCTATTTGGATTGTCTGTTTCAACAGGAGTATTCATAATCTCTTCTGTCCTGTCCAGTCCGGCAAATGCTTCTGTTAATTGGCTTCCAATATTGCTCATTTGAACTATTGGGGCAATCATAAAGCCTAAATAAAGTGTAAAGGCAAGAAAATCACCAAAAGTGAGTTGTTCCTTCATGATCATCCATCCACCTATACCCATTATTCCTGCTGATGCTAGCCCTAATAATAAAGTGGCAGAACTGGTGATTAAGCTAGTAGCTGTTAAGCTTGATTTGATATTTTTAAATAATCGATCTACTCCTTCTGCAAAAACTCGAATTTCTTGAAGTTCTGCATTAAAACCTTTTATAACTCTTATCCCTCCCAAAGTTTCAGTTAATCGACCCGTAACATCTGCGTTAATTTTTCCTCTTTCCCTAAAAATAGGACGGATTTTGCCGAAAGCCTTTAATGATATAAATCCAAAGATGGCTACTGGTACTAATACATATAGCGTCATCATAGGACTAATAGTAATAAGAATTATTAAGCACACCACAGAAGTTAAAATTCCGCCAACCATTTGAGCCAAACCCGTCCCTACTAGATTTCTTACGCCTTCCACATCAGTCATTATTCTGGAAACTAGCTCACCCGTTTTAGCATTGTCAAAATACCTAATGGGGAGCTTTAAAATATGGGATTGAACTTTTGAGCGAAGCTGGGCTATGAGATTTTGAGCTTCCACACTCAAGATCTGAGTTAATGCAAAAGAAGTAACTGCTTGTACTATAATAGCTCCAACTACTGCCAAGATTAACCACTTTAACATCTCTAAATCGCCATTTGGCACTATATCATCGACTAAAATTTTGCTGGATCCTGGCAAAACTAAAGAAGCAGCCCTACTGATGATAATTAAAATTAAGCCAACAAAAATGTATTTTCTTCTTGGCCAAATGATGGTTTTAAATGCAGTAGCTAAGGTTGTTTTAGAAGATTGATTTTGCTTTGTCATAAGTTTTAGGAAAGCTAATGTTTACGTTTAGTCTTTTTAAAAGTTTATTTAATTATTTGATTGTATGAGGTAGAAAGGAAAGTTAAGTTTTATTCCTTTTTTCTCTAAAATTCATGTCCATCAAATTATTGTTATTAAATTCATGCCATGGATTTAAGACTTTTCTTTAGCCCCGTTCCCGAGGAGATTTTTTCCGATATCAAAAAACAGGGAAGCTTTTACAAAAATATACAAGTCTATCAGGAGAAATTTCCTGATTATAAAAGTGCGGATATTGCCTTGATTGGAATTTCTGATAAAGGAAATAAAGATGAAAATGTTGGCACAGCAGGGGGAGCGGATGCCTTAAGAAAAAAACTCTACCGTTTATCAAAAGGCTCAGGTGCTTATAATATTGTGGATTTAGGAAATATTTCTGAAGCTATTGACACTGAGCAGACATTCGGGAGGGTTCAAGAGGTTTGCCATGCTTGTATCGAGAATAATGTATTGCCCATTTTAATTGGAGGGTCCCAAGATATGGGTTTTGCGCAATATTTGGCTTATGAGGAAATGGAAAAGCTTATCAGTGTTTTAAATGTGGATGCATTTTTGGATATGGAGGATAAAGATTCGCCTGCCAACCAACAGCACGTTCAAAAAATGTTGATGCATCAACCCAATTATTTATTTAATTACAGTCACTTGGCTTATCAAACTTATCTGGTAAATCCACAAGCTATAACTACGCTAGAAAAATTATATTTTGAAGCACATAGAATAGGAGCCTTACGCCATGATATAAAGGAAATGGAACCTGTTATCCGTCAAGCGGATATGATGAGCTTCGATTTATCAGCTATAAAATCCTCTGATTTTCCTGCTTCTGCTCAAGCTCAGCCTTTTGGACTTACGGGTGAAGAGGCTTGTCAATTATGCTGGTATGCAGGGATCAATGAAAAATTAAGTGCTGTCGGATTTTATGAATTTGATGTCACTAAGGATGATAAATCCAGTAAATCAGCAGCTGTATTGGCGACTATGATCTGGTATTTTATAGAAGGATTTTATCACAGAAAGGAATCAAGAGACTTCCGCTCCAATGATTATATGAAATACGTAGTTTCTATGCCAATGGAGCCGGAATTGTTAACTTTCTATAAAAGTAATTTCATAGAAAAATGGTGGATGGAAGTACCAAACCCTTCTGGAAATAACCGTTTTAATAGAAATTCCATAGTTCCGTGCAGTTATTCAGATTATCAACAAGCTTTAAAAGGCGAATTACCTGAAAGATGGATCGTGATGCATTCTAAACTATTTTAATGATAAAGCGTACTTTTGTTCTATGAGAAATATTTTTGGAATTTTAATTGTTACAATTTTTACAACTGCCTGCAGTCCTAGCGAGCAGTCAGCAGATAAAATTATTCAAAATGCAATTGAATATCATGGAGGTGACGCATACGAAACCTTAAACCTAAAATTTCAATTCAGGGATAAACTTTATGCGCTTAGGCATGCGGGTGGAAGTTTTCGGTATGAAAGGAATTTTAAAGATTCTACCGGTCGTGAAATCAATGATATTTTAGATAATAATGGTTTTAAAAGATTAATTGATGGCGAAAAAGTGGAGTTATCAGCTAAAGATTCTGCTGCCTATGCTAATTCAGTTAATTCCGTTCATTATTTTGCATTGCTTCCTTATAATTTGAAAGATGAAGCTGTATTGGCACATAATAAAGAGGATGTACTTATAAAAGGAAAGCCCTATAAAACGATAGAAGTGAAATTTAGGCAAGAAGGTGGAGGCACTGATTATGAAGATGTTTTCATGTTTTGGTTTAATGCCAACACTTATGAAATGGATTACTTTTCTTATTCCTATGAGACAGAAGGAGGAGGTGTTCGCTTCAGAGAATCTATAAATAAAGAGAAAGTTGAGGGTGTTATATTTCAGGATTATAACAATTATAAAGCTGAAAAAGGTACTGATTTAGTGAATTTACCGGCAATGTTTGAGAAAGATGAATTGGAATTACTTTCTAAAATTGATTTGGAATTTGATGTTGAGGCTTTATGATTGTATCAAAACCTAGAGTTAATACTGTATTTGCATTAAGCATTTTTCTAGTCCTTGTATTTGGTTCTTTTTTTCTGTTGTTAGACAGCCTTTTAAAAGGTGAGTCCTTCTTTATTGTTAAACTCATATTAACTCCCATCACTTTAGTAATAGCTTTATTGGTATTAGGGAAATTGCTGGCAGCTATTAAAATTGTAAAAGCTGGAAATAATAGATTAAATATATTTTTTCCTATCAGTCGCAGCAGAATAGATTTGCCATTAGATGAAATAAGAGGTTGGAGAGAAGATGTAGTCAAAACCAAACAAGGTGAATTCAAAGAAACTAAAATTCTCTATGGGAAGAAGAAAGTTATTAAACTCTCCAATAAAGAGAATACAGAATATGATCAATTAGTAAAATACCTTAATCAAAAAGCCAAAAAACAAAAGGCTGGTTAAGAATTGATCACACATTCTACCCGTATTAGAATCGCTTAATTTAATCACCAAAGATTTTAAGAATATGGGCTATTTCCCGCATAACTCCCAAATGAATCTGCCTATAAATTTGACAAAGTAATATGTTTAACTAAATTCGGCTTGTTTTAAAACCAAATAAGACATTTATGGCTGAAAAAGTTGAAGAATTTAGTAGTAGGTGGAGTATAATCCTGGCTTCTTTAGGAATGGCAATTGGTGCTGGAAATCTGTGGCGTTTCCCACGAATAGCTGGAGAATATGGAGGCACATTTATTATACTCTGGATGTTATTTCTTTTAGTTTGGTCTATTCCTTTATTAATGGCTGAATTAGCATTAGGTAAACATTATCAAAAAGGGACGTTAGGCTCCTTAGGTAATTTAGCCGGTAAGAAATTTAATTGGATGGGAGTGTTTATCACCATCGTAACTTTAGGAATTGCATTTTACTATTCTGTAGTTACAGGCTGGTCACTCCGATATTTCATCTTGAATACTGAAGTTCTTATCGGGTATCTTTTTGGCGCGGGTGAGTTAAACCAACAAATTGGTGAGACTGATTTCATGAACACCTTTTGGTTTAATCTGTCCAATTCCAGCTGGGTGGCTGTTGTATGTTATATGGTGACCATCCTGGCGGCTATTTGGGTATTAAGCAAAGGAATCAAAAATGGATTAGAAAAAGTTAATAAACTCCTTATCCCAACATTATTTATTTTATTGATGGTGGTTTCTGCTTTTGCTTTAAATATGGAAGGAGGCTATCAAGGTCTAGAATATTTATTCACCATAGATGTGGAGAAATTCTCAAATCCCACCATTTGGATTGAAGCCATTACCGATTCAGCCTGGAGTACTGGTGCAGGTTGGGGATTGATGATTACCATTGGTTCTTTCTCTAATAAAAGAGAAGATGTTACTTTAAACACATTTTTAGGAGCTTTTGGTAATAATACTGCTGCATTATTAGCCGCGATGGCTATTTTACCCGCAGTATTTGCCATGTCAGCAACTCCTGAAGGTGCTATGGACTATCTGCATTCTGGTAGTCAGGCGCTAACTTTCACCGTTATTCCACAACTTTTTGCGCAAATGCCAGGGGGACCAATATTGTCTTTCATATTTTTCGGTGCATTTTTAATGGCAGCCTTTAGTTCTTTATTGCCTATGATGCAATTATTGATCAAAAACTTAACAGATTATACCTTAACAAGAAAACAAGCTGCATTTGTAGCAGGTGCTTGTTGTTTTATTATTGGTTTCCCATCAGCTTATTCATTGGATGTTTTCAAAAACCAAGACTGGGTTTGGGGCTTAGGTTTGTTAGTAAGTGGGATCTTCATCGCTTTCTTGGTTATCAGATATGGTCCTGTTAAATATAAAAGGGATTTTATAGATGAAAGCTCCGATTTCACAGTAGCCAATTGGTACTTCAAACTCATGGTCTATGCTATTTTCTTCTTCGGATTATTTTTAGTGTACTGGTGGATGAGTCAAGGTTATAGTGAATATCCTTGGTTCGATGCTGAAGGCAACTGGAATGTTATGGATGTTTACAGTAATGCCAGCATAGTGACACAGTGGGGAATTGCATTAGTTATTGCAATAGTATTTAATGGATGGTTTTACAAAAAATTTGTTAGAAAATGATGAGTACTGAAGCAATAATCGGAATGGTGGTTTGTTTAACTATCACCTTGGGAGGATTTATCGGATTAGTGATAAAAGCACTTTCAATGGATAAGAAAAAGGAAGAAGAATAAATAGAATTGATATTCAAATATAAAAAGGGGGGTCAGTCGGTTCCCCTTTTGTTTTTTTGGTCTATAAATTCTTTCACTACTTTTTTGGGTAAAACGTGATAGCCATTAATAGGCTTTAAATTTTCAGCTTTTTCTGTAGGCTTAAGATGAACATGATATCCTTCTATTTCTTCTATAGCTATCATATCATCCACTTCATATAAATCATCTTTATGGATTTCATCATAGCCATTTAATAATTTCTCCTTTGCCCTTTTTTTAATTTCTGTGGCTAATCTGCCTACTAAAAAAGTATTGGCATGATGCTCCATGAAATCTCCCTTTTTGTAAGCGCCTAAGTTGATAAAGAATAATTTCTTATCCTTTTCTTTACTCTTTTCTTTGGTTACGATAATTTCAAAACCATCTATCACGTTCAATTCCATATAGGAATCAATGTGCATTTTTTCTGGAAGTCCAAACCATTTATCTAACAACTGGAAATAACAATCTTCAATTTTTTTGCCTACTGCAAAAACGACATCATGCAATTCAGTATTGGACTTTTCTGCAGCACCGCCCAAGACAACAGCATATAATTTTAATGGATTCATTTTTTTCAATTCTTTATGGAAAATTAATAACTATTCAAAGCAATTCAAGTTTAGCAAATGTAAACTAAATTAAAAATATAATTATGGCAGAAGTAACATTAGGCGGAAACCCGTCAAACACAATAGCAGATTTACCATCAAAAGGACAAAAGGCACCTGATTTCAAATTGATTAAAACCGATATGTCAGAAGTCTCTCTTTCAGATTATAAAGGAAAGAATGTGGTTTTAAATATTTTTCCTAGCGTTGATACAAAAGTTTGTGCCATGTCTGTAAGGGAATTTAATGAAAAGGCTGCTTCATTAGATAATACAGTGGTTTTATGTATTTCAAAAGATTTGCCTTTTGCACAAGCAAGATTTTGTGGTGCAGAAGGAATTGAAAATGCTATTCCAGTTTCTAATTTCAGAAATGATAGTTTTGGTAAAGATTACGGAGTAGAGTTGGTCGATGGTGGATTTAAAGGTCTAAATGCTAGAGCAGTGGTAGTTGTAAGCCCAAATGGAGAAGTTATTTATAATCAATTAGTGCCAGAGATTGGCAATGAACCTGATTACGAAAAAGCTTTGGAGGTTGTTAAATAATTTTTTTAAAAAAAAGCCTCAGAATAATGAAAGTCTGAGGCTTTTTAAACTAGTGAAAGAAATTTATTCTTCCATTACAATTGAAAATTCAATTTGACCATTTTCTCCGTCACCAGGAGTGATAGATTCTACTAATAACAATCCTTTCTTAGCTCCGCCATTCTTAGAACCGTCAGTTTCAAAAGCTAAAACATCACCTATTGCAAGATTTGTAATTCTACCATCAGAGTTTCCTGATGTTCCATTTTCAAATGCTTCTGAAATGAAGCTTAAGTTTGCCTCATTGAATTGAGATTGAGTTACGGTAGTTGCCTTTATTAAAGTGTTATTTCTAACTCCCCATGCACTTTGCCCATAATCAAATGGATAATTAGCCGGGGAAGCTATAGTAGCTTCAGTTTGTGCAGTACCTGACCCATAAAAATATCCAAAATCAATGTTAGCCGATAGTGGCTCAGTACTTCCGTTGATCTGCGCCATTGAATATGTTTGACCTGTATTGGTACTGAAAAATGTTTGTGAGCTTTTACTTGATGTTGTTCCATCAGCATCCTGCAATGGGGCAGCTAACAATATTGCACTGAAATTAATTAGTGGAGATTCGCTTATTGCTAAATCTAAAGTGCCTTCTCCAAATCTTCCATCTTCATCTTCCATCACAACTGTAAATGTTAAGGTCTCATTAGCAAATTCCACTGGAATAGTAAACCCATCAATGCTAAAACTTCCTTCTGTCTCTCCTGCTACTCCAAAAGCATTTAAATCAATAACATTGTCAGAGATTCCATTTGCATTTAAGGTAACTGTAGCAGTTTCTGTTTCTGCATCTATGGTTGCGCCAACTACAGCTGCGTCAGCTGTAAAATCAACAACTAGGTTAATAACATCTCCTGCCATATATGTATCTTGTGCGGTTTCAACTGATAAACTAACATTTGGTGCGCTTTCTACAGGTGTTTCATCTCCTGTAGAATCACAGGCAGTAAAAACAAATAAACTGGCTACTGCAAACAATAGTCCATTTTTCAAAAATTTCTTCATAATTCAGTTCTTTAAATAATATAAAAATAAAATAGTATATTTATGCCGGAATTTATTTGACCGGGTAGTTTAAAGACCCATTTTGATGGCATAAGGTTGTCTTAAAACTGAAAAATATTTAGTTTGCCTAGTTTTTTCTTGATTCTGGTAATTTTTTCTTAAATTTAATCTACTAGATCTTTTACGTAAGTTCCTAAAAGTTAATATATTAGCAGTCGATAGTTTGAGTGAAAGCTTAACTATATGTAATAAAAAAAATATTTTTTAGGTATTTCAATTAATTTATATAACTTTATTGATAGAATTTTAAGGAATTAATTTTAACTTGCTTAAAGTTTTATTGTACTTTTATAAAGTATTATTAATATTTCGCATTAGAAAACTAAATTTACCATCACTAAAAAACTGAATTATGGCAGAGAATAACCAAAGCATCTTTGACATGATAAACCAATACGGACCTTACGTTGGTATGGTCATCATTGGGGTAGCCGTCTTACTTGTTTTACTTTATTATTTAAGGTTAGGAACCTTAAGTGAATTTAAGCAAAAGTATGATTACATTAACAAAAACGAAATTGATGTTTTATGGCGATCTGCTGTAATTATATTAATTGGCGCTGTTATTTGGGTTAATTCCCTCTTTGGTGAAACTGAATTTTTATGGTTAGCTGTAAAAGTTTTTGTTTCTGGTATGTTGGCTCTTATCATTGGTGTAATCGTTCAAAATGTATTAAGATTTTATTTTCCTTTCTACATTGAAAAACGCCTTAAAAAATTACGTTATACACCAAGGGTTTCACCAAAAACAGGTAAACCAATGAAATTATTAAGTGAGGAAGAAGAAGATGTATACCTGGATGAAGGTATGCAGGCTGAAGAAGATATTTTCTCTGTAGATTATGATGTATGGGTGGATGAAGAGACTGGCTATACTAAAATTGAGAAATATTCAGGTCACTTACATGCATTACAGTGCTCTGAATGTAATTATCAAACTTTAAAAGTAGTAAAAGAGGAAATAATTAAATCTCCTACTATAGATGAAGATGGGGAATTGATGAAATACTTCAAATGTTCTTACTGTGGGCATAAGGCCAGAAAAACTTTCCATATTGCAAAGTTGAGAGAGCCAAACCCTGAAACATCAACTTCAGATAGTTCTTCAGCCTCGGCATAAGAATATTGTACTTAAATTTAAAAAAGCCAATCAGGTTATTTGATTGGCTTTTTTTATGCCTGTTTAATATTGTATGCAAATATTCTTGGGCTCAGTAAAAAATCTTAGAGCCTCCAGTCCCCCTTCTCTACCTAATCCACTATTTTTCATTCCTCCAAATGGAGTTCTCAAATCCCGATTCATCCAGCAATTAACCCAAACTATGCCAGTTTCAATTTGATTCCCTATTCGGTGTGCTCTTGATAAGTCGCTTGTCCAGATGCTGGATGCTAAACCATATTCATTTTGATTTGCTAATGAAAGAGCCTCTTGTTCATTTTTAAAAACATTTAAACTCACAACTGGACCAAAAATTTCTTCTTGATTTGTTCTGCAATGATTAGATAAATTTTCAAAAACATGTGGTCTTAAAAAATATCCGTTTTTAGTATGTTCGTTTAACTCTATAGTCTCATCTCCGCATAACAAACTTCCTCCTTCTTCTTTAGCTAATGCTATATAGCTTTTCACTTTTTCCAAATGCTGTGCAGATACCAGAGCTCCCATATTGTTGGAGTTATCTGAAGGGCTGCCTACTTTTAAAGCTTTTACTTTTTGAATGAATTTTGCTTTAAAGTCTTCATAAATAGAGTCTTCAATATAAATACGAGATGCGCACAGACAGATTTCTCCCTGATTAGTAAAGGATGCTCGAACTAAACCTTCAACTGTTTTATCCAGGTCGCAATCACCAAATACTAAAGCAGGGTTTTTACCGCCTAATTCCAGCGAAACTTTACGAAACATTGGCGCTGAAATCTCAGCTATCTTTCGTCCTGTTGCAGTTCCACCCGTAAAGGATACCGCTTTAATTCTTTTGTTTTGCACTATGGCATTTCCAATATCTGGGCCAGTGCCATGAAGGATATTCAAAACTCCTTTTGGTAAACCAGCTTCTATGCATATTTTACTAAATAAATAAGCCGTGTAGGGTGTGATTTCAGATGGCTTTGCGATAACACAGTTTCCGCTTGCAAGTGCAGGAGCTATTTTCCAGGTGAAAAGATAAAGCGGTAAATTCCAGGGTGAAATACAAGCTACTACTCCGAGGGGTTTTCTTAATGTATAATTAATAGAATCCTTTCCGGCATGTGATTCACTGCTAAATTGGGTGATAGCATGTGCGAAAAACTCCATGTTTGAACTTGCTCTGGGAATATCTACAGTCCTGGCTAATTGAACTGGTTTACCAGTATCTTTGCTCTCTGCTTCCGCTAGGTCTTCAAGATTTTCTTTGATGAGGTCGGAAATTTTGATCAAATAGTCTGCTCTATCTTTTGCCGATAATTCGCTCCATTCAGGGTATGCTTTTTCTGCTGAAGCTAATGCATATTTTAAATCTTCTTCATCAGAAAGAGGGATTTGGTCAAATGCTTCAGCTGTAGCTGGATTAATATCATCTATATATTTAGCTGAATGTGGAGGAATTAACTCTCCGTTGATGTAATTGGCTATTATTTCCATATCAGATACAATCTAATCGCCCTCCATCAATGGGTAAATTTACCCCGTTGATATAGGATGCTTTTTCTGAAGCTAAAAATAATACTGCATTTGCTACTTCATGTGGTTCAGCAAATCTCCCCGCAGGAATTTTAGATTGCATTTCTTTACTCACTTCATCTAGGCTTTTTCCACTTGATTTGCTTTTACTTTGTATCAATCCTTCCAATCTACCTGTCATGGTAGCCCCTGGTAAAATATTATTCACTGTAATGCCAAACGGCCCTAATTCATTTGAAATGGTCTTGGACCAACTTGCGACTGCACCTCTAATGGTATTAGATATTCCTAAATTAGGAATAGGCTGACGAACGGAAGTAGAGATGATATTGATAATTCTTCCGTATTCTTCGCTTTTCATTTTAGGAATTACAGCCTGTGCCAAATATTGATTGCAAATCAAATGTTGTTGAAATGCAATCATATAATCTTTTCCTAATGCCTCATGAGCTTGTCCTGGACTGGGCCCTCCAGTATTATTGATTAAGATATCTACTTGATGTTTCGCGCAATACTCTAAAGCTATATCCCTTAATGACTCAGGGTGACAATAATCGGCCACTAAAATATGATGATCTTGTTTTTTATTTGGTAATTCATTCTGAGTTGATTCCAATTTTGCTTGATCTCTTGCAATAAGCGTAATATTTGCTCCTTCTTGTGCAAAAGCTTGGGCAATAGCCTTACCTATTCCTGCCGTACTTCCGCCAACCATTACTCTTTTTCCTGATAAATTTAAATCCATTTCAATTATTTTTTTAGATGATTATCATCAATTGTAAATATTATATTTCTGATTTTAAACTCCGTCTTAATTTCACTAAATTTAGAAGATTAACAAAATCAATTTACATATAAGACTGTTATAAGCTTTATTAAACTGACTAAAGATGGCTATAAAGAGACCTTTTAATTTAACAAAATGGGTGGAGGAAAACAGGGATTTGTTAAAACCACCGGTCGGAAATAAAAATTTATATAAAGAGGCTGATGATTATATTGTTATGATAGTGGGTGGCCCGAATGCCCGCAAAGATTATCATTATAATGAGGCAGAGGAACTTTTTTATCAATTGGAAGGAGAGATTTCCGTTAAAATTCAGGAAGATGGTAAAGCAGTTACCATGGATTTAGGTCCTGGCGATATGTTTTTGTGTCCTGCTAATACTCCCCATAGCCCAATCCGGAAAGAAGGTTCTATTGGTTTGGTAGTGGAAAGAGTAAGAAAAGGAACTGATATGAAAGACGGGTTATTATGGTTTTGCGACAACTGTAATCACAAATTGCATGAAACTTATTTCCCTTTGGTTGATATTGAAAAGGATTTTATACCACGGTTTAAAGAGTTTTACGCTTCAGAGAAATTGCGCACATGCGATAATTGTGGGCATGTTATGGAAACAGATCCAAGATTTGTATAAATGGAAAAAGTAGCAGAAATAGCGACAAAAAGACCTTTAAAAGTCGATATACATACGCATATTTTGCCTAAAAACTGGCCTGATTTGCATGAGCGATATGGTTATGGTGGCTTTATTCGCCTGGAGCATCACAAACCCTGTTGTGCCCGCATGATGATGGATGACAAGTTTTTTAGAGAAGTTGAAGATAATTGCTGGGACCCTAAAACTCGTATGCATGAATGCGAACAGCACAATGTGGATGTCCAGGTTTTATCTACTGTTCCGGTAATGTTCAGTTATTGGGCAAAGCCTCAAGATGCGCTTGATTTATCCATGATGCTCAATGATCATATTGCAGGGATAGTTGATAAATATCCTGATAGATTTATTGGTTTAGGAACTTTACCCATGCAAGCTCCCGATTTGGCAATTAAAGAATTAGAGCGATGTGTTAAGGATTTAGGTTTGGCTGGTGTTCAAATTGGAACTCACATAAATGATTGGAATTTAGAAGCTCCAGAAGTGTTTGCAGTATTTGAAGCAGCCCAAGATTTAGGAGCATCTATATTTGTGCATCCTTGGGATATGATGGGTAAAGAACAAATGCCAAAGTACTGGCTTCCATGGTTAGTAGGCATGCCTGCAGAAACATCAAGAGCGATTTGCTCTATGATTTTCGGAGGGGTATTCGAAAAGCTTCCTGATTTAAAAGTAGCTTTTGCGCATGGAGGAGGTTCTTTTCCTGCAACAATCGGTCGCATTGGTCATGGTTTTGATGTCCGTCCTGATTTATGTGCAATTGATAATCCACACCACCCTAGTAAATATTTAAAGAAATTTTATGTGGATTCTTTAGTTCATGATCCTTCTACTTTAGAATATTTAATTAAAACCATGGGGGAAGATTTTATTGCTTTAGGAACAGATTACCCTTTTCCTTTGGGAGAATTGGAGCCTGGGAAAATTATTGAGGAAAGTGATTTCTCCAATGAACTAAAAGCAAAACTACTCGGAAAAAATGCTTTAAAATGGTTGGGTTTACATCAGGAAGAATATGCAGGGCATTGAGCAAGAATTTTTCATTGATACTAAGATTGGGAAACTCTTAATTGGGGTTTCTCAAAATAAAATTGCCAAAATCTCATTTAATCAGCCTAATAATAGTCTTAAAGGTGTTAAGCCAAAAGTAGTGACTAATTTGGAAAACCAATTATTAGAATATTTTAATGGTCATAGGAAAACATTCCAGATAGAATATTCTTTAAAAGGAACAGAATTTCAGAAAGAAGTGTGGCAAAAATTGCTAGATATTCCCTTCGGAAGAACCATGAGCTACGGTAAATTAGCAGCTCAATTGGGAGATGTTAAAAAAATTAGAGCTGTAGCCAATGCAGTTGGTAAAAACCCAATTCCAATTGTAATTCCTTGCCATAGAGTGGTGGGGATGCACGGTAATTTAACTGGTTATATTGGTGGTTTGTCAAACAAAAAATTTCTTATCGAATTAGAATCTAATAAACAATTGGGATTATTTTAAATAGGATATTAAATCAGAGAACTTGGTAGTCGGCACCAAATTTAATTTTAGAATTCATAAAACTACTTTACATTAATATATAGAATGACAGAGAATTATCAGAATACATTAGAATACGCACAAAAAATGGATCAACAAGATCCTTTGAATAAATATAGAAATGAATTTCACATTCCGGTCATTGATGGTCAGCAAGTAATTTACTATACCGGAAATTCTTTAGGCCTCCAACCTAAAAGAACTCGCTCTTTTATTGAAAAAGAAATGAAAGACTGGGAGCTTTTCGGGGTAGAAGGTCATTTTAATAAGAAAAAAGAAAATATTTGGTATAAATATCATGAATACGGAAAAGAAGCAATAGCAGAAATAGTTGGGGCTAAGCCAATAGAGGTAGTTCCCATGAATAATCTGACAGTTAATCTTCATCTTCTTCTGGTCTCTTTTTACAGACCTACAGCCGAAAAATTTAAAATTATAGTTGAAAAAGGTGCTTTTCCATCTGATCAATATGTTTTTGAATCCCAATTGAATTTCCATGCTTATCATGGAGGCCAAAAATTATTTGATCCTGAGGAGGCGTTAATAGAAATTGCCCCTAGAGCAGGAGAAGATACTTTGAGAACTGAAGATATTATAGCTACTATAGAAGAGCACCAAAATGAACTTTGTTTGGTGATGATGGGCGGCTTGCAATACTATACGGGTCAATTTTTCGACTTAGAAAGAATTACAAGAGCAGCACATAAGGTAGGGGCTTATGCTGGTTTTGATCTAGCGCATGCTGCTGGAAATATAGAATTGAAGCTGCATGATTGGGATGTTGATTTTGCTTCCTGGTGCACCTATAAATATTTAAATTCAGGACCGGGGAATGTTTCTGGTGTCTATGTTCATGAGCGTTTTGCAAAGGATAAAAGTTTGCCTCGATTTGCAGGTTGGTGGGGACATGATGAAGCTGAGCGCTTTAAAATGCAAAAAGGATTTATCCCAATGGAAGGTGCAGACGGATGGCAATTGAGTAATACCAATGTGCTAGGACATGCAGCTCATTATGCTTCTTTAGAAATATTTAAGGAGGTTGGAATGAAGGCACTAAGGAAGAAGAGTGTTTTGTTGACGGGTTATCTTGAATTTTTAATCAATGAATTTAATAAGGAAGAAAAGATATTCGAAATTCTTACACCAAAAGAGCCTGAAAACAGAGGAAGTCAATTATCCTTATATTTATTGAAATATGGAAAACCTTTGTTCGATGAGTTAATGAAAAGAGGAGTGCTGGGAGATTGGAGAGAACCAGATGTGATTCGTTTAGCCCCAGTTCCTTTATACAACACATTTGAAGAGCAATACTTATTTATTGAAAAGCTAAGAGAAGCAGTAGAAGCCGTAAAATAAACTGATTTTGAAGAAAGAAATTAAACATATCGGAGTTTTAGGTGCAGGTTTAGTGGGAGCACTTTTAAGTATCTATTTAAGAAAAAGAGGGTATAAAGTAAGTCTTTATGAAAAACGGGACGATATGCGGAAATCTTCTTCTGATTCAGGTCGATCCATCAATTTGGCTTTAAGCCGAAGAGGAATAAAAGCCTTGGAAGATATAGGGGTGATTGAGGAAGTCAAAAAGATTATGTTGCCTATGGAAGGTCGAATGATGCATAGTCAAGATGGTGAGCTTACTTTTCAGCCCTATGGAAAAGAAGGGCAATATATTAATTCTGTTTCCAGAGGGAATTTGAATAAGATATTGCTGAACAAAGCAGAAGCGACAGGAGTTGAAATCAAATTTGAGTATACTTGTCAAAAGGTAGATTTGGATGGTACTAGCGTGACTTTTAAAACTCCGGATGCCGAAAAAACCATGCAATTTGACTTGCTTTTCGGGTCGGATGGAGCGTACTCTCAGATGCGACAGGCAATGTTGAAAAAGGATAGATTCAATTATGAGCAATATTACATTCCTCATGGTTATAAAGAATTAAGCATTCCACCCACTGAGGATGGTGATTTTGCGATAGCTCCTAATGCATTACATATTTGGCCAAGGGGGCAATTCATGTTGATAGCATTGCCGAATTTAGATAAAAGTTTTACTTGCACATTATTTTTTCCTTTTGAAGGACAGCCCTCTTTTGAAAGTTTACAGACGCCTCAACAGGTATTGCAATTTTTCAAAAATACATTTCCAGATAGTTTAGCTCATTTAAAAAATATCCAAGATGAGTATTTTCAAAACCCAACTTCTTCTCTGGTGACTGTAAAATGTGAACCTTGGGTAAAAAATAATTGCGTTTTAATTGGTGATGCCGCCCATGCAATTGTACCCTTTTACGGACAAGGAATGAATGCTGGCTTTGAAGATTGCTGGGAACTCAATGTATTATTGGATAAGCATTCAGATGATTGGGAAAAGACTTTGGAGGAATATCAGTTATTGCGCAAAAAAGATGGAGATGCCATTGCGGATTTAGCTTTGCACAACTTTATTGAAATGCGAGATCTGGTGGCGGATGAAAAATTTCTGGTTCAAAAGAAAATTGAGGCCAAATTACATCATGAATTTCCTGAGAAATGGATGCCGTTATATTCTATGGTTACTTTTAGTGACTTACGATATTCCGAAGCTTTTGAAATTGGGAAAAAACAACAGGCTATTATGGATGAAATAATGCAAAAACCTGATATTTTAGAAAACTGGGAAAGTGTTGATTTAAAGGAGATTGTGGACAGATTATAAGATTTGAGCTCTTTTATTTTAAACATAATTTATTTAATTCGTTTCTATTATAGAACAAAATTGTAATAGAAATGGCATATACCGTAAAAATTACCAATGTGCTTTCCTTAACGCACAATGTGAAACAGATTACAACCGAAAAACCTAAAGATTACCAATTTACACCAGGGCAAGCCACAGAAGTAGCTATCAATAAAAAAGATTGGAAGGAAGAAAAAAGGCCATTCACTTTTACCTCCTTACCTGAAGATGAGCATTTAGAATTTGTTATTAAAACTTATCATGATCATGAAGGAGTAACCCATGAAATAGATAGTCTTGTAGAAGGAGATGAATTGATTATTGATGATGCCTGGGGGGCAATTGAGTATAAAGGCACTGGAACCTTTATTGCCGGTGGGGCAGGTATTACTCCTTTTATAGCAATTTTTAGATATCTGGATAAGAATAATAAGATTGGAGAAAATAAATTAATTTTTTCCAACAAAACAGGAGATGACGTTATTCTGGAATCCTATTTTAATGATATTTTAGGTGATAATTTTATTTCTACCCTCACCCATCAGAATATTGAGGGGCATGATAATGAAATGGTTGATATGGAATTCTTGAATAAACATTTAGAAAATTTTACTCAACATTTTTATGTATGCGGACCTGATGCGATGGTTAAAGATGTGAGTAAGCAATTAGAGATGTTGGGAGCTAGCCCTGATGGAATAACTTTCGAAAATTAAAACGGTTTATGACCGACTTATTATTTGAAGGCCCCTTTAATTCCCCCAAAAGGGGGAAAACATTGCTATTAAGTTAAGACATATTTCCTTCTCCCGCAGGAGAAGGATTGAAGGATGAGGCTTTAAAAAAAGCTTAACTTAATAGCATTGAGGAGGTAAGGGAGGATGTCCGAAGGGTCGGGACAGATTAAATTTTTATCAAACAAAATTATTCTACCAAAATTTTAATTGATGATATCATGAACATATTAGTAAGCGGAGCAGACGGAAATTTAGGAAGTGCAGTGGTCAATAAATTAAAATCAGAGAGTCATAAAATTTTTGGCCTTTTCGGAGATAAAGAGAAGGCTAAGAATTCAGAAGATGATTTTCAAAAGATGGCTATTGATTTGACTAATGCCAAAGCTGCTTTAGGAGCAATAGAGGAAGCTAACAAAGCTTTTGGAGAAATAAATGGTGCCGTATTGACCGTTGGCGGCTATGCAGGTGGAGGTATTAAAGATGTGATTATCGATGACATCCATGATCAAATCAGACTAAATTTTGATACCGCTTTTAATTTGGTGAAGCCACTCTTAGAGAAAATGCCCAAGGGCAGTCAAATATTTTTGATTGGAGCAAAGCCAGTTTTATCAGCTAATGATTTGAAGAATGTGGTATCTTATGGGTTAGCTAAACAATTGATTTTCAGTTTAGCGGATATTATTAACGCTGATTTTTCTGAACATCAGATTAGTGCTCATGTCATAGTGCCAAGTATAATTGATACACCACCTAATAGGGATGCCATGCCTGATATGAATTTTGATGATTGGGTGAAGCCTGAGCAAATTGCAGATACTATTTTACATTATTTAAACCATCCAGAATTAAGAGAAGGAGTGATTAAAGCTTATGGAAATATGTAGAAATGATTGTCTCAAAAGTTATTATTAAATCAGCTTTTGAGACAACCTTTATATTAAGATTTTAATAAATTACGCAATCCCAATAGGGCAATTATACTTCCTGCAATCAATGAAGTATAATACCATGCTTCGCTCATACGATATGAATTTTCCTCCAATAAATCTGTTACTCTCTCACCTATAGGTGCATTTGGGCTGTGGTCTATAGCCCAGTAAATAATGAATGAGCCTATTGCAATTAAAATAATTCCGATTAAAAGTCCTTTTTTCATAGTTTAAAAAATTTGGTTTACGCAATTTACTGAAATTTAACAGAATCTTAAGATGCGTAATTATGGATGTTTTTTATAAGATTTAAATTTATCCTATCTTTATGTAAATAGACTGGAACTAATTTCTTGAGCTTACGATTAGTCTAACAGATATGTCAAAAAAAGTTAAAAATATTCCTTGTGATTTGTGTCTAAGCAGGCGTAAATCAATGTTTAACGAACTTCCTAGTGACGCATTATGTGCATTAAGTGAACATAAAAGTACTTTATCTCATAATAAAGGGCAAGTTCTTTTCTTAGAAGGTACGCAACCTATGGGCTTATTTTGTATTAGCGAAGGAAAGGTTAAAATTTATAAAACAGATGATTCTGGTAGAGAGCAAATTGTACGTTTAGCTCAGGCAGGCGACTTTTTAGGTTACAGAGCTTTACTTTCTGGAGAAAATTATAATTCTTCTGCTACTATATTAGAAAATGCGAAGGTTTGTTTTATTCCCAAAAGCAGTTTTACAGACCTCATTTCCAAAGACCAAGGTTTTCAAAATAAATTGATGCAAGCCGTTTGCCATGATTTAGGAGTTATGGAACAAAAAATGGCAGATATGGCAAATAAAACGGTAAGACAGCGTTTGGCTACCACTTTATTAATGTTGAAAAGCTCATATGGTATTGATGGTGACCAAAAAACAGAAATTGATATTGCATTAACCCGTGAAGATTTATCCAAGATTGTAGGGACTGCCACTGAAACACTTATTCGTTTATTATCCGATTTTAAAAAAGATGGATTAATTGATTTAAACGGTAAAAAGATAAGCATAGTGAATGAGCGAGGACTAGCAAAAGAGATCGACCTGTTCGCATAATTTCATATTTTTCTGTTGATTACTGAACTATTGCCACATCATAAGGCTTATGTCTGCTGATTAATGTAATTTTGTGCTATGCAAGAGAAAGCAGTCCATATCGAAAAAGAAGTAATTGAAGTAAATCTTAGCAAAAAGGATATTCGAAAAATGTCCATTGAGGCTATAGCAGAAGAGTTAACTGCTTCTGGTGAAAAAGCTTTTAGAGCTAAGCAGATTTATGAGTGGCTTTGGGTGAAATCCGCCTCTTCTTTTGAAGAGATGACCAATTTATCCAAAAACTTAAGAGATTGGCTAAACGATAATTATTGTATCAATAGAATTACCATAGCGTCAAAGCAATTGAGTTCTGACAGAACGATAAAGGTAGCTTTCCGATTGCATGATGGAAATGAAGTAGAAGGAGTGTTAATTCCTACTGAGAATAGAATGACAGCTTGCGTATCTTCTCAAGTGGGTTGTTCTTTAAGTTGTAAATTCTGTGCTACAGGTTATTTGAAAAGAATGCGGAACCTCGAAGCAGCTGAAATTTACGATCAAGTAGTGATGATAAAAGAGTTGGCTGAAACCCATTATGACATGCCACTTTCCAATATTGTATATATGGGCATGGGCGAACCGCTCTTGAACTATAAAAACATGATGGAATCCATTGAACACATCACCTCCGAAAAGGGATTGTTCATGTCTCCTAAAAGAATTACGGTTTCCACTGCAGGCATTTCTAAAATGATTAAAAAGTTAGCGGATGATGATGCTAAATTTAATCTTGCTTTGTCATTGCATGCTGCAAATGATGAGAAGAGAAGCCAAATCATGTCCATTAATGACAGTAATAACTTGCCGGTACTACGAGAAGCGTTGGAATATTATCACTCCAAAACCAAAAATAGAGTAACTTTTGAATATTGTGTATTCAATAATTTCAATGATAGCCTTGAAGATGCAAAAGAACTATGGCAATTTACCAAGTACGTTCCAGCTAAGGTTAATTTGATTGAATATAATCCCATAGAACAAGCTGATTTCACGAATACAGATGAAGATAAACTCGATATATTTGCTGCTTTTCTTGAAGACAGAGGAGTAATTGTAAATGTAAGAAGAAGCCGTGGTAAAGATATTGATGCTGCCTGTGGACAATTAGCTAATAAGCATTAGAAATTTAAATCAAATTTATTTTTTCTAGTTAAAAGGTGAAATCTAAATCCATTAGAGCGTAAATTTCATTAATATTTCCTTCATCAATCAGGTTGATTTATTATGTGACCTAATTTACATATTTCTAAAAATGAAATATGAATGAATATTGCATAATTCTCCATTCTTTGGATTGAAATTAGATCAGAAAAATTCATTCTAACATTTTTTTGGATTGTTTCAGTTTAAAAAGTAACCTAAAAACAATATTTTAATGTATTTAATTGAAAATTGGGTAAAAAAAACACCTAGAATTATTTTTGTATTTGTATAATTTCATAATTTAGGGTTTCGGAAAAACCAAAATTTATGGATTTATCAATTTTCTCATCAATTCAGGGTTTGTTTTCACCCTTGTTAGCATCAAACCTTGAGAATACAGCTACGGCAGCTTCTGAAATTAATTTAGAAATTTTAACTGTAAATAATTTATGGATGATGCTCTGCATTGCATTAGTATTCATTATGCATTTAGGATTTGCATGTGTTGAGGCTGGATTTACACAATCAAAAAATACAGTCAATATTCTTTTTAAGAATACCTTAACCCCTGCCATTGGACTAGTTTCTTATACTATTATTGGCTTTAATTTGATGTATCCAGAATTTGCAGACGGACCAGGATGGTTTGATTTTAACGGATTTTTTCTGGACGATTTTGCAGGATTGGATTATAATCAAAATTATACATACTGGACAGACTTCTTGTTTCAGGCTATGTTTGCAGCCACTGCCGCAACAATTGTTTCAGGTGCAGTAGCAGAAAGAATCAAGATTTCTGCTTATTTCATTTTTACTATCATTTTTGTGGGCTTTGTCTATCCTGCTATTGGAAGTTGGCAATGGGGTGGTGGTGCATTAGCTGCCATGGGTTTTTACGATTTTGCAGGCTCCACAATGGTTCATTCTGTTGGTGGATGGGGAGCTTTAGCCGGTATTATTGTATTGGGGCCAAGAATTGGAAAATACCTAAATGGAAAAGTTATTGACAAAGAAGGCTCAAGTGTACCTCTTGCAACTATAGGGGTTTTTCTATTATGGTTTGGTTGGTTTGGTTTTAATGGCGGCTCCGTGCTTTCAGCAGAGCCACAGGCAACTTCTTTAGTGATTATGAATACTTCCCTGGCCGCAGCAGCGGGAGCCTTAGGGGGCTTTGTAATGGGTTATTTTACCTTTAAAAGATTAGACCTTGGGATGGTGCTCAACGGAATTTTAGCAGGATTAGTAGGAATTACTGCTGGTGCAGATTTAATGACTCCTGGTCTGTCGCTTTTAATAGGATTTATAGCTGGTAATTTAGTGGTACTTTCTGCTATTGGTTTGGATAAATTGAAATTTGATGATGCTGTTGGTGCAGTTTCTGTTCATCTTACTTGCGGAATATTTGGAACCTTGGCAGTTGGAATATTTGGAGAAAAAGCGGGTTGGGAGCAATTCGTCAATCAAGCTATTGGAGTAGCAGTATGTGCAGCAGCAGCTTTTGGCTCCGCTTTAATTTTATTCGTAATCCTGAAAAAGACAATTGGATTAAGAGTATCTAAGGAACATGAAGAACAAGGATTAGATAGCCATGAACATGGTATTAGAGGTTATACTATCACGTATGAGTAAAAATGAATTAACTTTTCCAAAGTTCTAAACTTTGGAAAAGTTACTATTCAGCCCCCAACAACTGCACGCACAATTGATTAGGGCCAGGATAAAACTCAATAAACATAGAATCAACGGCTATATTTTGATCAATAGCAAACATTTTTAATTCTTGGAGCATATCATCAGGAGTGGGCATTGCTAAAACATTTGCCTCTATGCATCCTTTCACAGAAGTTGATCTTTTAAAAGTTTTGATTTCCCAACCTTTAGGCATTTCATAAATCATTTCATCTCCGATTGCAACTCCAATAAAATTATAAACAGCACCTGTTTTAGCATCCGCTTCACCATAATAGGCTATTGCGATTGCATTAGCTGTAGCTTCAGATTCTACCAAATCCTTTGCCTGCATAAAAAGCATTTGTAAACTATCAGATCCAATTTTACCTTGATATTCAGTGCCCGCAATGGATACCAAAGCATCCTCTTCAATAGATTTTTCAACTTCTTTAAATCCTCCTAAAATGGCATAGGCAATAATTGAAACTATTATTAGGGCAGTAATGATAAGTAATGCTTTTTTCATGTGTATATTATTTGATTTTAACTGTCACATGGAATTCGCGATAAATATTCATCTGGCGGTTGGTATAAATTCGCCCTCGAATATTTATGCTCATTTCATAGCTAGTTTTTATGATTTGCAGATTGAATTTAAAGAATTTTATAGATGCGACTTCAATTTTGGAACGAATAACTAATAACCTGAGATTCTAATTTGTAAATTCAGATTTTCATATAATTCAATAGACAAGGCGTCTTTGAGAAGATATAGCGGGCTATATCGAGGGAAGATAACGCAGTATATTGGATTATATGGAAAAGCTTTTCCTATCCCACCTCTAAACAGCGA
>NZ_JAGXGF010000228.1 GCF_024636815.1 Marivirga sp.
CTGTAATCAATTTCATTAACTTGAGTTTCCATAGTCCTTGCGAATTTTAATGTTTGAAATTTTCTAACCTTAATTTATTAAAATTCCAAGGACTATTTTCTACCTCATTACAAACATAAAGCCTCAAGGGGACAGTCTCACAGATTTTTATTAGCAGAAAATAATAAGATTACCACTACATTCTACTGTAGCAAAAATCCTGTTATCTCTTTTGAAGTTCAGTTCTCAGCCAAAGGCTGATCAGCCTTTGGCTGGCTTCCACCCTCATTGCCTACGCTGGCCCGCTTCCCGAAAACTTTCGGGATTCCTCCCTCCCACTTTTCCGAGTTCCTCGGAAGTGGTCGGGTTAATTCTTTTGCTATTGTAATAACAAAATTCATGTTATTTCTTTTTAGAAGGATTTGCAACAGTAATCGCAGCCTATCTATAAAAAGTTTATTTTTTGGGTGCTTTGTAAATTGGTACGGTACTACAAGGTTCACCATACATTATGGAGTTAACATAAGGCATCATTTTATTGGTGATTTCTGTAAAGGCAAATTCAGGATGAGACAAATCACTGCATCCTTTTATTACGATTTTAGCATTTTGAAACTGATCGTAGTCAATTTCATTCAACTTTAATCTCAATATCTCCTTTTCTAAATCACCTTTTTCTCCTTGGACAATGAGTTTAGCTTTAGGTGAGAGCTTACTCACTAATAACATATAAGCCCAATTGGGAATAATGGCGTCAGTGCTACAAGTTAAATTCACATAGCAATCATCGTATTGATCCCAATCATGCTCCTTAACAAAGGAACGAAAGTCTTTTTCTCTTAAAACTAAACCTTGAAAAAGATTCTCTTTCAAATCAATAGTTTTTCTTTCCGTTACTTTATCGACTATATCTTCTAAGTCGAATGAAACTAACGGACTTTTTTTAACTCTATTTTCTATCTGCTCTTCCATCACTATTGTTTTAAAAATATTCTCAGCTCCTCAACGATTTAAATCTAAAAATGATTTCTTTTTTGATTTAGGTGAATAAAATTCTTTCCCATAGTTCGGTTCAAAATAAGCCAAGTCTTCAAATTGTTTGTTTTTGAATTTATTATAAGCCATTTGACCATAAAACTGAGCGGAGGGATTTACATTATCTATCCAAATAAATTTTTTAGATTGATTTTCTAAGATAGAAAAAGCTTTTTCCGCACCATTTCCAAAAAGAAAAATACGCTCGTGTTTATTTATATAATCTCGAAATGAATCTTCCTCTATAATAAGGTTAGACATTTTTCCCACCTCTAACAAATTTGCATCAGATACTTTATAGAAAACTTCCATTCTGCGAGCATCAAGCATTGGGATGTAGATTGAATTATCTCCTTTATGGAAGTTTAAGACCTGACTAGTCATACTATCTAAAGAGGAAATGGAAATCAAGGGGATATCCAGTGCATAACATAATCCTTTTGCTGTACTTAAGCCTATTCTCAATCCAGTATAAGATCCAGGACCGGAGGAAACTGCTATCGCATTAAGATCACCCATCTGCAAATCGCAATGATGAAGCAACTGTTCTATAAGAGGGGTTAAAGAATTAGAATGAGACTTTTCTAAATACAGATCTGCATTTGCCTGGAGCTTTCCTTCATTATGAATAGCAACTGAACAAATAGCCGTAGATGTTTCTATACTTAATATATAGCTCATAATAATTCAATCAATTTTCTAATAATCACTAAAATTATAAAAGCTGAAAAAAGATAGCTTACTGCAGAAGCCTTCATTTTTCGACTTAATCTCACTCCCCATCTGGCAGTTAATAGTGTTCCGATTATCAAAGGCCCTGTAACTTGAAAAAGGATATAACCTGTATGCTCCACATTAATGGTTTCCATAGGGACTTGAAAAAGGTTAAAAATCACCATAGCCAAAGAAGTTAAAGTAATGACACCCAATGATATGGCTTTAGCTTTTTTCACCCCCATTTTAAAACCTTGATTTAAAAAAGGTATAATAATTATCCCTCCCCCTAATCCTGTTAAGGATGCTGTTAAACCTGCTGAAAGGCCTGTGAGACTCAATACTCTTTTTGATCTTTTGGTTGTCTCTTTAAAACCAGCTTGTTTCTTCGCATTAAATAAGGTCGAAAATAACATGGCTCCCAATAAAAAGATCACCACAATATTAAAGACTTCTTTAGAATAGAAGGGAGTATTTACAATAAAATAGAGTGACAGCAGCCCTGCTATAATGGAAGATATACTGATGATTAAAATTTGCTTAGGGTAAAACTCACCATGTTTGAAATGATTATAGGTAGCAAATAGCCCTGCGAAGAAGGTTCCAAAAAGAGAATTAGCTATTGTGAATTGAGCAATTTCCTCATTTGGAATGCCAATAAAATGGAAAGCTATTGGCAGAATTACAATATATACTATGCCACCCCCAACGCCCAAGAGCCCTGATACTAAACCTCCAATTAAGCCCGCTAAAAATAATAGGAAATAAAAGTCCATTATTCACCAGCTTGAAGGATGTTGCTGTATCGAGCTTCATCATTAAAAAGCTTAATTGCCGCTTCGACTTCTTCATCATTTTCAAATGAAGATTCTATCATTCCTTGTCTTTTATGATAACGAGAAATAATTTCTTCTTTTAAAGCTCTTTTTATTTCAGATTGGAATACTTTCAAGTCTTCCTGTTTATGCTCTTGGATTTCATTTTCAAGTGCTTCAATTTCCTTTTTAATAAACTCAAAATATTTATCCTTATCCGCTGTTTCTTTTAGATCCTTGATTGTTTCTTCTGTAGCAGTTGTGTAGCTATAGTCCTTCCCTGAAACCCAGTCTGTAAAATCAGAATACAACTTATCAGAAACGGCAAATTTGTTAGGATCAGGTTTATTATCGGGGTTTTGATAATAGTATTCAGTAGCAAAATCAAAAATGAATCCCTTCTTTATTAATTGAATGGTAATAGGTGCATAACCTTTATTCACTACATCATGATCAGGTGAAACTCCTCCTCCATCATAAACCACTCTACCAGCTCTGGTTTTAAATTCACTTTTTAAAGAATCAGGTATTTTACCGATACTTCCATCCTCATTTCTGTGGCTATAATCGATCGCCTGGATACATCTACCACTCGGGATATAGTATTTTGCGGTAGTTATTTTTAATTGACTATTGTAACTCAACGGCCGAGTAGCCTGTACCAAACCTTTACCAAAGCTTCTTTGACCTACCAAAACCCCTCTGTCATAATCTTGCATAACTCCCGCTACAATTTCAGAAGCTGAAGCACTATTATTACTGATTAAAACAGTTAAAGGAATATTTATGTCTACCGGGTTTTTATTTGAAGTATAGGATTTATTCCATTCTTCTATTTTTCCTTTTGTACTTACCACTTCCAGACCTTTTGGAATAAATACATTAGAAACCTCAATAGATTCATTCAACAGACCACCAGGATTTCCTCTTAAATCCAAAATCACTTTTTTAGCTCCTTTACCTTTAAGCTCTACCAAAGCAGAACGAACTGAAGCACCCGCACCGCTAGAGAATTCCGTTAATCTTATGTAGGCAATATCTCCCTCTATCAATCCGTAGTAAGGAACACTTTCTATATTAATTCTATCTCTATTTATAGAAAATTCAAGAGGTTTCTTAACTCCCGTTCTATTGACTTTAACTTCCACGATGGTTCCAATTTGACCTTTTAAAAGAGTGTTGATTTCATCGGTTGAGTAATCTTCTACTGGAATACTATTAATTTCAACCAACTCATCTCCAATTTTCAGACCTGCAATTTCAGCAGGAGAACCCTCAAAAATCATCATCACCACATGTCGATCTTCGATTTTACCCATAGTGGTTCCAATTCCCCCATATTGTCCTGTGGACATAATGCGGTAGTCCTCAATTCTATCTTCAGGAATAAAGTTTGTGTAGGGATCTAGAGATTCCAACATAGCCTCAATGCCCGTTTCCATTATTTCAGTTGGATTGATCTCATCTACATAATAAGTATTGAGCTCTTTATATAGAGTGGTAAAAACATCCAGGTTTTTGATGATTTCAAAATACCTATCGTTTTTCTTTACTTGAAATGACACTAATCCTATTAAACCAATAGCTAAAAGTGTGATTATTATTTTATTTGAAAGCTTCATGGACAGTTTTTTACTTAATTTTTTACTTTGATATAAAAAGATATCATTTTTCCAGCTGACTCCTATAATCCTTCCAGTAACACCCCTAAAGTCTCAAGGGGACAGCCTCACAGATTTCTATTAGTAGAAAATAAACTTTATCACTATTTTTAACAGTATTTAAAATCCTTTTATCTCCTCTGAAATTTAGTTTTTAAACTACGAATTCTGAATGCAAACGTTCTAAAGTCTTTTTTAGTTTTTTTGTTAAGGCATCAGAAGGCATTTTCTTATCCGAAGTGTAAATATAAGCAATCCTCAAACTTTTACTTAGTTTTTCAGGATCAATCAAATATTTGTGATGTCTGTAGGCTTCGCGTACTTGCCTTTTAATGAAATTTCGGTCGGGTGCTTTTTTAAATTTCCTTTTGGGAACGGAAATCAATAATTGCTGAGGTTTGATTTTGGAATCAAGAGGTTCAGCAATATAAATGACCTTAAATGGGTATAAATAAAAAGAGGAGCCCTTTTCAAAAAGCTCCTGAATATCATTCCGGTGATGTAAGCGCTCAGTTTTCTTAAAAGAAAAATCGTTATTGTCCGAGATTACAGACATGCGCTTAATTGCATAGAAGAATTATTTTCTATGCTTACCTTTTTCGTCTGAAACAGTTAATTTGTGACGACCTTTCGCTCTTCTTCTCGCCAAAACGTTTCTTCCATTCGCAGATTCCATTCTAGTTCTGAATCCATGTTTGTTTTTTCTTTTCCTTTGAGAAGGCTGAAATGTACGTTTCATATCTTTATATTTTAAATTTTTCTCTTATTCTTTTGTAAGGGCTGCAAAGATAAGCAGTTAATTTCTTTTCACAAAATTGTTTCTCAAAATACTGTAAGATTATCTCGTTTTATATCTCCTTATAAATCATCATCTTTACAATGCAAATGTAATATGACCGTCCATGACCGATTTATAATTGAGAACACACAACACATCGATTAAATTTACTGCCAAATATAAAGATTCAAGCACAAATTTAATCCTATAAATAATTAAAAAAATTGATAATGATTCAATATAGATTATCACAAAAGTTTCCACAGGATTCTTTTTTACAAGTAGAAGTACTGATTAAGCCTTCACAAGCTGACTTTGAGATGAAACTTCCTGATTGGAGACCAGGCAGATATCAGTTAGGGAACTTCTCAAAATACTTAAGAAACTTTAAGGCTTTTAATCAAAATGAGGATCCATTAAATTTCAAAAAGGTCAATAAAAATACCTGGCTAATTTATTGCGAAGATAAATCTTGCATTATTCGATATGAAATATACACTTCTATTATAGATGGAGGAAGCACTTTCATTGATGAAGAGCACTGGTATTTGAATTTTATAAATTGTATGCTTTATCAGCCTGAGGCAATGCATGATACTCACAAAGTTCTATTGGATATTCCCAACAATTGGATTGTGGCTTGCGGATTGAAAAAAGAAGGTGATGAATTAGTAGCCGGGAGTTTTTATGAATTAGTGGATAGTCCAGCACTAGCCAGTAAAAATTTACAACATTTAGAGTACAAAGTAGAGAAAACAAATTTCCATTTATGGTTTAGAGGAAATGCAGATTTAAAAAACAAAAAACAAATCTTAAGTGATTTCAAAAAATTCACTGCCTTTCAGATTGAGACAATGGGTGAATTTGAAAGTAATGATTATCATTTCCTATTTCAAATTCCTGATGAAAAGGGATATCATGGCGTGGAGCATTTGAATAGTACTTGCATAGTCTTAGGGCCTGCTAATGAATTTAATACTGAAGCTTTCTATAATAACTTTTTAGGAATCAGCTCGCATGAGTTATTTCATTATTGGAATATCATTCGAATCAGACCGGAAGAGATGTATCGTTATAATTTCGAAAAGGAAAATTACTTCACTACAGGATATGTAGCAGAAGGTGTGACTACGTATTATGGTGATTTATTCCTTATCAGAAGTGGAGTGAAAGATTTGAAATGGTATATGGAGGAATTAAATATACTTTTCAAGCGTCATTTTGAAAATTATGGACGATTCAACAGCTCGGTGGCAGAATCAAGTTGGGATTTATGGCTGGATGGATATGAAGCAGGAATCCCTCATCGTAAAGTTTCCATATATGTTAAAGGAGCCTTAATAGCTTTAATACTGGATTTGAAAATCATTTTAGAAAGCAATGGAGAAAAATGTCTGGATGATGTCATGAGGAAATTATGGACTGATTTCTACAAAAAAGATAAAGGCTACAGCCCTGAAGATTATCTAAAAACAGCTGAAGAAATTATTGGGCAAGACTTAACCGATTATTCCAACAAATTCATAAAAGGATGCGAGCCACTTGAAAACGAACTTGAAAAGTTATTGAGCAAAGTTGGTTTTGATATGGAATTAAAACCAAATGAAAATCCATTCACAAATCATTTTGGCTTAAAAACAAATGAAGGAGTAGTAGTGGGAATAGCGCCTGATAGCCCTGCCGAAAGAGCATTAAGAATTGGAGATAAAATTATAAGTTTTGAAAATCAGAACTTCGAGCAAATTGATGACTCTATTCAAATCGAAAAAAATTTAAAGTATAGTTTTCAATTTTTCCGGAATAATAAATTGAAGGAGGCTACAATGAAAACTAAAGATGAAGGATTTTATAGCCGTTATGTTATAAAGGAGAATAGTGAAAGATCAGATATTGATAAAATGATGCAGAAAAAGTGGCTGAATGTGTGATTTAAGAAACAAAAGGGTAGGAAAAGCGAAAGGCAGCTCCCCAGCTGCCTTTCTATTTCAACCAAAACCTTACAAAGTCATTGACTTGTATAAGATGTTGTAAATGTAAAATTATTTATTTTAGCAGTCAAGCCTTAAAATGAATTTTTTATGATATTGTTAGAAAATTACTATTTTTTACGTAGATTTCCAGTTATAGTACAAAGAAATAACTGTTGCTACATCAAATATTATTGCAAAGAGTTTTTAAACTTATCCCATTCTAAATCAAGTGGTATTTCAATAATAGAATCTCCTGCATTTTCTGTTACAAATTCAATCCTTTCTTTCAGAGCGGGGTGAGAAGAAATCCATTCTAAACCTTCTGGTAACTCTCTATTCTTTTGTTTTAATTTTAAGAAAAACTGCGTCAATCTATTAGGATTAATATTAGCCTTTCTTAAATATTGAATAGCATATTCATCCGCTTCCCTTTCCATTCTTCTACTGAAACCACTGCTCACCACCATTTTGGTAATTTCTTGCATCACAACCGGATCTCCACCTGAAATTATAAGGATTAAAGAATTTAATCCAATTTCTTTTACCAAATTCTTGATCACATGTCTATTTTCAGCATGGGCTAATTCGTGCGCCAAAACAGCTGCCAACTCTTCTGCAGATTCAGTTTGCTCAATTAAGCCTGTAAAAACAAATAATTGTCCATTAAAAGCTGTAAATGCATTTACTTGATCAGACTTCAACACATAAATATCGTAATCATAGCTAACAGTATCCATGCCTTTTGATAATCGCTCAAAAATGACATCCATAACTGAATCCGTTAATTCTACATTCACAGAGTCAAATTCTCTAAAAATCTGATTATTAAAAAAATCAGCGATATCAGCTTCTTGTTCTAAAGAAACTAAATCCTGCTTTTCAGTGGTAGTGGAAAAATAGGTAAAGCCAGCCCATATGATAAGAGCAACTATTAAAATCAACCCTAAATCTCTTAGATTTTTATTCATATCTACATTTTAGGAGGTTGATTTACCACTTTAAGTGAATCAGTCTCTCTCCTTCTAAAGACAGATTGGTATGATACTCTACCAAAAAATAAGAAATAATACATCTGCCCTTTCCTTGCTTTTACTGCTCCAATGATACTAAATATGATATATATTAAATTGGCTATACCTACTAACCATAAATAGCCTTTGAACACATCCGTAAATGCATAATCAAAAAACACTATTCTTGCTCCCCAAAATACTGCAATAGCATTCAAGATACTTGTAGGAAGTTGGCTTAATAATGATTGAAAAGAATGAAAGCGTACAAAAAGGCTTTTTCCTTTATTGATATAATAATAAATAATAGCTGCAACTAAATTTAGAATTGGTAAAGGGAGCCCCACCCCTAATGCTGCGAACATCATGAGGTAGGCTCCCATTGCATCTTCCTTTTCCCGAATGTCAATCTCATTGGGTTGTGGTATAGGATTATAATTTTCTTCTGTCATAAAAAATTATGGTTTTCCTGAAAATGGAGGATAAACGTCTGTCATGTAGGACATATAAAGATTTACTCTGGTTTGCCATCTTAATGTGCCCACTATAAATTCATGCCACGATTTAGGGAATTCACCAGTGAATAAAACTACCCACCACGCTACAAAAGCTAATATTTGAGTCCAAATTATTCTAAAAAATAATATAAATATGTGTGGAATGAGGACATAAATCACACCAAAAAACAGTCTCAATAATACTAATCCTCTGCTGATTCTTTCTGGGTATTGAACATCTACCTTCACATATTCGTCTTTCGCATCCAAACCAAAAGGTGGGTAATCATCTGCTAAATTGAATATCCTAGCACTTAGTCTGGTATTCCACCGAATAAGCTTCACCTGATATTCAAAAAAACTTTGAGGATATCTTCCAGTAAAGAGTACTACCAAAAAAGAAATAAAGCTTAAAATTACACCCCACAAACTCATGAAAAATAATAAGAACATGTGTGGTATAACGATATAAAGCCAGCCAAAAAATGACCTCAGTAATAACTCGCCACGAGAATAGCGATCCTGATGTTTAATTTCAAAAGTTAACATAGTGATTGTTGATTTAGTGAAGCTCGAAATTGTGAAATTTTATGATATTTTACAATTATTTGACTAACTATTAGCGAGTCTATTATATACCAATAATCATAACGCGCTTGAAATCAACAAAAAAGGCTCGAAAAATATTCGAGCCTTATAACTATATTATTGTTTAAGCTTCACAATTAAAACTCATATGCTTTTTTCTCTAAAACATGATCTGCGATTGACCTTCTTACTTCTTTCAAGTTCATCGGATCAATTTTTGTAAATCTTTTCAGACCTAACAACATCATACGCTGCTCATCACCTTCTGCAAAAGCAAAGATCGCTTCTTTACCTGCCTTATTAGAAATTTCAACTGCTCTATGCATATACAATTTAGTCATATTGATTTGTTGTTTACAAGCATCTTCTCCTTTGATACCCACCAATTTCTCAGTTCTTAACAAAGCAGACTCAGCAGCGTAAACTTCAATCAACATATCAGCTAAATTCATTAAAATTTCCTGCTCTTGAGATAATTTTTGCATATACTTTTGAACTGCAGCACCAGAAATCATTAAGCCAGCTTTTTTCAAATTAGCCAATACCTTTTTCTCTTTTGCGAATAAAGAATCATCTTCATCTGCTCCAAAGTCAGGTATTGATGTCAGCTCTTTCTGAACATTCATCGCAGGCGTCATTAAATCAAGTTTACCTTTCATGGCACGTTTCAACAGCATATCAATGGTTAACATGCGATTGATTTCGTTTGTACCTTCGAAAATTCTATTGATACGAGCATCACGATAAGCTCTATCCATAGGCGCATCAGCTGAAAAGCCCATTCCGCCATACGTTTGAACACCTTCATCCACTACATAATCCAAGGTTTCAGAACCATGTACCTTCAAGATGGCACACTCAATCGCAAACTCCTCTACTGATTTCAATTTAGCTTCTGCTGAATCCATTCCGTCTGCAACCAAAGCTTCATACGCATCATCAATATTCTGACCTGCACGGTAAGCTGCAGATTCTGAAGCATAAGTTCTTGCTGCCATTTCCGCTAACTTATGTTTGATAGCACCAAAGTTGCCGATAGCAGTACCAAATTGTTTTCTTTCAGTCGCATACTGAGAAGCATGCCCTAAAATTGCTTTACAAGCACCGATTGTGGAAGCAGCCAATTTAATTCTACCAATATTTAGAATATTAACTGCTATTTTAAAACCATTTTCTCTATCGGAAAGTAAGTTTTCCACTGGTACTTTACAATCATTAAAAAATACCTGACGAGTAGAAGAACCCTTAATACCCATTTTGGCTTCTTCTTCATTCATGGTCACACCACCGAAATCTTTTTCAATAATGAAAGCAGAAAGGTTTTTGTCATCATCAATTTTAGCAAATACAATAAAAACATGTGCGAAACCACCGTTTGTGATCCACATTTTTTGTCCATTAACTATGTAATGCTTTTTGTCTTCAGTTAAAACTGCCTTAGTTTTAGCTGCATTAGCATCAGAACCTGAATCCGGCTCAGTCAAACAGTAAGAAGCTTTCCACTCACCAGAAGCTAATTTTGGTAAGTATCTTTTCTTTTGTTCATCAGTTCCGTAATACAAAATTGGTAATGTTCCAATTCCTGTGTGTGCTGATAAAGCCACGGCAAATGAATGACCTGCTCCAATTACTTCCGCAACCAGCATAGAAGTATTGAAATCCATTCCGAATCCGCCATATTCTTCTGGAACTGATGTTCCTAAAAGGCCTAATTCTCCTGATTTATCCAATAATTCCGGCATTATTTCAGGATTGCCTTTTACATCATCAATTTCATCCAAACGAGGATATACTTCCTGTTCTAAGAAATCTTTACAAGTTTGAGCAATCATTTTTTGCTCCTCAGTCCACTCTTCTGGCGTGAAAACTGCCTGAGCAGGAGTTTCTTTAATTAAAAACTCCCCTCCTTTTGCTGTGAATTTTTTTTCTGTCGTACTCATATTATTAGTATCTAGTATCTGGTATCTAGTATCTAGAAAATGGCTCTAGCAATCAGAAATCCAGATGGTTTCAATAATTATTTATTAAATTTATTTTCTATGCTATTAATTAATCCATTTAGCATTTTTTGAATTTCATTCAATTGATTTAAATGTTGATCAAATACTTGATTATCAATAAAACCTAAGTCTAAAGAAAGCATTAATTGAGTTTCAAACTCAAAAGAAGATCCTTGTGCTATGTATAAGAAATTACAAAAATCCTTTTGGGTTTTTCTGCCACATCCCTCTGCAATATTTGAAGGAATTGATATTGCTGACCTTCTAATTTGTGAGGTCAAACCAAACTTTTCTTCCTTCGGAAATTTTGCAGTGATTAAGAAAACTTCTTTTACTAACTGCCTTGCTTTCTTCCAAACATTTAAGTCTTTGAAATTATGCATCTACTTAACTTTCAATTAATAACTGGATATAAAGTATCAAGTGCCAATAAAAAATCTAGATACTAGCTACTTGATACTCTATACTGATTCTACATCATTTCATATATTCCAGCAATACCTTGACCACCACCTATACAAGCGGTAACCATGCCGTATTTCCCTTGCGTTCTTTTCAATTCGTTAAATAACTGAACTGAAAGTTTTGCTCCTGAGCAACCTAATGGGTGACCTAATGCAATGGCTCCACCATTAACATTTAATTTACTTTGATCGATATCCAACTCACGAATTACAGCTAAAGACTGAGCTGCAAAAGCTTCGTTCAATTCAATCAAATCTATGTCATTCAGCTTCAAACCAGCACTTTTCAATGCTTTGGGAACTGCTTCCACAGGACCTATACCCATGATTCTAGGTTCAACACCTGCTACACCAAAACCTACCATTCTGGCGATCGGCTTCACATTCAATTCTTTCACCATTCTTTCTGACATCACCATTGTAAATGAAGCTCCGTCATTAGTTGGTGAGGAATTACCTGCGGTAACTGAACCACCTTGAGCGAACACCGGTCTTAAATTTGCTAAAGCATCAGTACTTGTTCCTGCTCTAGGTCCTTCGTCTTTATCTACTGTGTAATCACGAGTTTTCTTTTTCCCATCTTCCACATAAGTTTCTTTCACATTAATCGGCACGATTTCATCATCGAATTTGCCTTCTTTCTGTGCTTTTAATGCTTTCATATGAGAATTGTAAGCAAACTCATCCTGATCTTCACGGGATACTTTCCACTTCTGAGCAATTTGCTCTGCTGTTAATCCCATGGAAGTGTAATAATCAGGAGTCTCGGTAGCGATTTCATAATTAAGGGCTGTTTTATAACCCATAATCGGTACCATTGACATTGATTCAGTACCGCCAGCAATGATGATATCTGCAAAACCAGCTTGAATTTTTGAAGCTGCTATATTGATAGCTTCTAATCCTGATCCGCAATAACGGTTAATCACCATGCCTGGAACTTCTTTGCCTAAGGCTAAAAGTGAAATCATTCTACCCATTTGCATTCCTTGCTCTGCTTCTTGCACAGCATTTCCTACGATTAGGTCATCTACCATTTTATTTTCTACACCATCCACTTGAGATACCAAGTGCTTGATGACATCTGAAGCTAAATCATCCGGACGGTAAAACCGGAGACCTCCTTTTTTGGCTCTTGTTACAGCCGTTCTATATCCTGCTACTATATATGCGTCCATTTTTTTATTTTTTAAGATTTTAAAAAGATTCTAGAATCTAGACTCTTGGTTCTGGGTTCTATGTTCTAGTTTCTCAAGGGTTTTCCTCCCTGCAATACGGCCTGGATTCTTTCAAGCGTTTTCTTCTCTCCTAATAGCGACAAGAAAGCTTCTCTCTCTAGATCCAGTAAGTATTGTTCTGAAACTTCCTGAGGATAAGACAAATCACCACCGCACATCGCGTAAGCTAACTTTTCAGCTATCTTTTGATCATGTGCAGAAATATATTTACCCATCTTCATTCCAGCGATACCTGCTTTGAAAAGCGCGATTCCAGTTTTACCTTGAACTTTTATATCCTCTCGTTGAACAGGCATAGTGTAACCAGCATCAGCCAATCTGATAGCTGCTGCTTTTGCATCTGCAATCTGACGACTTCTGTTAATGCTAATTCCATCGGAAGGTCTTAAAATACCCATTTCTTTTGCTTCATAAGCAGAAGTAGCTACTTTAGCCATTGCGATATTCATAAATGCATTTTGCAAAGCATTTAATTCCACATCACCTTCTTGGTATCTGTCGGCTACGCGGAGTGCATTTTCTTTTGTACCTCCACCGCCAGGAATTACACCCACTCCAACTTCTACTAAACCTATATAAGTTTCAGCAGATGCTTGAACGTGATCGGCATGCATGGAAAGTTCACAACCTCCACCTAAGGCCATATTATGAGGCGCAACTACAACCGGAACAGCTGAATATCTGGCCCTCATCATAGTTTGCTGGAATTGACGAATCATGAAATCTAATTCATCATAATCTTGCTCGATAGCATACATGAATACCATTCCAAGGTTAGCTCCTAATGAGAAGTTTGACCCTTCATTGGAAATCACAACACCTCTATATTCTTCTTCTCCTAAGGAAATTCCTTTGTTGATGGCTTCAATAACTCCGCCACCTAAAGTGTTGGATTTAGAACGGAATTCTACGTTGATGATGCCATCACCTAAATCAATGATTCCAGCTTCTGCATTACTCCAGATTTCTTTTCCACTTTCTTTTAAGTTCTCCAAAACAATGAACTCCTCAGTACCTGGGATATTCACATATTTTTTGCTGTCAAGGTCATAATACTGCTTTTGACCTGCTTCTACTTTATAGAAAGAGTCCGCTCCGGAATCCATCATATCATAAACCCATTGATTAGGTTTATAACCTGCTTCTTCCATCTTTTCAACAGTCTTTTTAACTCCTAAAGTATCCCAAGTCTCGAATGGACCAATTTCCCAGCCAAAACCTGTGCAAAGCGCCTGATCGATTCTGTACAATTCATCAGAAATCTCAGGAATACGGTTTGAAGCATATTGAAATAAACCATAGAATGAATCTCTGTAAAATTCACCTGCTTTATCTTTTCCTCCCATTAAAACCGGAAATCTCTCTTTTAAATTAGAGATTTGTTTAGTGGCTTCAAGTGTATCAAACTTAGGCTTAGTCTTTGGCTTGTATTCCATAGAATCCAAATCCAAAGTCAAGATTTCGGTTTTACCGTCTTTTTTGGTCTTTTTATAAAAACCTTGTCCGGTTTTATCTCCTAACCACTTATTTTCTTCTAATTTCCCAATTACATCAGGCAATTTAAAAGTATCTCTGGCTTCATCATTCGGAAGATTTTCATACAATCCGTTGGCTACTTTAATTAGCGTATCCAAACCTACAACATCAGAAGTTCTGAAAGTAGCAGATTTAGGACGACCAATTACAGGACCCGTTAGTTTGTCCACCTCATCAATGTTCATATCTAACTTCTGCATAGATTCCACTACCTTCAAGATGGCATAAATACCAACTCTGTTGGCAATGAAAGCAGGAGTATCTTTACATAAAACTGTGGTTTTCCCCAAATATAAATCACCATAGTGCATCAAGAAATCAGTGATTTCCTGATCTGTTTTTGGTGTAGGAATAATTTCCAATAATTTCAGGTAACGCGGTGGGTTGAAAAAGTGCGTTCCAATAAAATGCTTTTGGAAATCTTCACTTCTGTCTTCCAGCATCATGTGAATTGGAATACCTGATGTATTAGAAGAAATGATAGTTCCTTTGGTTCTATGTTTTTCAACATTCTCAAAAACTTGCTTTTTGATATCAAGTCGCTCAACAACGGCTTCCAATACCCAGTCACAATCTTTGATTTTGTGCATATCATCATCAAAATTTCCAAGCGAAATTCTTTTGGCAAAATCTTTATGATATAATGCAGCGGGTTTCCCTTTTAAGGTTGATTCAAAAGCTTCGTTCACAATACGATTTCTCACTTGTGGATCCTCTTTTGTTAAACCTTGTTTTTTTTCGGCATCCGTTAGTTCGAAAGGCACGATATCAAGCAAAAGCACCTCTACACCAATATTGGCAAAGTGGCAGGCGATTCTTGATCCCATAATCCCCGAACCTAAAACGGCTACTTTTTTAATGTTTCGTTTCATTTAGTCGCTGTAGTTTAAATTAAAAAAATTAATGAATTGATTCTTTAGTATTATAAATCTCATTTTTGTCAGTTATGTCATTCACTTTATGAATAACCTCAAAAAAAGCTTCCAACTTTTCGGGTTCAATAGTATTGAATACCTCTTCATTGAAAGTTTTTACCGTTTCTCTTGAAATTGCTTTTTTCTCTATCCCTAAGTCTGTTAAAAAGATTCTAACAGATCTTTTATCTTCAGGATCAGGTTTTTTGTATATAAACCCTTTCTCCTCCATGCTTTTGAGCATGCGAGTCAAACTCCTACTTTCTAACCCCATCAGTGGAGCAATTTTAGTGGCAGGAGTTCCTTCTTTTGTATTAATATTTAATAACACAAACCCTATGGAAGTCGTGATTCCGTATTTGACAGCTTGTTGGTTATACATGCGCGAAATGGCATGCCAGGCTGCTTTTATATTGTAGTCGATGGATTCTTCTCTCTTCATAGAATTCAAATATACAAAAATATAGTATGCATGCATACTATATTCGCAAAAAATATTTTATTTGGTAATAAAACTAATCTAAGAAGAATGAATTATAGAAAACGTAGTTGGAAGTATAAAGGATGTGTAAATATTACTATAGGTTATTTTTATCGCAATAAGACTACATAAATTATGAACCACAAAAAAATGAGAACAGTAACCGCCACAAGCCAAACGCTTGCCAGCTTACGGATCTTTCTGCTTAATGTTAATTCGGAAGATGTTCCATTTTGTCTAAAAGTGATTTGTCACTTAGATTAAATCTATGATTCAGTCCTAAGGTGATTGGTATAGTGTTAAAGGTACTAAAACTTGTGTTATCATTCGGATTTGCAAAAATTGTTCGTCCCATTAGGCTTACAAACCAGTCGGTATTATCAGTTATTCCCTTTCCAAATTTCAATCCATAATTTAAAGATAAATAGGTTTCCCTTAATTCTGTTGCATTGTCCAATGTTCTAGTACTTGCTCCTAAGCCAGCATGACCAGACAACCTCCATTCAGTTATACCTCTATCTGTAAACATATATTCTACTCCTCCTGAATAATGCCAAAGTTGAGTGTCTGAAAAACCAGCTCCGCCAGAATAAAGTTCTGTTTCAACACCTCCTCTTATCATTAATCTTTCTCTTAAAGAATAACCAATCCTTGCACCTATATCTGTTCCAATGTTTACTGTTTCCGCCAGATCTCCAGTGGGAAGCGCAACGCCAGCTCTTAATTCGACATTCCATGGAAAAATAGGTTCTTCCAATTGCGCTTTTACTGCAGAAATAAATGTAAATAGTAATAAAAAAAATGAAAAGATAAATTTTAAGAATAAACTGTGTTTGGGGAAATGATGCATGATTATAATTTAATAAAAATTAAAAAAATACTAATACCGTTTAAAAGACGAGAATTTAATAGAAGATGTTCCGCGATAGGTTTCCTCCCTCAATAGTGAATATTGAAATCAATTAATAAAAACAGCTAATACTTTTTTCCGTTAATTAAATAAACCAACTGATTTTTATGACACTTTTTTTACAACTTTTAGCTCAAATACCTCAAGGGGTTCCACATCCTGATGATAGTGAACCTCTTGTTCTAACAACTCCTTTTGATTATATATTATATGTAGGGCTTCCGATTTTAATATTAATAGGGGCTTTCTTTTGGTGGAGAAGGAAAAAGAAAAGGGAGGAAGAGAAAGAAAAATAATGGTAATAATAAAAAAAGGGGCTCGAAAGCCCCTTTTTTATTTTAATATATAATTAAGATTAACCACCGAAATCATCGAATCGGATATTTTCTGGTGGAACACCCATATCATCTAACATTTTTAATACTGCTGCATTCATCATTGGAGGTCCGCATAGATAGTATTCTATTTCTTCCGGCTCTTTGTGATGCTTCAAGTAATTATCATATAGAGCTAAGTGGATGAAGCCTAAATAACCGTCTGCTTCTTTATCATCTAAGCTCTTTTTAACTTTCCAATTATCTTCTTCTAATGGATCAGAAAGTGCAACATGGAATTCAAAATTAGGGTTTTTCCCTTCTATATCTCTAAAGTGATTAACATAGAATAACTCTCTTTTGGATCTACCTCCGTACCAATAAGCAACTTTTCTGTCTGTTCCTTGAGTATGAAATAAATGGAAAATGTGAGAACGCAATGGAGCCATACCAGCACCACCACCAATGTAAATCATTTCAGCATCAGATTCATTGATAAAGAATTCACCATAAGGACCTGAAATTGTCACTTTATCACCTGGGTTTCTTGTGAAAACAAATGAAGAACAGACACCAGGATTAACATCCATCCAAGCATTTTTAGCTCTATCCCATGGTGGAGTAGCAATTCTAATATTCAACATGATGATATCACCTTCAGCTGGGTGATTTGCCATAGAGTAGGCTCTAAATATAGGTTCATCATTCTGCATTACTAAATCCCACATTCCAAAGTTATCCCAATCTTCCTGGAAGATATCTTCTTTATGACCCAAGTCAGGATGCGGAGTAATGTCAATATTTTTAAATTCACAGGTTATTGCCGGAACATCAATTTGGATATAACCACCGGATTCGAAATCTAGTGTTTCACCTTCTGGCAACTGCACAACAAATTCTTTGATGAAAGTAGAAACATTGTAGTTAGATTTAACCGTGCACTCCCATTTTTTGATACCAAAGATTTCTTCTGGTATGCGGATGTGCATATCTTCTTTTACTTTCACTTGGCAAGAAAGTCTAACATTTTCTTTCTTTTCAGAACGGCTAAGATGACCTTCCTCTGTCGGTAGTACATCACCACCACCATCTTCGATTACACACTTACACATGGCACAAGTACCACCACCACCACAAGCGGAGGGTAAATAAATATCTTCACCAGATAAAGTAGAAAGCAAAGTGGATCCCGCAGATGTTACAATTGGATTGTTTTCATCTCCATTAACATAAATATTAACGGGGCCGGATTGAACTAATTTTGATTGTGCAAACAAAAGTATCAATACTAATAAGAGTATTAATAAAGTGAATGCAATAATTGAGGTTATAACTACTGATGTCATGAACTTTTATTTTGTTCTAAATGATTCAATTAATTGAGCTGCAAATATATTACTTAAAATGTAAACCTGTAAGTAGGGATCGATATTTTTCTGATAATATATTCGCAAATCTAACAGTTAATAGACTCAAAAAGTTGGCAGAAAGTAAAAAATTATTGAAAAATATTTTTCCAGGTTCCTTTGAGCCAATTGTATTTAATAGTGGATGGCAAAGCTTTCCAAAAATATTGATTGACTTCTACTGCAAAAGAGGGTTGCATATAGCAATTAATGGCACATCCTTCACATTCTGGAAGCCGTCCTTCCAGAGCTACTAATTTTTGAACTTCATCGGATTTGTATAAATTAATTAAATTCCCCTTTATGGGATATTCCTTTTTCCCCAAATGATAACAAGGCAATACCAATTCATTTTTCGGTGAAATCACTAAAGAAGATGAAGCTGCTTTGCAAACAGGATCACTTACATGATTTCCGCCATTTTTTCTCAGTTCAATAAAAGCCTCATTTAAATAAATATTTTTCTTCTTGCCCATTTGGGAAAGATATTCCAGGTTTTCACTTGTTAAGCCTCCACCTGTTTCAACTGTATTATAATCAAAAACCGGATTTACGATTAAAACCAAGTCATTTGGGAAGCAGATGGAATCGTAAACTTTCTCCAACTCTTCAATATTTTCATTCATCGCAGTGAACAAAATATCTGGTTTCTCCCCTAACTCTTTAGCTATTTCAATTGATCTCATCACAAAATCAAAACAGCCCACACCTCTCACTTCATCATGTTGCGATGCATCTGCAAAATCTAAAGAGAAATGGAGCATATCCACCAATCCTCTTAACTTTTCAGCTTTTTTAGGATAAAGCAATCCATTGGTAGTGATGGTGGTTAAGAAGCCCATGTCTTTTGCCATCCTCAAAAAAATATGAATTTCATTGTGTAAGAGAGGTTCCCCTCCGGTAAAATCAATTACTTTAACACCCAATTTTTTGAGATGCGTCAGGTTTTGCTCAACATCCTCTACCTTAATATAAGGACTTGGCTTTTCCCATATATCGCAAAAATAGCAACTAGCATTGCAACGGTAGGTTACATAATAATTACACAAAACCGGTTTACGAATCAGACGCATGGCATAAAGTTAGGAAGAAGCTTTCCGAAATACTAAATTGCTTTTATGAAGATAGTTAAAGAGTCGCACTGATTCAGGTTTAACAGCAAAGCTTATGCAATTTTTTAAAACCTTTTACCAAAACCTATATTGAACCAGGGCACAAGGCCACTTCCATTAATTACTGCATTTAATCCTGCTTTTAAGATCATGTCATTATCAAAATGCTTACGATAAGAAACCCCTGGAACCACACTTTCAAAAATATCCGCATTTCTATTTTCCGCTGAAATGCTTATATATTCTCTAGCAACAGTCAAATTTGCGCCAAAATCAATAAAAGAACTTTCTTCCTCATTTAGGGCAAACAGATAAGCAAAGCCGGTATTATAGGTCACATAAAAATCTCCTTCTGAATACCCACCTATTCCAACTCTCCATGAAAACCCAGGTGCTTTAGATAATTGTCTTTCATAATTAACTGAAAAGAATAAACCTGCACCACCTACTTCAATATAAGAAAAATTTCTTTTAGAAGATGGGGTTTCTTGTCCGTAACTAAAAGCAGAAATTAAAAGAATAAGTAATAAGGTTGATAGTGTTTTTTTCATGATTACATTTTTAGTTGAAAATTTAAAATTGCAATAAAAATGCCAATTGGTCAAATTGGCATTTTAAATATTTTATTTGATTAAATCCTATTTCAACATCTTCAATAGAGTAGTCAGCTTAGTTTTTAGTTGTCTTCTGTCTACAATAAAATCTAAAAATCCATGATCTAATACAAACTCAGCACTTTGAAAACCTTTTGGCAGGTCTTTACCAATCGTCTCGCGAATAACACGCGGACCAGCAAAACCAATTAATGCACCTGGTTCAGC
>NZ_JAGXGF010000229.1 GCF_024636815.1 Marivirga sp.
AGGGGGGATTAGATTGGAAGTGATCTGAACTGGATTGGAAGTGTTTTGCGTAAAAGCAGGGAAAGCTAAAATCAAGCAAATGAGACAGCACGCGTTTTGCTTCGCAACGCGCGCTAGTTTTTGGGAATATGCCGTTGCTGGCATTAAAAAGTTAATGGCAAATAGTAATAGAAAAAATGCCAAGCACGAGCTGGAAGCTTGCGCTAGCGTTCGAGGAGGGTATGGTTTTGGTTGAAATTGGATGTTGGGGATTGTTTTGGTTCGTTTCTATATTTATTTTAAATCCAAAAGTATGGGTTTTAGAGTGATTTCAAAAAAAATTGTTGAAAACATTTTAAAAAATTAGAGCATGAGCTCAATGTTGTTAAGTCAAGCTTTCTAATGCCTTATCTTATACCCTTCTCCAAGGTGTTTTGCAATTTGACGGTTGAAACCGTCCTAATCGCTAATCTACAAAATGGCAACTTCATTTATCGGTCAGACGGTTCTAACCGTCAGACCAAGGGTGAAATAAACATACGAGACACAAATGTGGGCGAGAGAGATTGATATGTCTTAATTTAACCTCATTGAACTCGCTTTAACATTTTTACTCTACAAACTTTCCAACATCTCTTCGACAGCTTGGTAAACTTTATCTATTTCCTCTTTTTTAATGATATATGGAGGTAAAATATAAACTACATTTCCTAAAGGGCGGAGCAAGATATCTCTTTCTAAAAAGAAAGGATATAACTTATGGCGTACTTCATTTACATAGGAGGTGTCTGAATCTGTTTTTAACTCCAAAGCGAAAATGGTACCTAGTACCCGACTGTTTAACACTTTGGGATGCTTGGATATCTTTTGTTGAAAGTCCTTTTGCCACTGACTGATTTCTGCAATTCGAGATTGGGTATTTTCCTCCACTAGTAACTCGAAACTTGCGATGGAAGCTGCGCAGGCAATAGGATTAGCCGTGAAACTATGACCATGAAAGAATGTCTTCATGATATCCGTACTTTTATAAGCATCCATAATTTCAGCAGTACAAGATGTAACTCCTAGTGCCATTGTCCCACCTGTTAACCCTTTAGAAAGGCAAAATATATCCGGCTTATTTTCTAAATAATCGGAAGCAAAATATTTACCTGTTCTACCAAAGCCAGTGAATACCTCATCAGCTATACAAATCACATCTTTATCCTGACCGATATCAATAAGTTTATCCAGAAATTCAGCAGAATACATTTTCATTCCAGCTGAACCCAAAACTAAAGGTTCAAAAATAAAAGCTGCTACCTGACCTGAATCTACCAGCTGATAGAATTTCTGGATGATTTCATCTTCATTTCCACTGATTGGCATAGGCAAAAACTCCACATCAAAAAGGAAAGGTGAGAATGGTGCAGAGAAAGGGCCTCTATCCCCTACTGACATGGCTCCAAATGTATCCCCATGATAGGCACCCTCAAAGGCAATTACTTTCTTCCTTTTTTCATGCCCTTTATTATACCAATATTGAAACGCCATTTTTAGGGCCACTTCATTGGCAGTACTTCCATTATCGGAATAAAATATTTTCGACTGGTTCTCCGGTAAAATGGACAACAGCTTTTCAGCCAATTCTATGGCAGGGGCATGCGTAAAGCCAGCAAAAATCACATGCTCTAAATTTTGAGCTTGTTTAGCGACTGCTTCTGCAATTTTAGGATGGCTATGCCCGTGCAAATTCACCCACCAGCTAGAAATAGCATCCATGATTTTACGGCCATCAGAAGTATGTAAATACATTCCTTCTGCCTTCTCCACCATGATATGTTCAAAACCATCGACTAATTGCGTAAATGGATGCCAAATACTCTCTGTATCTCTTTCTAACCAGTTCATAAATTATTTTTTAATTCAGCAGCATATTTTCGAACTACTTCATGATTAATTTCTTTTTCATCTTTGATCCTTAACAAACAAGAATAACCACTATGTTTTAAAATAATGTCTTCACTAGCAGGATTTGAGGGTCCGTTAAAAACAATACCCTTCACCTCAATTTCTCTACGTTTTAGCTCATTAATCGTTAATAAAGTATGATTAATGCTACCTAAATAAAGATTAGCTACCAAAATTACGGGGGTGTTCCAGTGCTGAGGAAAATCAATAACAAATTCATTTCCATTTATTGGTACCAAAACTCCACCAGCCCCCTCTATAATTAGATTTTCATTATCTGTTTTAGGAATATCAAAATCAGCAACCTTCATAATTACTTGATCTAATTCAGCAGCATAATGCGGAGAGGCAGGTGTGTTGAGTACATATTTTTCCGGGATTAAATCGGATTTTAAGTTGCTCAGTAAACCACCTACATAGTCCGTATCTCGAGGATGGCCTGCTTGAATAGGCTTCCAGTAATCAGCTTCTAAAGCTTCACATATTATGGCACTAAATAGCGACTTCCCGCTATCTGTACCTATTGCAGTAATAAAATAGTTCATTGAAAATACTCATTGATATGATGACACAAATTTGATATTTCTTCTTTAGAATTGAAAGCATGTAAGCATATCCTTACTCTTTCTTTTCCTTTGGGTACTGTTGGGCTTAAAATTGGTCTCACATTAAAGCCCTTTTGATTCAAATACTCTGAAAAGTCAGTAGCGCTTTTAGCATCCGAAAAAATTATACCTTGAATTGGATGATGGCTATCTAAGCTTGAAATATGCGAATCTAATAAATCCCGGAACAGGCATATATTGGATTGCAATTTAGTCCAAAGTTGCGGATGTTGTCTTCGGTATGAGAGTGCATTTTCTATGGTCTTCACATTTACATACGGCAAGGCTGTCGTATAAATAAATTGCCGACTATAATTCACCAAATACTCTTTTAAAATTTGACTTCCCACTACCACGGCCCCATGAGCCCCCACGGCTTTTCCAAAAGTATAAATTCGAGCAAATATTTTATCTTCCAATCCTAAATCACAACAATATCCATAGCCTGATTCACCATGTAAACCAGTTGAATGAGCTTCATCTACTATCACACCTGCACCATATTTCTCAGACAGTTTGACTATTTCTTCTAATGGTGCATTATCTCCATCCATAGAATAAAAAGACTCGACAACCACAAAAATATTTCCTACAGCTTTTTTAAGTTTTGATTCTAAATCCTTTAAGTCATTATGCCTAAAATTAAAATAATTTGCCCTACTCAATCTAGCTCCTTCTTTTATACAAATATGTGATAACTCATCCATTAATATGGTATCTCCTTTTTGAGGAACTGAAGATATAAGTCCAAGATTCGCCATATAGCCAGAATTAAAAAGCAGAGATGATTCGGCCTTAAAAAAATCTGCTAAAAATATCTCTAATTTTTCATGATATAGCTTATTTCCATTTAGTAAGCGTGATCCTGATGCTCCGTTATCAACAAATTCAATTGAATTATCATGAATTACAGGAAGCTGTGCTAAGCCTAAATAATCGTTTGAACTAAAGTCAATTTGTTGTTTATTATTAAGTTTAAGAATTCGAAAACCGCTAGATGCCCTTCTTTTATCAAGTTCATACTTAAGAAAATTTTCTATTTTCATCGAATTATTCATTGATTTTATAAGTATAATTATAACATTTGTCTTAATGTTCGTTTATAGAACAATTAAACACTAAAATTAATCAAGATGAAAAAGCTTTTTACATTAACATTGTTATTATTTTTTATTGGGTTAAGTGCTGAAGCACAAATATTCACTATAGGGCCTAAATTTGGTATCAGTAATACCACCTTAAGTATTAGTGAAAATACTGAAAATTATAAATCAGGAGATACCCGCTATAGTTACCATGGCGGTTTATTTGCAAGAGTGAAAATTACCGGATTTTACATTCAACCAGAATTATATTTCAATGCTGTGAGAGGTGAATATATCGATGCTGATCCAAACAAACCTATAAGTGAACAAAGCGTGAAATTTGATCAAAACAAAATCGATATGCCCGTTTTGTTTGGCTGGAAAATGGGTCCGTTCAGAATAAATGCAGGGCCTGTGGCAAGTTTCAATCTCGATGATTTGGAAGATTTTGACAATGCTTCAGTTAATGAATATAAAAGTGCCGTATTTGCTTACCAAGCTGGTATTGGTTTGGATGTCTCAAAATTGATAATCGATTTGAGATATGAAGGAAATTTATCTAAACAAGCTGTTCTTGGAAGTAATACCGATGTAAAAGTAAATCAGATCATGCTCAGCTTAGGATATAAGTTACTATAAACAATACTAAAGCATTAGGATAAAATCAGGCTAAATTTTTCTAGCCTGATTTTTTTTGCTCAATACTTTAAACCTTTTCAGTATTAACCGATTGATTATCAGTTATTTTTAATTGATGATTATCATTTTACATAACCTTCTCAAGAATAATGTGGGTTAAATTCCTTCTTCAGAAAGTGGTATATCTGAATAACGTAATTCCAAATTGTCATTTAGCACAAAGTGTCCTTTTTCGCTATCCTTATTCATAAGATGTAGACTTTCTTCACTTATTTGATAGTAATAACTGATTGCTGATGATTCTTGAAAATTCAATATATTCTTTTTCAATGGATTAAAATCATGATCGAATAGAGTAGTAAAAAGCGTCTTACTATCTTCTGAGGATGAAACTATGATAATCCCAGCATCAGTTTGAAAAACTGCTTCAAACTTACCATAAACATCAACTTCTTTAATAGAATAATCAGTACTATCAGGATTAAATTTTACTACATTCATAAAGCTCGGCCAAACAGCATCTCCTAATCCATCCCCTTGATATAATGCTAACTGTGAATTACTATTTCTTAAGGAAACCAACTCAATAGGTTTTTCCTGCGTATCAACTTCAATTTGATTTTTGATTTCGCCCCTTTCATCTGCTACTACTATATGATTTACGAAATCTAAAGAATCTACATGACTTTCATACAGTAAATAACTAACATCCCCCCCACCAATAACATTGATGCTGTTTACTTTTTGCCAAACTTTGTTTGATTCATAATTTGAAGGTACAGCATTATACCATTGAACTTTTTCGTCTTTTTTAGCTCCATAAAAAGCTTGTGAAATACTATCAACATTGAAATAATACCCATTTATATATTCCAAATCATTTACATTCTTTTTAGAATGATTAATGTAAGCAACATTTTTAACTAAGGAATCATATTCATATTCTGGGTTCTGCCACTCGAATTGAATATTTCTGTACTTAGGAATTTCTTGAGCAAAAGGATTTTCTAATTGATTTATTATTTGATTTTTTAATCTATTGGCTGTTTCTCTTCTTATCTTAAGTAGTTCCCCTTCTTCTGATTTAAAATAATTTTTAAAATCTTCTATTCCCCCATAATACTTTTCATAGAACTCCTTATTCTTATTCAAATTACTAATTGCAATTTCACTATTATATTTCTTCAACTCATTTTCAAGAGCAATAGTCTGTTGAAATACTCGGTTTATGGTATATAATTTAACATGAAATGAAATTTCATCTGCCGTATCATATACTGCTAAACTTTTCTGCTCATTAATTAGATCAAGTTTATCATCCTTATATTGAAAAACACTTGCAACCGGAGAGTTTAAATCATATTTCCTGATTTTATAAATTGATTTTTTCTCTATTGGATCAACATCTATAGAATCATTGGGCATCCAATTCTCCATTCTTGAAAAACTGTTTTCGAGTTTAGCTTCAATCTTTACAATTTCATTTCTCAATTGATCAATTTCTGTATTAATCACTTTTTTCACCTGATCAACCCAGGTAGTGTAATCCCATAACTGAATATTATCGACCAAGAAATCGGTTTGTATTACTAATCCGTCAAGCCTGTAGGTTTGAATATCCTTAAATGACAATTTCTGATCTATTACAAAAGGAGGATAAGCATTAGATGCTTCTTTATATTTTTTAAAATAGTAAAGAGTGGAATCATAACTGTTTTTAACTAAATCGAACCGAGCTTCTAATTTATCATCAAAGAGCAGATAAATATCCTTTAAGGAATTGTAATCGCCATTTATTCTGACAAAATTCTTTGAAGCCAGGTCATATTGTTCCACCATCTTCATGAAATTTTTATGAATTGGCGGCATATAGGTTAAAAAGGAATCTGCTTCTTTTAGACCTTTCTCGTGAACTATTTTAACCGATTCAAACTCCACAACAGGCTTACCATTTCTTTTAAACTCATTAGTAAAGTTTGGATAATACCAGGCATTTCTTCTCACCTCTTTATCATCAATTAAATCCCTAGCACGACCAAATAATAGCTTAGCTCTTTCTGCATTTGCAATAGCAGCTTCATAATCAGAAATTGGATTGGCATTTTGGTAGCGTTCCTCAAATATCAGCGCTAATTGTATATTAGCTGCCGAGTGATTACCATTGCTCTTAAAGAAATCGAATAAGAGAGGAAATACTAAATCTACACTATCCCCTAAGAAATAAGGATTTATATCATCCTCATAATCCAACTCAACTTGCCCATAATTCACTTTTGGCAATAAGATTAATAACGATATGATGATTAATAATTTTTTCATTTTCCTTAATCGTTTTGAGCCAATTTAATATCCAATATTTTTAATTCTACCCTGCGGTTTTTCGCTCTATTCTCTTCAGAATCGTTTGACACCACTGGTTTTGATTCACCATAACCTTCTGAAATCAATCTATCTTCATCTATGCTATTGCTGGTGATGTAATTGATTACACTATTTGCTCTTTCTTTTGACAAACGAACATTATAAGCTGCGGCTCCAATATCATCTGTATGAGCAGCAATTTCTATTTTCATACTTGGATAAGACTCCATTAATTTGATCACCCTATCCAATTCTTCAAAACTACTTTCAAAAAGATCTGAAGAGTTAGATTCAAAATAAATATCCTTCAAAGTCAGATTTGCATCTTTAGTAAGTGGCTGTAGCTTAAGCTCTACGCCTTTGCTATCTTCTTTTATTTCACCCGTTTCTTCATCTACTGTTTGTAATTTACCTTCCTTAGAAATCCCTATTTCAGTAGAATTAAAGGCATATCCTCTATCACTAGATGCCTCCACCATATATCGATCTCCTACACGTAAATTGATGGTTTGATTTCCGGAAATTACTATTTCCTCATTTCTGGTTTTATTTCTTATAATCAGCTGAGATGAGGAAACAGACCCACCACTCAGCAAATCATTTACATTTATAGGAACTCCTACTTTTTCAGGTACAAGCTCAATATCTTGTTCATATTCTCTGTAAAGAATTAAACCGGTTAAATTAATTGAAAAACTTTTAGGCTTGAAATTTTCACTTTCCACTTCTATAGTATAAGCACTTCCAATTGGAATATCTACTTTAGTTTTCCAATTTTTACCGTCCGATTCTACAACATCTATGGTTCTACCAATATCATTTTTAACAGTAATAGTAGCTTTTAAAGGGTCATATAATTCAATATCGTAAATATTTACATTCAAGTGAGCGGTTGTAAATAAATCAATATTCTGCTCATATTCTTGATAACTTTCAATATCCCTAAGATCGTAATAATAAAGTGCACTACTATACTCATCCTTTCTAACCTCCAAATTATAAGCTCTTCCAGCTGATAATACTATTGAATAGTATCCATCTGATGGGTTATTAGCAAAACTTGTAATCAACTCTGAAGTATTGGCGTCTGTAATTCTAATAGATGCTGAAAGAGCTTCCTGACTATCTGCATCTCTTATGAGCCCTTGAATGGTGACATTTTGAAATTGCCGGTATTCCTGAGGAATCTCAACACTATATATATCATTCTTTTTGGAAAAATACATGGTTTCTCCTGAGGCTGAAATACATGAAAACAAATCATTATCTGTAGTATTTACATATTTAAGTGGAACAGGGCTGTTCCAATCCCCATCAGCATTCAATTGTGTTTGATATAAATCGAAACCTCCAATTCCACCTTCTCTTAAAGAGGCAAAAATTAGCGTTCGATTATCAGCCATAATTTTAGGAGCTTTTTCACATCCCAGGTTAACTGGATAAGGCAAAACTTTTGGCTCGGTCCATCCAGAGTCAGTCTTTTGAGTGGCATAAATTTCATAACAAAACTCTGTAACTCCTTCAGGTGTATTTTTACTATTCCTAGCAAAATAAAGTGTTTTACCATCTGTTGTAATAGTCGGAAAGCCATCAAAACTTCTACTATTTACATCTGGCCCCATATTTTTAGGTTTTGACCATGTGTCACCAATTCTTTCAGAATAAAAAATATCTTCTGAACCATATCCGCCATCAAAGGAAGCGTGAAAATAAATTCTATTCCTATCATAGCTAAAATTAGGGCCACTTATAACATCAATAGAATCTCCATAGTTATTGATGCTGTCTAAGGAAATTTCATCCCCCCAACTTCCGTTCTCATCTCTTGTCAAATATAATTTCCAGGAACCATCTTTATTAGATTCATATATCAAGGTTCTTCCATTTGCACTAATACTGGGTGCATATTCTGTAAAATTTTCAGTACTAATCTCACTTACTATTTGCTTTGGATAAATTGAATCCAACACTTGTTCAATAGAATCCTTTTGAGACTGTGCTAATCCTAAAAAGCTCCAAAAAGTAAAAATTATGGGTAAAAATATTTTACTAAAATACTTCATAGTTTTTCTCATTCTCCAATAATAGTAAATGCCGCCCAATAATAAGGCTGTGGAAATTCTTCTTTAATTTTCATTTGTGCTTTTCGAAATGAGGTGAATTTATCATCTCCTTCTGTCCAATGTTTGTAAAATTCGGTCATTAATAGTTGGGTTGTATAATCATTTACTGTCCATAAACTCATGATTAGGTTTTCAGCTCCTGCCACTAAAAATGCTCTTTGCAAACCATAAACACCTTCCCCATTTTTCACATCACCTAAACCGGTTTCACATGCTGACAATACAACTAATTCTGTTCCATCCAGATTAAGATTCATGGTTTCGTAAGCAGTTAATAAGCCGTCTTCAAAGCTGTTTTCATAAGGCAAGCCGCCAGCTAAACCTATGGAAGCACCTGAAAGCAATATTCCAGATCTTAATAAAGGGTTTTCTTCATTTCCTTGATTTTCAACTCCTGAAATTTTCTTATCTGCATCATAGGCTTTGAAAAACCCATGGGAGGCTATGTGCAAAATATCAGGTGCTGTCAGACTATCGATTAATATTTCATTAGCCTCGGCTTCCATGTATTTTCTTACTCTCCAATTATTGGCTGAAGTCATAGAATCTATGGCATTAATTTCAACTTTGGTACCCGGCAATGCAGGAATACCCCCCTTAAAATTCCTCATTAAACCTGTACTTTGAGCGGTTAATTTCATTTCATCTTCTGCTCTGCCCAAAGAAAAATCGGGAGAACCTATTAACACTAATGAAGGGTATTCATTTTGAGAAACAGTATTATCCTCTGCCAATGAAGTTGAATCTGAAGCTTCTATTGCAGAATTATCAGGGGATGATTTCGGATTCGTTTTAATCAAATCCCTTGCACTAGTTATGATCCTAATATTTTCTTTTTCTAATAGGTATTGCCCTAAATTTTCACTGTATAAAGTATTAATATTGATTTTATTATATATCCCATCAGGACTTATAAATAATTTATCGAGGTTTTCAGGTATTTTTTGATCTACCCATTCCCATAGGTTTTCATAAGAAATTTTGTCCATCAATTTGAACTTAATTAAGTTTTGATAGGCATTAAAATATTGTTGTTCTATCCTTCTACCTTCTTGAAGAACTGCAATCGCAGGTTCATCCATTTCGGCTGTTAAAATTAGTCCAGCATAAATTACTGAATCATTTTTCAAACTCTTTTTAACCCTAACTAACTCTACTACTCCCGTATTAGGCGCCAAACTTTGCTTTAACCTTTTCCAATTGATGCTGTCAGAACCAAAACCTGCATTAAACAAATTTGATTTAAGGCTTAATTCTTTTTCCATTTCATTTATGGAAGCTTCTAGCTCATTTAAATCAATATTCTGAGCTATTAATTCGTCTTTTGTGTAGGAGTAATATTGTATTGCTTTCTCTTTTTCATTTTGCCAAGTTTTAAATAATGAGATTAATTCTTCATCTCCACTATTGAGGATTTTATTTCGCATTTTGGCTGAAGCATTTAATAACATAGCTTTTGTAGTCAATTGCAAATCAAATAAGTCCTCTTTTAATTTTGGGATGCTTTGATAATTCTCAATTGCAAAATCTTTATAAGCTTCAAATACTGGATTTACTTTATGATAAAAAGCTGATTTCTCGCTTTCGCTCATAGATGGGAAATATTCTTTAAATAAAAACAAATAACTATTTACGGATGTGCTAAATAAGGCATAGGCCGAATCTATTTCATTTTCTACTTGTTTTAAAATCCCCCAGCCATAGAGGGTGAATATGTAATCGGGGTGATTTTCACCCAAAACCTCTTTTCTCAGTTTTGTAACTTTAGAAAATAAGGAATCTGCTTTTCTATGCTGTTCCTGCTTTTGATAAAGAACTGCTAAATTATATTGAGTACTGGCAAAAACAGGATTCTCAATCCCATAAACTGCCTCATCAATTACCAAAGACTTCTCATAATAATCTTCAGCTTTATTAAAATCTCCATTTGAAAGATATAATGAGGCTAGATTGTGTAAGGTAGTAGCATATTTTGGATGTTTAACTCCATAAATAATCGAATCCATTTCCAGAGCTTCATTTAATAATGGTAAGGCTTCTTCCACATTTCCTTCACTTTGATAAATTGAGGATAAATTCTCAATGGATGTCACATACGAAGGATGAAGTTTTCCTAATTTCTCAATATAGATATCAATAGCCTTTTCCAAATTACTTTTTGCTTCCTTTAAATTACCTGTACTTTGATAATACAAGCCCATTCCAGAAAGTGCATCAGCATAAGCTGCACTTTGGTTTCCAAAAATTGATCTTGAAAGTTCCAGTGTTTTTCTAAAATAATGCTCAGCAGTTGGGTATTCCGCTTCCGCTAACTTAACCAATGCCAATTTTGAATTCACATTGATCAAAGCAGGATGAGAAGCTCCCACGCTATTGATATAAGTTTTTTCAGCCAATTGATAGAGAGAATCTGCTTTTCTGTATTGGGATCTACTTTGTGCAACAGCTCCTAAATTCTCATAAGCTCTGGCATTATTTTCATGATTTTCATCAAAAATAGATCTGAAAATATAAGCTGCATCTTTAAAATAAGATTCTGCTAAATCATAATCACTATCTTCCAATCTTAGAGAACCTAGATTATTTAAAGTATTCGCATACTCAAGGGTTTGCTTCCCTAAAGCTTTTTCAATCAGTCTTAAATTATGAGTAAAATAGGAAGCTGCTTTGTCTATATTGGTTCTGTTTTGTTCCAAAACCCCCAAGCTATTGCGCGTTTGAATCTCAATCTCTGTTTTAAACTTATTCTCACCATCAAATTGAGTCAGTGACTTATTCAAATACAATTCAGCGGAATCAAAATCAGCCAATTCTAAAAATAGATCACCAGTATTCTTATAAGTCAAAGCCTTTTCCTCTTTCTTACCTTCAATATTTTGCAAAAACCTCTTTTCTACATCCAATAATAAATGTAAAGCTGAATCCAACTGCCCCATTGATTTGTAAACTAAGGCCTTTTGAGCTAGTATTTTAGCTGATTGCAAGCTGTCAGCCTGAGTTTGAATCTTAAGCGAATCATTGGCTATGGAATATAAAGCTAAAGCTGTGGTGTAATCTCCCTTATTGAAGGCTATGGCTGCACTATTTAGCTGACTTTGTAAATCATCTCCACTTAAAGCCAACAATGACTCTCCCTTTTGTGATTGACCAGTTTTCTGATATAAAACTCCTAAATTATTTTTAGCACTTACATACAATTCTCTATCGGTCTGCCCATCATTTTCTAATTGTGTTTTCAATATTTCATAAAATGAGATTGCTCTATCGTTTTGGCTATTTTCCTGATAAATCAAAGCTCGCTGATAAGCTGAAATTTTCCATAATTCACTATTTTGAAGATTATTATCTTGAGTAATACCGATTACTTTATCATAATATTCGGCTGCTTTATCTAACTCTCCTGTTTCTTGCAAAAGGGTGGCAACATAATAAAGGGAGTTTAAATATTGGGATCCTGCTTGAGCAACATATTGGTTTAAAATAGGTAAAGCTTCTTGAAAATATAGTAATGCATCTTCCTCTTGTTCTTGATATAACATGGAGGCATAATCATAAATGGCCAAAGCGTGATTCAAAGAATTCTTATCTTCTTTTTGTAAGACTTCCATATAGTCTTTAGAAAATTTCAAAGCATCAGGAATATTGTCGGTAAGTAAATAGAGCTGAGATAAGTAATTTAATAGTTGAATGTAAAATTGAGTCTGCTGCTCAAAGGTGACTTCATTCATCAATTCTAATTCTTCTGTCGCTAATTCCAGACCCTCTTCATATTTTTCGGTTTGAAAGGATAATTTAACTCCTAAATGTAAGGTGAGCACATAAGCTTGATGCTTTGCCCCATAAGTATTTTCGGCTTGCTCAAGTGCTTTATCTAATAAATTCTCTGCAAGTTCTAATTGATTTTCATTTGAGGCTTTCTGTAAAGCTGTAAATGATTCATCCCAGGAATTTTGGGTATAGCCTAGTATTGAAAAAAGAAAGAATGCACTTACTAAAATACCAAATTTCATATTGAATATTATCATACTTACGCAAGATGATGATTTCAATAGAATTTTGAAAAAATTTCATCGAAATACCTATTTTTAGGTATAATATAAAATCCTTCATATAAAGGATTAACTTTCTTAAATTTAATCTTTATCGAAAAATCCTTCATATATGCAGAATTTCAGATTTTTTATACTTTTCATATTGTCTTTTAATTTCCTTTCAAAATATTCAATTGCTCAAAAAGACTTTACTCGTGCAGACAGCTTAAAAGGTGGTCTATCAGAAGAAAGAATTTGGTGGGATTTGAAATATTACCACCTTCAAACCAAAGTAAATCCAGATGAGCAATATATTTCCGGTAGTAATCTTATACAATATGAGGTTTTGGAATCTCATCAAGTCATGCAAATAGATTTGCAAAAACCCATGCAGATTGATAGCATTATTCAAAATGGAGAACAATTGGAATTCAAAACAGAATTTGATGCCCATTTTATTCAATTAAAAGAAAAACAAGAAGCTGGTTCTGTAAACGAATTAACTATTTATTATTCAGGAAATCCAAGAATTGCCAAAAATGCTCCCTGGGATGGTGGCTTCACTTGGAAGAAAGATGAAAACGGACAACATTTTATAGCCACCGCCAATCAAGGAATAGGTGCCAGTGTTTGGTGGCCTTGCAAGGAACATTCTGCCGATGAACCAGACAGTATGTTAATTAGCGTTAATGTACCAAAACCTTTGGTGAATGTATCTAATGGAAGATTAAGAGAAGTTGAGGAGCATGCAAACAGCCGAACTTATCATTGGTTTGTGAGCAATCCGATCAATAATTATGGAGTGAATCTCAATATTGGCGACTATGTAAATTTCACAGAGAAATATGATGGCGAAAAAGGCATCCTAGATTGTAGCTACTGGGTATTGAGCTACAATTTGGAAAAGGCTAAAAAGCAATTTCAGGAAGTGCCTCGAATGCTAGAGGCTTTTGAATATTGGTTTGGTCCCTACCCTTTTTATGAAGACAGTTATAAATTAGTGGAAGCTCCTTATTTAGGAATGGAACATCAAAGTTCTGTGACTTATGGCAATGAATTCAAAAATGGTTACAGAGGCCGTGATTTAAGTCAAACAGGCTGGGGATTAAAGTTTGATTTTATTATTATTCATGAATCGGGGCATGAGTGGTTTGCTAATAATATTACCTATAAAGATGTAGCTGATATGTGGATACATGAGGGTTTCACTCATTATTCAGAAAATCTGTTTTTAGATTATCACTATGATTCCTTAGCAGCCAATGCTTATGTGCAAGGAGTTCGCTCTTCTATTCAAAATGACAGACCAATTATAGGTGAATACGGAGTTTCTTATGAAGGATCAAGCGATATGTATTACAAAGGTGGGAATATGCTTCACCTTATCAGACAACTTTTTGATAATGATGAAAAATGGAGACAAACATTGAGAGGATTGAATAAGGAATTTTATCATCAGACGGTGACTACTGAACAAATAGAAAATTATATTTCAGAATCTTATGGAAAATCTTTGGATAAAGTTTTTGACCAATATTTAAGAACTACGCAAATCCCTACTTTCACTTACAGAGTATTAGAAAACCAACTATTATACAAATGGGAAAATACTATTGATGGCTTTGACATGCCTATTCGGATATTCATCAATGGAGAAGCAGAATGGCTTGAACCTAATTCCAAATCATATAATACATTAGAAAATTTGCCTGAAAATGCTGAAATTTTGGTAGATCCTAATTTTTATGTAGGGAAGTTTAATTTGACTGAGTGAACGATGAGTTGAAATTACAGCCCAAGAAAATTTGTAAATTTTTCGTAAAAAATTTTGTTTTATAAATAACAATTATCAAATTCATTCATCAACTCGGTTAAAACTTAAAAAATAAGATATATCCGATTATAATTTAGTCTTATAACTTTATTATAACAAACCTACAAAGTGAAATTATTTTTGGCTTGATTCAATCCTTTTTTGTTTCTATACCATTCATAATCTCAATTTATTTTAAAAGTTTTTAATTGTTTTGATAGAACTAATTATCAATCTTAATTATTTTGAAATGAATCGACTGATTATTTATTACCTATTAATTTTGGTCACGATTACTGCATGTCAGCAAGACAATAATTTTGAAGAAGCAATTGAACGAGACATTACTATTGAAGAGGTACAAGCTGTATTTAAAGAAAAACAATCCAAAAACATTCAATCAAGAACCACCAACAATCCTATGGATATTGTTTGGGATAGAGCTGTTTATAAAGAACTCAATGTTGGGGACGGTCTCTTCTTTCCTGTAAATACTAATACAGCTGGAGAAGGCAAATTATTCATGAGTATGCCCAATTCAGATAAAAAGTACTTAGCTGATTATGCTTCCTACAGCATGGCCTATAAAAATGAAGATGGGGAGGTTGTTTTAGAGCATGTGATACCCGTTTCCACTGCTGACACCGAAAGATTTACTGGCTTTTTACTAGTAAGCGAATGGCAGGGAGATGCCAAAAGAAAAGTATATTATCAAAACGGAGAAATTACAGATGTTGCAGCTTTAAGTAAACAATACATCGATAAGGAAGATATAGATGGTCAGCGAATGAACACCTGCTATATCGTAGATGATTGGTGGTGCGTAACCGCCACTACCTCCGCAGGAAATTCTTACACTACTTGTACCTATGAAGGTTCTTACATTTATTGTGAAGAGCCACAGGAATTAGCACCTCCTGCCCCTGATCCCTCTGGCGGTGGCGGTGGGGGATCTTCAGACCCATCAGGGCCAGGCGGTTTATGTGAACACCCTTTTATTGAAGGCATGTATGTGGATTGTAATGAAGTGATTTGTAGTGAGGGCTATGTGGCTGATGAGAATGGGAATTGCGTTCCCGAATTGCCTTGCATGGGAAGCCCGTGTTGTGATGAGAATGGCAACCTAATTGTAGAATGTGAAGAAGACCGACCATGTGATGATCTTCCTCTGAAAAATATGAGTATCACAAATTCAGGTGCTAGTGGCAAAAACGGAGGTAGATTTGGTTGCACAAGAAATGGAGAACACCCAAGTTGTCCTCCAGGCAAGAAAAAACATGACGGGCTTGACATTTCGGCAAGCATTGGCACCTATGTATTTTCTTCCGGTTATGCAGAAGTAGTAGATTTAAGGGATGAGTTTGGCTGGGGAGATTATAAAAGGGATTCATATGGTAATTTTGTTATTTTGAAATATACTGGAGGTCCATTAGGCACGCATTATGTAAGATACAACCATTTAGATTTTTTAAATGTGGGTGTTGGTGATATACTTGGTCCTGGTATGATTATTGGGAGAACTGGTACAACAGGAAATGCTTCAGCTGCTGGTGTAACGCCTCATGTTCATTTTCAAGTGTACAATAGTTCTTGGGAAAGTGTTGACCCAGAAGATTATTTGAATATAGAGTATGATGAAAACGGTATAATTACTAATAACCCTTGTTAAATTGTAAAAAGATGAGAAATATAATAATTTTAATCAGTTTAATTATTTGCGTTAGTTGTCAAAATGCTAAAGCGCAAAGAACACCAATTTCTAATAAAATTAATTTGGAAGAATTAAGGTTTAAGGGAAATAACAGCAATGTTTTCAAAATAGATGATTCTCCAGCTCAAATGCAGTCTGCATTAGGTTCGCCATCTTCAGAAGAAGATTACTACTATGAAATGCAACAAATCATGGCCAAGTTATATAAATATGATCCTAATAAGTTTTATTTTGTTAATCAGAAATTTGAGGCTTGGGAAATATTTAATGACAATGTCATTATTGGTCGAAACGGAAATTATTTTAAAATAGGTGATACGGTGGATAAAGTATATGATGCATTTCCTGAATTTTCTAACAAACCGGTAAATAATGGTTACATCGATATCCCCTTACGCTCGGTAGATTATGACATGGAATGCACAAGATTAATCATCACTTTTGAAAACAATCAAATTGTTAAGATCATGCGACACGATTGTTAAAGCTAGATAATGAAGATTATAATATTGTTTATCAGTCTAATTATTTGCGTTAGTTGGCACAATGCAAAAGCGCAAAAAACACCAATTTCTAATAAAATTAATTTGGAAGAATTGAGATTTAACAGTAGTAGTAGTAATGTGTTTAAAATAGGCGATAGTAAAAATGCAATTTTATCATCTTTAGGACAGCCTGACTCGGATGAATATTTCTATTTTGAGATGAGTGCAAAAGAAGGTCGTCTTTTAAAATATTCACAAAATAGAATTTTATTGAAACAAGATAAATTTTATACTTTGACTATTAAAGATGGCTCTATTGAAATCGGTCGTAGCGAAAATTATTTTAAAGTAGGTGATACAGTTGATAAATTATATAATGCATTTCCTGAATTTTCGAGCAAACCAGTAAGTAATGGTTACATCAATATCCCTTTACGATCAATAGACTACGACATGGAGTGTACTAGATTGATCATTACGCTTCAAAACAATCAAATTGTTAAGATTATGCGACACGATTGTTAATGTTAGGTGATGAAAAATACTATGATTTTTGCACCAATATCAGCATTTTCTTTGAAAATGGACTAATAAGCGAGATTAGAAGACACGATTGCTAGAATTATATAATGAGAAATTGAATTATTTGTAAGCTCAAAGATGAAGGTTGGAAACGGACTATAAATAAAGTTAAAATGATAGGATTTGAATTATCTATTAACGGAATTAAAAAACAAGCTGTATTAGAAAATGGGGTCACATCCATCATAATTAACAGAATTATTACAAAAGAAAAAGATGAAATAAATCTAGATTTTGTAGGTTTTGATTCTGAAACTAATGAAAGTATTAAATTTCATAAAAGATCTTTAAAACTTAATGACAAAATTACTATAACAGTAAAAGATATATCTTCAAATTCAAAACCTGAAAAGATTAAAAAAATCGATCCTAATCAAACTATTCTTGAAGGAAAACTTAAAGCATACAAAAATTTAAAAGAAGAGCTCACAAACGAGGGCTTGATTTAATTCCTCGTTTGTGAGATTTAACTTTCTATAAAACAACTTTAATCGGTAAAAGAACTATAACTTATACCTCCCATCTTCAATCAATTTTTGAGCTACTCTCCTTCTCACTTCCTTCACATTGAAGGTTTCTATTTTAGTGAAACGTTTCAATGCCATTTGCATCATTTTTAGTTCATCACCATTAGAAAATGACCATAAAGCTTCTTCAGCGGAATCCTTAATTTTCTTTACTGCATCCAGCATAAACAATTGACAAATATCGATTTGCGATGAAGCTGCTTTTGCGCCAATAGTGTCTTTGATTCTTTTGGTTTTCACAATAACTGATTCCAGCATATAAATTTGAATCAGCATGTCAGCTACATTCATCAGAATCTCTTGCTCATCCTTTAGTTTCATCATCAACTTTTGCGCTGCTGATCCCGCAATGATTAAAGTGATCTTTTTTAGATTTTCTAAGACTGGAGTTGCTTTTTCTAATGTATCTTCACTCTCATTTGTTGAAAAATCAGGGACACTGGTTAATTCTTTTTGAACCGCTGTGGCAGCATTCATCAAATCCAATTCCCCATTCATTGCTTTTTTCAGAAGCATGTCCACAATCAACATGCGATTGATTTCATTGGTGCCTTCGAATATTCTGCTGATTCTAGAATCACGGTACAATCTTGCCATTGGAGCTTCTTCGGAAAATCCCATGCCACCATAAATCTGTAAGCCTTCGTCTACCACAAAATCTTGTGACTCTGAACCAAACACTTTTATGATAGCACATTCAATTCCATAAGCTACCACTGCTTTGGGTTTAGCTTCTTCTTTTGACATCCCTGATTGTGAAAATTCAGCTTCTTTCTGGTCAATTAATTCACCGGTTCTGTAGGCTGCTGCTTGAAGTGCATAAGTTCCGACTACCATTTTAGCCAATTTCTGCTGGATTGCACCAAATGAGCTTATAGATTGGCCAAATTGTTTACGATTTAAAGCATATTCAACTGCATAATCTATTGCTTTTTTAGAAACGCCCAATCCACCAATTCCAAGTTTTATTCTACCCGTACTCAACACATTTAAAGCCATTTTAAAACCATCACCTCTTTTTCCTAAAAGGTTTTCTTCAGGTACTTTCACGTCATTCAAAAACACCTGTCTTGTAGAGGAAGCTCGAATTCCCATTTTATCCTCTTCTTCTCCTAAAGTCAAACCTTCGTAGCCCTTTTCTACTATAAATGCTGATAAATTTTGATCATCTTCAATTTTGGCAAAAACTGTAAATACATCTGCAATGCCTGCATTGGTGATCCACATTTTTTGTCCAGTCAAATAATAGGCTTTTTCAGATTCATTGTATGTCGCCTTTGTTTTACCTGAATTAGCATCAGAGCCCGCATCAGGTTCTGTTAAGCAGTAGCAACCTTTTGACTTACCAGAAACCATATCGGGAATATATTGTGTCTTTTGTTTTTCGTTTCCATATAATAAAATTGGAGCGATTCCAATACTAGTTTGAACACCAATTGCTGGTGAAAACTCCGTACTCTTCGCCATTTCCTCAATTACTCTTAAGGTAGTATTAAAGCTCACTTCTATACCTCCATATTCTTCAGGCACGCCCAATCCCAACAAACCTAAATCCCCGGCTTTTTCCAAAAGTTTAATGGTTTGAGTTAAATCCTTTTTCTTTTCCAATTCATCCGCTAATGGTAATACTTCCTGCTCTACAAAATCTTTTGCAGAAGCTACCATCATATTTTGTTCCTCTGAAAAATCAGATTCTATAAAAATGCTTTCTGGGATCTTATTGATTAAAAATGAACCACCGGTTTGTGAAGGAATTTGCTTTTCTTTAGTTTCCATAGTTTTTATTTAATGTGTAATAGGTTTCTTTCTTGAAGTTTAGATGTTAGGTGCGGATAATATTTGATTAATTCTCCCATAAAAAATTCATAAGGAATATCCTCAAAATGATCGTATTGGTGGAGATACTCCATAAATTTACCTCCCTTTTCATTGTATTCCTGAAAAATGGAATCACCCTCAGGATTAAAATCAAGGGGTTTCACATTCAATTTTTCACAAAGTTCTTTATTGAAGACAGGCGTCACTTTAATCCATTTTCCATTAAGATATATTTCGGCATATCCATGGAAAACCAAAACATCTGTTTGGAGCACAGCCTCAAGTTTTGCAGTACCGATATGGTTTCTAACATTCGCAAAACCCAATCTGGATGGAACCCCAATTGCTCGGCTAGCAGCCGCAAACAAGCAACTTTTTTCTACACAATAGCCATAATCTCTCGTCAATAAACTACTTGCTTTCATGGCTTCTTTTGAGAAATCCAATCTGTAAGGATCATATCGAAAACCATCACGAACAGCATAATAGAGGTATTTTACTTTCTCTACCTCATCTTTTACACCGTAGGTTACTTCTTTCGCATACTGCTGAACTGCGGGATGATCCGAATCAATAAAATCAGCCGATTTTAGATATATGTCTAAATTCTCTTTATTCATTTTTTAATATTAGGCCTTTATGCCTAACAAATGTAATAAGAAATTTTGCAAAATAGGCATATTTGCCTAATATTTAATTTGGAGATAAAAATGATTAATATTGCACAGGATATCCTATTAGATGAAGACGAAAGAAAAGATACTAGAAACCGCAAGAGTACTATTTAATACGCATGGAATTTCTTCAATTTCAAGTAAATCCATAGCGGAAGAAATGGGAATTAGTTATGGTAACTTATGCTATCACTTTCCTAAAAAAGATGATATCATTTTGCAGTTGTATCTCAATATGCAGCAAAATGTAGAGCAACAATTTAAAAATATCAAAGAGGAAGTCATCAACTTGGAATTCATGTTGAGTCGACTTAAAATTCTATTTGAGGAAATCTACAAGTACAAATTCATTTATTTAGGCATCACCAAAGTGGTTCGTCATTTTGATCATATTAAGAAACATGCTCAAGACCAATTTGACCAAAGATGGAATATTTTAGATACCATTTCAGGATTCTTAATTGCCAACGGCTACATGAAAGCTTTTAAAGATGAAAAGCAGAAAGACATGTTGATACATGCATTACTGATGGTAAGTAATTCGTGGATTTCTGATGCTGAGGTTTTCTATAAAGGCAAAGACGATGAAAAAATTGACTATTATATGCAAGTCTTTTTTAATCTGGTAAGGCCTACTTTAACTGAAAAGGGTCTTGAGGGATTTAAGACGGTATATGAGAAAAGTTTATCGTAAATTTCTTCTCATTCAAGAAGACCACAAATCAATTAAAGAACCAACTATTTTGTCACCAAAATCTCAATCCTAATTGATCAAACTAAAAATGTTCAATAAACATCATCTTTTCTATATTTTCCTGGATACTTATAGCTACACCATGTCCAGCACCTCTTACTGTATATATTTGATATAGAGAATGATTAGAACCCTTCTCTTGTAGAGCAGCTAAAAACTTAAAAGAATGTAATGGTGGCACACGATCATCATTTTCTCCAGTTACTAGCAATAAATTAGGATAATTTACTTCTTGCTTAATAAAATCATCAATAGTAATCAATAAATCCGTGCATTCCATTGGCCACGTCTGGATTATGCTGAATATACTCCTCTCCCACATATAACTCAACAGCTTTCGTAGGATTACCTTCAAAGGCTGTTTTGTAAAACTTAATAGCATTTTCTTTTTGCTGCTCTAGATTACTCATACGATTTATTTTTTAAACCCTATTAAACCTGCTTCAATTTTAGCTCTTTGGGATTCTTGCCAAACAGATCGTTTGCAAGAGCTTCCAAGTTTCCCTTTGCTTTCAACAATTGAAAAATTATTATATAACCTCTACTTAATAAATGAAATGTAAACTTAATTATTTTAATTTCTTATTTTCCTTATGCCTGTCCTTATCACGTTTAGTCTTCTTTTCAATATTTTTCTGCAAGGCTTCAGTCAGGTCAACTCCAGTTTGATTGGCTAAGCAAATCAAGACCCAAAGCACATCAGCCATTTCATCTCCCAAATCCGCATTTTTATCACTTTCTTTGAAAGACTGTTCACCATATTTTCGAGCCATAATACGCGCTAACTCCCCTACTTCTTCGGTCAGTATGGTCATATTAGTCAGTTCGTTAAAATATCGAACACCAATGGTACTAATCCATTCGTCTACTTGCTCTTGGGCTTCTGCTATGGTAATGTCTTTTTTCATTATATATAGAGCCTATTAGGCATTAAATAAGAATACAGCTTAGTTTCCTGACTTTAAGTGCTAATACGAAAGTAGGCCTGTATTCATAAAATCATTGCAATTCATAAACTTTTTCACCTGCTGAATAGGTCTGCATTACCTTGGTATCTCTCAATTCCTCGTAAGGAACATCCATGATATTTCTATCCAAAATCACGAAATCAGCCCATTTACCTTTTGCTATACTACCTTTTTCCTTTTCTTCAAATTGACCAAATGCTGCCCAGGAAGTCATTCCTTTCAGAGCTTCTTCCCTACTTAATGAGTTTTCAGGCTGAAAACCACCTTCCGGCAAATTATCATCATCCTGACGGGCTACCGCTGAATGAAATCCATAAATCGGATTAATATCTTCAACTGGAAAATCTGAACCAACCACTAACTTGCTATTTTGCTTAAGTAATTCCTGGTAGGCATAAGCATTTTTTACTCTTTCCTCACCCAATCTTTCATGTGCCCAATCCATATCTGAAGTGGCATGAGTTGGTTGAACAGAAGGTAGAATATTATAATCTCCAAATTTGCTAAAATCATTTTCTGCGAGCACTTGAGCATGCTCAATTCTCCATCTTCTGTCGTTCTTACCTTTCAAATACTTCGCATAAATATTGGTAATAGCTCTGTTTGCAGAGTCCCCTATGCAATGAGTATTCATTTGAAAATTCTTTGCAAAAATTACTTTTGCCAAACTATCAAAAACCTCTGGTTTACTTCTTAAAAATCCGTAATTATCTTCATCATCTGCATAAGGCTCCAATAAACATGCGCCTCTTGAACCTAAAGCGCCATCTCCATAAATTTTAAAAGAGCGCACGTTCAAATAATCAGTTTTGTAATGACCATTACTGAAATAGTAGTCCATGTTTTCTGGAGTTGGATTTATCATAGCATAAATACGCATTTTTAATATGCTATCTTTTTGCATCTGATCCAATAAATCAATTTGAGATTTATCCAATCCTGCTTCAGCTAATGAAGTAATTCCTACAGCAAAACAATTATTCTGCGCTTCATTAATCAATTCCTTTTTCTGCTCTATATTGATTTCCGGCATTTTATCCGTCAATAAATCCATCGCATTATCTATTAAGACACCACTTGGCTGACCATTTTTCAATAAAACTTCCCCGCCTGGAATTCTGGTCTTAGCTGTAACTCCTGCCAAATCCAGTCCTTTTTGGTTGGTTAAAACTGCATGCGCATCCACACGTCTTAGCATTACGACCTTATCGGGAAATAATATATCCAGCGTATCTTTAGTAGGAAATTGCTTGCCTTCCCAATTATTTTGATCCCATCCTAAACCTAATAATGTTGGCTCATTAGGAAATTTCTCCACGTGTTTTTGCAGACGCTCAATTAATTCATTGAAAGAAATCGTTCCGAATAAGTCGACTTCACGCAAACCCTTTGCATATCGTATAAAATGAGCATGTCCATCAATAAATCCAGGATAGACTGGTGCTTTCATAAGGTTTATTTCCTCTTCAGATTGATATTGATTCTGAATATCTTTCGAACTTCCAACAGCTAAAAATTTACCATCCTTTACAGCAAAAGCTTCGGCTTTATCAAAGTTCTGATTAACGGTATAGATTTCTCCATTGAAATATATGGCATCTACTTTTTCTCTGCTTGTGCAGGAGGCTAATAAAAATGGGATTAGGAAACTGAAAAGTAATTTATTCATATTGAGTAATTTGAATCTATAAAAAACACACTATTTATTCGGATAAGAAAATAGAGTTCTCAAAAGTACTCTCCAGTTATCAATCAAAAAAGTAATAATCACAGAAATCTTTAAAGTATCAAGCCGATTTAATGAAATCTAAAATTGATAATTGTAAAGCAGAAAC
>NZ_JAGXGF010000022.1 GCF_024636815.1 Marivirga sp.
AAGTTTTCCCCTTTCCGCCTATAAACAGCGATTTTCTTCCTAAAAACCCCTTGCAATAGCCTGCTATTGTTTCAGAATTTTTAGTTGAAACTCACTATTTATAGACGTTCTGAATCCTAAATAAGAATCGAACTCAGGTTAATAAATAGAATTGAATTTTATGATCATACTGTTCAAATTTCTGAAATTATATAATTACAATTTTGTCAAATCGCCTTCTTGATCGAAAAAAATATATTTAACAAGTAATATATTTGTTTTATCTAAGATAATATATTTTTATTGTGGTTTCAACTTTTTAATAATTTATGAAATATCTAATCACTGGCTTTTTACTTTTAGCAAGTCTTGTATCATTAAGCCAAAACACCCCTACTCCTTTAATTAATTCAGAGGAAATATTAACACAAGCAAATCAGCTAAATAGCGAAGGAAAGCACGAAGAAGCAATCCCATTATATTTAAAAATATCGGAAAGTGATACAAACTATGTATACATGCAGTCAAAACTCATGTATACTTACAATAAAAGTGAACAATATGAAAAAGCTGTAGCTATAGGCGAAGAATACAAAAATTCAACTAATCCTTATCGCGCAACATTTTATGATCAATTAGGAACCGCTTACTTAGGTTTAGGTGAAAAAGAAAAGGCAATTGAAGAAATTAAGAAAGCTTTAAAGAAATATCCTTATGAAATTTCTCTTCATTTCAACTTAGGAAAGATTTATATGAAATCTGAAATGTATGAGGAAGCAGAGTCGATTTTTAAGCAAGGGTTAAGAATAAACCCATTTCATAGTAGTATGCATATACTATTGGGTAATTTAATGACCCTAAAAGGTTTAAAGTCCAGAGCTGCTATGAGCTATTCAATGGGGATAGCTTTAAACCCAACAAATAATAAGGCGCTGGTTATTCTAAATGATTTATTTAAAAATTCACTTCCGTTTCAGGGGAGTATTAAAGGAGGAACGGAAGAACTTTTCAAAGAACTTGAACTCATTATTAACAGCAATGCTGCCACTGACTCTAAATTCAAGTCAGACATTGTTTTAAGGGCGCCAGTAGCACAACAAATGGAATTAATATTGGAGTCTCTTTCATACCAGGACAATACAAATGACTTTTGGATGGATTTCTATGTTCCCCTCTACATTTCTTATCAAAAAGAAGAACTGGAAAATTCTTTTATTCATTTCATATTAACATCCGCCAGTAATAAAGATGTTAATAAATGGCTAAAGAAAAATGAAAAGGAAATGTTATCCTTTTACGATCATACAAATAATTATTTAAAAGATTTTAGAAAAACAAATTATGTTACAAAAGATGGTAAATCTCAAGAACATCCCTTTTGGTTTTACGACAATAATAAGCTTAATGCGATTGGAGTACTTAAAGATGAGTTATATCTGGGAGATTGGACTTTCTACCATCAAAATGGAGAAATACAAATAACTGGAAGTTTTAATGAAAAAGGAAATAAACAGGGACAATGGCATTACTACTACAACAATAGTGTCCTAGAAAAAATTGAGAATTATAAAGATGGCAATATCGATGGAGAAATAGTTTTCTATAACGAGAATGGGATGCTTTCCTCTAAAGTTTTTTATGAAAATGATGAGGTTAATGGGGAAATTAAAACTTTTTACTCTTGTGGCACATTGAAAGAAAAGTGGAGCGTGAAGGCGGGACTCAAACAAGGAAAAGGTATTTATTATAACATGCTTGGTGATAGCATAACAACCTATAACTATTTAAATGACACACTAACTAATGATTATTTCAATTATTATGCTGATGGCACTTTGCAAAGTATGGTAAAATATGACAATAATCTAGCTAACGGTCCATTTCATTCTTACTATCAGAGTGGAGAATTAAAAACAGAAGGTTATTATGAAAATGACAAATATGATAGTTTATGGAAGAGCTATCATGAAAACGGAGAACTTGAATTTGAAGGCTCTTATGTAAATGGAAACAAAGTAGGTCAATGGAAATTTTTTCACGATAACGGAAAGCTTGATTCTGAAGAGATATATGATGATGAAGAATATGATTATATAAACAAAGGTTATTCATCAGAAGGGGTTTTACTGCAAGAATCATTTTATAATGATGACCTCTTTATTGGGTATAGAAATTATAATTCAGCTGGTGAAATCATTAATGAGGCCTTTGATAAAAAAGGAAACTTTAAATATCTAGCATATTACGGAAATGGAAAAAAATTAATAGAAGGCAATTATAAAAAAGGGAAATTAGAAGGGAAACTCACTAATTATCATCAAAATGGAAAAATAAGTAGTATAGGAAATTATAGTGATGGCTTATTAGAAGGGGAATTATTAGCTTATCATGAAAATGGCATCGTTTCTAGAAAAAGTTTATTTAAAAATGGGATTGAACAAGGTTATACTATTAATTACTTTGATAACGGAAACATCAAAAATGAAGGATGGATATTAGATGATCAACAGCAACAATTGTGGAAATATTATGATAAAGATGGTTCTTTAGATAGTGAGGTATATTATCTTAATGGTGAACCAAATGGTTATGAAACTAATTACGATAACAAAGGAAGAATAAGTGAAAAATTTCGATATAAAAATGGCTTCCTCCTTCAGTTTTTTCAATATGACACCTTAGGAAATACATTTAATACGGCTGATTTTCAGCATGGAAACGGAGACTATATTCTTAAATTCCATAATGGAAAAACCTTCTACAAAACAGCAATTAGCTGTGGAGAAAATGTAAAGGACATGGTTACTTATTATCCTTCTGGTAAAGAATTTGTCCACACACCTATAAAGAACGGTAAAGCAAATGGTGAATATGTTGTTTATTATCCAAATGGAAATATTGAAGTAAAAGGTATGTATAAGCATGGGCTTCAAGAAGGCGTTTGGTATTGGTATTATGAAGATGGAACAGTGGAGTCTGAAGGGGAATATACTCATGATGAACTAAATGGTTACTATAAAAATTACTATAAATCCGGTAAATTGGAATCTGAATGTAATTATAAAAATGGTGACAAAATTGGTGAGTGCTCATATTTCACACCGGATGGAGAGAAATTTTTAGTAAAGAATTATGATGAATCAGGTATTATATCTTTTTCTGGCTTAAATAAAGCTGGCGAATATAAAATAACTTCTTTTGATGGGAATGGTGAGGTAATCACTTACTATAAAAATGGACAGCTAGCTGTTATTCAACCATATGAAAACGGATATTTTAGCGGGAAAATCTTAAGTTATTATCCTTCCGGTCAGTTAAAAAGTGAGGAGTTAATTGAAAATGGCATCGCTAAAGGAACAGATAAAAACTATTACGCAGACGGGACCTTAAAACGTTCTGTAAAATTTGTGAATGACTATGCAGAAGGTAAAATCATCGAATATTATAAGAATGGCGAAATAAAAGAAGAGATTGAATACCTAGGTGGTGATAAAAATGGCTGGAGTATTAAGTATGATCAAAAAGGAAAAATAGTTAATAAGACCTATTATAGAGATGGAGCAATTTATTAAAGGGGTATTTCAGCAAATTTGTAGGATTCTTTTAGTTGCTATATTTTGCTTCCATTATAATTTAAATGGGCAAGATTTAAAAGAACAAGTAAGTAAACTCAAAACCTCATATCCTGAAGAGCAAGCAGTTTTCAATAAACTAGCTCTTGAAGTTGAAATAATGATGGAAAAAGGTAGGCCGGTAGTGAAAGCAAAGAATTATGAAGAAATTATTCATCTGGGCTCCTATTCTAATCAATACACTACCAACAAGATTTATACTAATTCATTTGAAGAAATAAGCGACATCAAAGCTTATACAGAAATTCCTTTTAAAAACAGGTCTAAAACAATCAAGGTAGATGAATTTAAAGAGTCCTTCGATGAAAATTCCACAGTGTTTTATGATGACACTAAAGTCTTGAATTTTATATTTCCGGCCATTCAACCTGGCTCTAAGACAGTTTTGGAATACTCTCGAACTTTAAATGAACCTCGCTTTTCTCCTGGATTTTATTTTCAAAGTTATCTTCCTATTGTTGAAGCTACCTACACAGTTTTAGTTGATAAGGAAATTACAATTGATTTCGATCTTAGAAATGCTGAAGGTCATGATATAGCAGTTTCAGAGGAAGAAATAAGAGGTAAAATAAAATATACATACACTATAAAAAATGTTGATAAGTATAAAGTAGAAGATAACACTCCTAATATTAAATATTTTATTCCTCATATTAATATAAGAATTGAAAGCTACCTCAATAATGAGAATAAGATCGTGAATCTTCTTGCAGGACCCGAAGATTTACATAATTGGTATGGTGGTTTTATTGAAGGCTTAAAAGAAGATTATAATGAAGAAGTTGATAAAATAACTCAATCTATAATCAAAGATATTGATAATGAAAAAGAACAAGTAAAGGCCATATTTTATTGGGTGCAGCAAAACATCAAATATATTGCTTTTGAAGATGGTATGAGAGGGTTTATTCCTCATGGCGGAGCTTATGTTTGCAGCAAACGCTATGGCGATTGTAAAGATATGGCTAGTTTATTGGTGAATATGCTTCACCATGCTGATATTGAAGCTTATTTTACCTGGGTAGGGACGAGAGATATACCTTATAGTTATTCTGAATTTGCTACACCTTCGGTAGATAACCATATGATTGCTACTTACATCCATGATGGAAGATATTATTATCTTGATGCTACCGCACAATTTTCTCCATTCGAACTTCCATCATCAATGATTCAAGGAAAAGAAGTCCTCATTTCTTTTGGGGATACATTTCAAATTGAGAAAGTACCTGAAATAGATAAGAAGGCAAATACAATGACTGATAGTATTCTTTTCAGTTTAAAGAATGGAGAGTTAAAAGGCAGTGGAAAGCTAAGTTTAACAGGCTTTGCAAGAGTTTTTAATAATTATAACCTGAACGTTACTAGTGAAAAAGATAGAGAAGATTATCTCAAAAGACTTCTTTCTAAAGGAAGTAATAAATTTCAATTAGATGATTATAAAATCCATCAATTAAAAGATTTAGATCTTCCGATATTGATTGATTATACTTTTTCAATTCAAAGTTATTACCAACAGATAGGAGATGAAATTTACATAAATATTAATCTGGACAAACCTTACAATAATGATCTGATAGATAAAGCCAGAAAATTACCAATAGAAAATGATTACAAATATTTAAAAAGAAATGTTTACCGATTTTCTATTCCTGAAGGTTACAAAGTATCTTTCTTACCTGAAGACCAATTACATGAAGGTGATCTATTCGGATTTAGTATGAAATATACTTTAGAAGATGATACAGTTTTATTAACAACAGAATATTACCTTAATTATTTATTAATGAATCCTGAAAACTTTGACGACTGGAATAAAGCAATCAGTAAATTAAGCAAAGCTTTTAGTGAGATAATTATTCTTAAAAAGTATTTGTAAAGGAAGTACTATTATAACACACCCTATTTTTCAAAAAACAAACTAAGCAGAATGAAATATCTAATTATACTGATTACTCTACTAATTTCTACAGATAGCCTTTCACAGCAATATATCCCTTACAGCTGGGATAATAGTAGAAAGACAGAAGAAGTTGTAATGGATCAAAACAGCGAAATTGTTTTATTAAATAAGCTGAAATATCAATATGTTTATGAAGATGAAAAATTGACTTTATACTATACCAAACATTATATAGTAAAGGTAAATAGTGATAAGGCAGTTTCCTCAAACAACCGAATCTACATACCCTTATCTAATACAATTGAAATAATGGATATTAAGGCTAGAACTTTGGGACCTGATGGTAAAGTAGTAGAATTGGATAAAAATGAAATTAAAGAGGTAGAAGATAAAGATGGTGGCAAAGGTTACAAAATTTTTGCTATTGAAGGAGCTGAGGTAGGAGATGAAATTGAATTTTATCACACCAGAAAAATGGCTCCAGAATATTTTGGGAGGGAATTTGTACAATTTGAAGCTCCTGTAAATAAGTTTGAGTTTACTTTAACGTGTCCACCTAATCTTAAGTATGAAGTGAAAGGCTATAATGGTCTTCCAGAAATTGAATTTACTGAAAATGAAGAATATAATCAGTACAGTGTAAGTGCAGAAAATATTCCTGCATTATCTGAAGAACCATTTTCTAATTACAATTCTGAAAGGATGCGTTTAGAATTAATGTTAGCTTATAATTCGTATAGTGATGGATCTAAGCTTTTTACATGGGAAAAAATTGGTAAAAACATTCATTCAAAAATAATAAAAAGAGAAAGATCTGAAGACAAAGCTGTTGCTAAATTGCTTAGAAAGATTGATTTCTCAAATGCATCAAATGAATACGATAAGGCTGCTATTATTGAAGACTACATGAAAAAAAACTTCTTCTATGAAGAAAATGCGGGGATTGAATCACTACAATTAGATTTTATTATAGATAATAAATTTAGCAATAAACTGGGGCTAGCGAGACTAACTGCAGCTCTACTTAAAGCCTCTAATGTCCAATATGAGATAGTTTTAGTACCCGATAGAAAAAAAATGGAAATAGACCTTACTTTTGAATCCTACAATTATTTGTCGGACTATCTATTTTATTTACCTAAAAGCAAAAGTTATTTAACCCCTCATGATCTTTCAATAAGACTGGATATAATACCCTCTGAATTTACCGCTACAGAAGCTGTATTTATTAAAGAAACCATTATCAGAGATTATAGTATACCTGTAATTTACACAAATTATATTGAAGCCCCGGCAGCCAGCTACAACAAGGATGATATGGAGATTGTAGTAAACTTTGAGGATGACTTATTTTCAAATGAAATAAGTTTGGAAAGAAGTTTCACTGGGTACCAGTCTTCTTTTATTAAATCTATTCTACCTATTATTGAAGAGCAGCAAAAAGAAGAGCTATTAAAAAACCTTGTAAAGTTCATGACTTCTGACGCAGATATTCAGTCCATGAAATTTAATAAAACTGAATTTGATCACACAAATTGGAAAGCTCCTCTTGAGGTTTCCAGCACATTTACCACTAAAGCATTTTTAGACAAGGCGGGACCGACACTTCTCTTGAAGGTAGGAGAGCTTATAGGACCCCAGTCAGAACTTTACCAGGAAAAGGAAAGGAAGTTGAATATTGTTAATGAATATACTAGAAGCTATGATAGAAAAATCACAATTAATCTGCCTGAAGGATATCAACCACAAAATTTGGAAGATTTAATAATTAATGAATTAGTAAAAAATAAAGAGGGCAAAGAAATTTTTAAATTTAAATCAAGCTATGAACTAAACGATCAACAATTAATCATTCAGATTGATGAATTCTATGAAGAAATTTATTATCCTAAAGAAGACTTTAAAGCCTTTCAAAAAGTTATAAACGCTGCCGCTGATTTTAATAAGATTGTGTTAGTATTAAAAAAGAATTAAGCGATTTTATTATTTTAAAAATCAAATAGAAATTGATTATACATAAAAGAGAAATTTTAAACAGCCAGTATATTGAAGTACTAGCTGCTTAAAATTTTACTGTCCTAAAACAATTGCGAAAATTAATGGCGCTACAATCGTAGCATCAGATTCCACAATAAATTTAGGGGTGTCAATATCTAATTTACCCCAGGTAATTTTTTCATTAGGCACTGCTCCAGAATAAGAACCGTAACTAGTAGTGGAATCAGAAATCTGGCAGAAGTAGCTCCAAAACGGAACATCAGTATATTCCAAGTCCTGATACAGCATTGGCACTACACATATAGGAAAATCTCCCGCTATGCCCCCTCCTATTTGAAAAAATCCAACGCCTTCAGTTCCTGCATTTGTTTTGTACCAATCCGCCAGGTATGTCATATATTCAATTCCAGATTTCATAGTAGAAGGATTCAATTCACCTTTTACACAATAGCTAGCAAAAATATTACCCATAGTACTATCTTCCCATCCCGGAACAATGATAGGTAAGTTCTTTTCTGCAGCTGCTAACATCCAACTATTTTTAGGATCAATCTCATAGTATTGCTCTAATACACCTGACCTAATCAATTTATACATAAACTCATGTGGAAAATAACGCTCTCCTTTTTCTTCAGCATCTTTCCATATTTCAAATATATGTTGTTGCAATCTTCTGAAGGCTTCTTCCTCTGGAATACAAGTGTCCGTCACTCTATTCAGGCCTTTCTCTAACAAATCCCATTCTTGTTGTGGGGTTAAATCTCTGTAATTAGGAACTCTTTCATAATGGCTATGCGCTACCAGATTCATTAAGTCCTCTTCCAGGTTGGCTCCCGTGCAACTAATGATTTGAACTTTATCTTGACGAATCATTTCAGAAAATGAAATCCCCAATTCTGCAGTGGACATTGCTCCAGCTAAGGATACCAACATTTTTTTACCAGACTCAACATGGCTCTTATAAGCATCCGCTGCATCAATAAGCGCGGCAGCATTAAAATGACGATAGTTATGTTTTAAAAATTCTGTGATTTTCATAATTAATTATTTGCTGTAAAAATAATCAAAAATGATGAAGTGCTAAGAAGATTAGTCGATTATTCAAAAAGTTTCTAAAACAGCATTTATATTCTTTTTGACTATTGCTTTAACGGGCAATTGCTTCATTTTAGCAACCAAAATAGAACCATAGGTGGTTGTTAAAAGTAAATTGACCATTTCAGAGACATCTGAACTTCTGGTGATTTCAGTTTGAAAAATAGCATCAAGTAAATATTTTTCTAAAAGCTTATCAAAAGCCAGGACTTCCATTTGCTGAACACCCTCCAAATTTGGGAATAGTAAATGTTTTTCTGCTTTTTTAATGCTAATAGGTTTTAAAACTAAAGGCGAAACAGCATGATATTTAATTAAATGAAGAATGACGGAATTATAATTCTCACATAAGTCACCATAACGATCATAAATTTGCTTTACGGCTCTTAGTCCTTTGATATCATTTCTTTGTAATTCAATATTGAGCTCAAACGCCCATACTCGCATGAAATACAATAACAAATCTTCTTTTTGAGGAAAATATCGAAAGAAAGTAACTTTTGAAATATCAGCTTTTTGGCAAATATCTGTTACATGTATATCTTGAAAGCTTTGTTGTCGAAGCATTGTTTTAGCTATCGACAATATCAGTAATTTTAATTTTGCTGATTTTCTTTCTCTTAAACTAATCTCATCCGTAGCCATTTAGCATATTAATTTTTAATAATGGTGAATTCTACTCTACGGTTCAATTTTCTAGTAGCTTCTGATTTATTACTTGCGATTGGTCTTGCTCCTCCATATCCATTGCTTTCTAATCTATTAGACTCAATGCCTTTTTCAACCAAATACTCTTTAATTCTATCAGAACGCTTTTGTGATAGTTCTATATTCAATTTTGCGCTTCCAGTATTGTCAGTATGTCCCGAAAGCTCTATTTCAATATTTGGGTTTTTATCTAACATTTTATAAACCCTATCCAATTCTTCAAAAGAACCATCTAAAATATCAGCAGTACCTCTTTCAAATAAAACACTTTTCAGCTGAATAGTAGTCCCCTCTTTTAAACTCAAAAGTTCTAACCTTATCGTCTCGTTATCACTGACAGTATCAGTCTTAATAGTTTGTAAGTCATCTAAATAACCTTCCGCTGCAATATCTACAGTGTAGATTGAATCTTTAAATAATTTGGTTTTATAAGATGAATTTTTCCCCATAACAATTTCAGAATAGGAGCTTTTACTCATTTCATTTACTCCTTTTATAAGCAATTGAGGTTTTAGTGGGTCTCCAGTAAAGCCATCAACAACTTCAAATTGTATTTGGATTTTCGCTCTTTTTGGAGGAGTCTCTTTGTTACTATTAATAGCCAGAACAGATTGAGAAGATGCTGTCATGCTTTTTTCAACTTCAGGCTCTATCTCTACTACATCTGGAGTTATAGTAGTCATAATATTTCCTAAACCAACGCTATTAACTGTATTCACCATTAAAGCATTCTCTCCATTATTGTATATTTTGAAATACCAATCTGCACCTTCTGAATTAATACTCTCTAAATTAATTACATCCGACCAGGTCGTCCAGGTAGCATCTTGCCTTTTTGTATAAAACACATCTCTACTTCCTTTACCACCTCTTCCATTTGAGCTAAAAAACAGGGTTTTGTTATCTGAAGCTAAATAAGGGGTTAATTCCTGAGCTTCAGTATTTACATCAACTCCCAAGTTTCTTAACTCCGTCCATTCATCAACAGATTTCCTAAAAGTATAATAAATATCTTCATTTCCTCTTGAGCCAAAACTTTCTAAGCTCAACACCATGATTTTACCATCTTTACTAAGACTACCGGAAAGGTGTTCGGATTTATTTTTATAATAAGGAATATCAATAGGCTTAGGTTCGCTCCAATTCTCTCCTATCTTTCTTGAAAATGAAACCCCTCCTTTTCGTGGACTCTTATAATTGCCTGCAACATACATAATATTATCATCAGGAGTAATTCCAATTACTGCATTGAAATCTGTATTATTGACTGGGCCTCTTAATCTTTGCGCTATGGTCCAGCTTCCATTTACTTTTTGACTAAACCAAATGTCACCTGAATCTCTTTCACCACCTGCATTGTCAGGATGGTTCTTTTTTGTAAAATAAAGTGTATTTTCATCTGCTGATAAAACTGGTGAGATATCATCATATATACTTTCTAAGGAATCAATGATAAATGGCTTATCTTGTCCATTACTCAAGAATCCGATAGAAAAAAACAATATGAATAAGACTAAACCTAATCGCATCTCATCAGAATTTATAATAAATACAATTTAAAGTAAAACATTAAATGTTACAATTATCAATTTATACAAAACTTACCTCAAATCTTTATAAGATTTAATAAAAATAACATTAGTGATAAATAACTGAGATGCTAATCTAATACATTTTTTCCTAAATTCAACTTAAAGTTATAAAATAATTAAAGACTCCTTTTAAGTTGTTTATCAGTTACTTATAGACAAAAAGGATTTACAAATACAAACTGGAATATAAAATAAATTTGTTCTTAGATTTGTAAAATCAATATAAAAATTACCTCAAAGCTGTACATGAATAAATTATTTAATGATTCTTATTTATTAAATAACAGATTATGGTATTATTTAAAATATCAATGATTCTTTTCAAAGCGCTAACTCCTTTTAAGTTCCGTTTCTACAGGACTATACTGCAGCTTTGATAAAACTTCTAGAATAAACCCTTTAGACTATTGATTTTTCTCATGATAAATTAAGAGTGGGTGCGTGCTAAGGTAAGTGATTTCTGTTGACACACTATTCCCCATAAGTTTTTCGAAAAAATTTCGTTTTCGTTTAAGTAAAACAAGAACATCACCCTGCTGTTCAGTGACAAACTCCTCAATCCCACTACTTATATCCTTCTTATATTCTTTTAAGTAGTAACTTATTTTATCATAACCTAAAAAGCTAGATAACTCAGTTTTGAATTGTTCATAGCTTTTTTCATTCATTCTATTTTTGGAATGGCTCACATGTACAAACCGAATTCTACTTCTAAAAGGATAAATAAAACTTACCAACTTCTGCATAGTGATTTTATCATCTTCAGAATAATCAGAAGCATAAACTACTGAGTTCCAGCTATTAAATTCCGCATCCAGTGGTACTGTTAAAACAGGAACTTTGGCATTCTCGACAGTTCTCAAGGTTCTACTTCCAATTATAGTTTTTCTACTATAGCCATTGCCTTGAGTACCCATAATGATTAAATCAAAATCATTTTTGAGCGCATATTGACTGATAGAGTTATTAACCTCTCCGATGGAGAGAATGAAATCACATTCAAACCCATATTCCTTTTCTATCTCATCTGCTAGCCCACTTAACTTATCTTTAGCGTGTTGTTTTAAATCATCAAAATCAGATTTCTCTCCTTCTAATGCATGTAGAAATTCTTTCTCTGAAAAAATATGAATTAGTGTCAAACTGCCTTTTCTTATTTGCAAAAGCTTGGAGGCATACTCTAATGCATTCAAGGAATAAGATGAGAAATCTATTGGGCACAAGAATTTATCCATTACATCTAAATTTAATGTCTAATTTAGAAAAAAAACATATTATTAAAGCTGACTAACAAATTTATTTCCCGAAATATAAAATCTCCAAGGCAATAAAGCATCTTCTTCAGCATAGTCAATTCCTATTCTGGTAGACTTTTCAATATCTTTTACATTAAAATTATTATCAACAATGTACAAGGTATCATTATTTACGAGGTCTAAAGCATTAAAAGATTTGTCAATTCCCAATGCTTTGGTTAGTTTTCCTGGCCCTGAAAAGACAATAGGCTTTAAATCCTTAGCATTCCTTCTATTCAACATTATATCAGTCCCATTTATGGGCTCAATAGCTCTAATTAAAACTGCATCAGCATTACCTTCAATATTGGATACTATATTAAAAAGATGATGAATTCCATAACATAAATAAACATAAGCAGTACCACCTTTTTCATACATAGTAGCGGTCCTATTAGTATATTTCCCCATATGTGCATGACAAGCTTTATCGTTTTGGCCTGCATAGGCCTCGGTTTCTGTGATCATGGCTTCACAATAATTTCCTTCAATATTGGAGCAAATTATTTTGCCTAATAAGTTTTTTGCGACTTCAACTACATCAGGATTTTGAAAAAATGCTCTTCCTAATCTTTTTTTTGTAACTTTCATTCAGAAAAGTAGTTTTTGATTGCTAATTAACTTTTAATTTAACTAAAAAACATAATCATTATGAGAAAATCGATTTTACTATTTGGTCTATCTATTTTAATTATAGGTACGCTTGAGCTTCAAGCTCAAATTAACATTCCACAACCTTCTCCAAAGGCTAAGGTAGAAACTACTGTTGGATTGACTGATGTTGCTATCAGCTATTTTAGACCTAGCGTAAAAGGACGCGAAATTTTTGGGGATGGAAATGATTATTTACAGCCTTACGGCATGTTATGGCGAGCAGGAGCTAATAACGGAACTGTTTTAAATCTTAATACAGAAGCTGTAATTGCTGGAAATAAAGTTGAAGCAGGAGAATATTTAATCTTTATGGTTCCTGGAGAAAACGAATGGGAATTTAAATTATATAGCGATCTATCCATTGGCGGAAATATAGGCAATTATAATGAGTCTAAGGAAGTAATTTCTGTAATACAAGAAGTTGAAAAATTAGATGAGCCAGTTGAAACCTTAACCTTCCAAATTTCAGATATTAGCGCTGATAATAAATCTGCTAACATCCATTTTGAATGGGAAAATGTAAGTTTAAAAATACCTTTTGAAGTTTCATATGATGATAAGGTAATGGCCCAAATTGAGCAGTATACAAAGGTGAGTCCAAGAAACCTGATCACAGCAGCTAATTACTATTACACGAATGATAGAGACTTAAAACAAGCTCTAAAATGGGTTGATGCCTATTTAGCAGAAGGAAATAACAGTGCTCAATTCTGGAATTTACATCTGAAAGCGCAAATTTTAGCCAAATTGGGTGATAAGAAAGAAGCTAAGAAAGTAGCTGAAAAATCTATAGAATTAGCAAAAAAGAATAGTTCTGGAGATTTTGGTTACGTAAAAAGAAATCAGGATTTAATAGACTCTTTGTAAAATAACTTAATCAGGATTAAAAGTTTTAATCCTGATCATTGATCAAATTTCGAAAGGTCGAGAATTTTTACTTCGGCCTTTCGTGATTTATCTTCAACACCCCCAGTAAGTACTCCAAACCCTCTAGCGGCCATACGATCGCTTTCGATTCCTTGCTCTATAAAATATTCTAAGACAGATTGTGCCCTTTTATTTGATAATTCGTAGTTATAGCGAGGATTCCCATCAGATGAAGCAAAAGCAGAAATTTGAATACCTAAATTATTGTGCGCTTTAATAAATTTAGCCATATCATTCAATTTAGGCTCATGTCTTTCTATTATGTCAGTAGAATTCACTTCAAAATAAACCTGATAAGCTGAAATACTAAGAACAGAATCTATCAATTTTTTAGTAGCGAGTTCCTCATCTGTTACAAACTGATTATCTGTTTTCCTGAGCATAGCAATTCTATCCCTAGCCGTTATTCCTAAATCTCCAACATGTTTCACCATGTAAATATCCGTAAATCCTAAGCCCTCCTCCCTAACTGAAGCCAAATAACCTCTTTCTCCATCTGAAGTGGGGTGAAAATACACTTCATCATCCACTGTATTTACGGGATATCCTAAATTTTCAGGTTTACCCCATTTTTCCGATTTAGTATCATACTTAGTGGTAAAAACATCGAAACCACCAAAACCTTTATGCCCCTTGCTACTAAAGTAAACTGTAAGGCCATCCTTTGCCATATAAGGTCCATCTTCATCTTGCTTAGTATTGATTTCAGGCCCCATGTTAAAAGGTCTTTTCCATTGACCATCTTCTTTGTAACATCCATAAATATCAAACCCACCATATCCCCCTGGTCTATTGGAGGCAAACATCATAAATTCATCATCTTCAGAAACCCAAATTGACTGTTCTGCAAATCCTTGAGAATTTATCCTCCCTTCTAATGGTTTGGGTTTAGACCATTCCTCATTTGCATTTTCGGTTGAATAAAAAATATCCCCATTGCCTTCATCGGAATATATGTAAAGTGTTTTACCATCGCTACTCAAAAAAAGATTAGAATCATGATAGGGAGTATTAATATTTTGACCAATATTTATTGATTTGCTCCATGTTACTCCCTTCCGCTTAGAAATATAAATATCCTCAAAATAGAAGTTGTCCTTATCCACATTTTCATTGGTATTACCTTCCTGCCTACGAGAAGTGAAAATCATTACTGTTTCATCTTCATTGAGCACAGGCGCATAATCTGGCCAGGTTGAGTTCACATCATCACCAACATTCTCAATTGTGTAAGATGAGGGCATACCAATAATTTCTTTAGCATTTTGACATTCTTCAATCCGATCATTTACATCATAAACGGAAGTTTTATCCGACCCTCTATAACTTTTATTAGCCATTAGCCTGTTTTTGTAGGCATTAAAATATTTCAAAGCCGTTTCAAATTCCAAACCATATTGATAACCTCTTCCTAATAAGTAATCAATATTAAATCTATATTTTGGATCTAACCTCTTAACTCTCTCAAAATATTTAGTGGAATAATCTCTATTAACAGTTTCTAAGTAAAGAACCCCTGTCATGTAATTGGCTCTTACATTCATGGTATCAGCCTCTGCTGCCTGAATGTAAATATCCTTGGCGATTTCTATTGCATCCTTAGCCTCTGCATATACCTGATCCGCTTGTTCCATGTAAATTTTAGACAATTCAGGATCTTGAGCAAATGCTTTAAAGTTAAATAGGATAGAAAATAATAAGAAAAGTAAATTTATTCTCAAGCTCATATAGGTTAGAAAAATACAACTAGTGAATCAAACCTCCAAATATATCTTTAAAATTGAGATAGATAATACTATTTAAATCACTTAATACAGCTAATTCAATAATTAATTATTCTTAAAGTATTGATAAATTAGCCCTATCAGTATAACTATTCCGCATCCAACTAAATTGAACCACAAATAAGCCATATCACTGAAAAAATAAAAGTACAATACTATTATTTGGGCTACTAGAGCACCGATGAATACTGCATTTCCCTTTATATACTTAATAAAAAAACCGGATAAGAAAACACCTAAAATAGTTCCATAAAATATTGAACCTAAGATATTAACAGCTTGAATCAAATTATCTAATAAGCCGGCAAAAGTGGCGAAAAATATGGCAACTAGACCCCAAAACAGCGTAAATAGCTTTGAAGCTATTAAATAATGTTTTTCACTTCCTTTCTGGTAAATATTTCGCTTATAAATGTCAATTATACTGGTAGAAGCCAATGCATTCAATTCGGAAGCAGTTGAAGACATGGCTGCGGAAAAAATCACAGCTAATAAAAGTCCTATAATTCCCTTCGGTAAGTTTTCCATTACAAAAGTGATGAAAACATAGTCAGTATCAGTAGTTTCTAAATCTTCATTTGTAGATTTAATTATATCTTTAGCCTCATTTCTAAGTTGGTCTTCCTTATCGTGAATAACGGCAATTTTCTCCTTTAATACTTCCACCTGATCTCCTTCTGCTGTAGATAGTAATTGTATTTGCTTTCTTTTCTCTTCAAACAAATCAGAATATTGCAGCTCAACAGCTTGATATTTTTCTTTTTGTTCTTCATCCAAATAAACTTCATCCTTAGCAGCTTCATTGAAGAATACAGGTGCTTGGTTAAACTGATAAAAAACGAAAACCAATGCTCCTATAAATAAAATAACAAACTGCATAGGGATTTTCAATAGGCCGTTGAACATCAATCCCAATCTACTTTCAGTTAAAGATTTACCCGATAGGTAACGTGCTACCTGTGATTGGTCAGTTCCAAAATAAGATAAAGCCACAAACAATCCTCCCAACAAACCAGTCCAAAGCGTATATCGATTTTCTAAATCCACTTCAGTATTAATTAACTCAAGCTTACCCAAATGTCCGGCTATTTTTGTGGCCTCCACTATTCCAATATCCTCAGGAAGTAATTTCACTACAAAAAGACCTGCAACTACCATCCCTCCCATCATCACAATCATCTGATGCTTTTGAGTTTGACTTACTGCTTTTGTACCTCCACTAACAGTATAAATGATTACCAATGATCCTATAATTACCGTAGTATAAACCAAAGGCCAACCTAAAATAGAAGATAGAATAATGGCTGGTGCATATATGGTGATCCCTGCGGCTAAACCTCTCTGGATTAGAAACAAAATCGCCCCTAAAATTCTGGTTTTTAAATCAAAGCGAGATTCAAGATACTCGTATGCGGTATAAACTTTTAATTTATAATAAATGGGTAAGACCCAGATACTCAGAATGATCATGGCAATAGGCAAACCAAAGTAAAACTGAATGAAGCCCATACCGCTTTCATATGCTTGACCTGGGGTAGATAGAAAAGTAATAGCACTGGCTTGTGTAGCCATGATGGACAAACCAATTGTCCACCATTTCATGCTATTATCCCCTTTTAAATAA
>NZ_JAGXGF010000230.1 GCF_024636815.1 Marivirga sp.
GCACAAAACAGCGCACAAACCTAAGCCACCCTTGACAAACTTAAAATTTTATCATAGGACAACTACGCCTAAAAAAGGCAAAAAAAGAAAATAAATTACCTTTTGTCTGGTTTTTCAACATAGAAACTCAGGTTAATAATAGTTTCCAGTGTTCATGAAAAAACCTGTCAGATTACATTTTCTAGACAGGTTTTTGTTTTTACTGAAGATATAAATCGAAATTAAATAGGCTTAAAACTCTCAAATGCTTCACCGCAGCTATTACAGTGGTGTAACGACCTACAAAGCGTGGGGCCAAAAGGAGATTTTAATGTAGTGTTAGTACTATCGCAATTGGGGCATTCAGCATGCTCGATGATATCCAAGTCTTCAATTACATTATTATGCACTGGGGGAGGAGCAAGTCCAAATTTCTTTAAGGCTCTTTTGCCTTCATCGGATATCAAATCTGAACTCCAGGTGGTTTTTAAGTTTAAATTGACGGTATGGTTATCAATACCATTCTTATTGAGCACATCTACTACATCCTGCTTCATATAATCCATAGCAGGACAGCCAATGAAAGTAGGCGTCATATTGACAGTCACATGATCATTTTCGATCTCTATTCCTGTTATCACGCCTAAATCTACCAACGATATAACAGGGATTTCAGGATCTTTCACCTCTTTCAACAACTCTAATATTTTATCCTCAGTTAATGTCATTTCTAAAAATGGTTTATAATTAAATTGCAGCTTATCAATTCTAAAATTGATTACCAATCAGCTGAAGGATCTACTCTGAATACTTCACTCATCTCTTCTACCAATGGTTGAAGATGTTCGGTATGCTTTCCATCTCTTCCACCATAAACAGGTTTAATAGTGTTCCAATCAGGTAATTTAAGACCAGCTTGTTCCAGAACTATGGCGATATTTTCTTTCCATTGCTCTTCTATAGCTTTTTCCCCCGGATAAACTCCAGCATCTATAATTTCCTTTTCGAATTTAGAAGGTTCAAACACGCCTAAAGCATAAGGTAAAGCTTCATCTAAACTTTTTTGCAATCTGTCATGTGCTTCTTCATTTGCTGTAGCCAATTGTTTGATCCATGTATTAGCATGCATTACATGATATTTGATTTCACCTTTTAGTTTCCTGGCTACTTGGGCCAATTCTTCAATCGGGCAATCTGCCAACATGCTAAATCTGATGTAATCCGCGTGGTCGAATAAGAAATGGCGAATTAAGCTGAAATCATATTCACCGATTGGTAACTCAACAAACTGACTGTTGTGAAACTGATCAGCATTTCTTGTAAATGCAACCGTATCAGGGTCTTGCTCTCCCAATTCATGGAGTAGATTATAGAAAGCCAAACTCTGACCTACTTTATCCTGTGCCATGGAAGAGAACGCAATATCTTCTTCCAATAAAGGTCCAACGCCAGTCCATTCAGAATTTCTATGACCTAAGATCAATAAATCATCTGCTATTTTATATAATAAATCTTTTAATGCTTCTTCAGTCATGACTTATGCTTTTTGTTCTGCTTTAAATTTCTTGATTTTGTCTGTTGCCTTGTAATCCATGGCATCGCGATATCTCTTGTCTGGAAGAGTCTCCCAAATATCTGCAAAATCCTCACCTTCAATTTTCATAAAATCTTCAGATTTTGCTACCCAAATATTTAATACTGATTTTTCTTCCTGGAATTGATTTTTTGCTTTAAAAAGAGCTTCTTCAAAGCAGCTGGCTTCTAAATTACCAACATGTGCATGTTGCTTACCTCTTTTTCTCAAATGGAAAATCTCATATTTCTCAGAATTGCCTTTTTCAGCTCCTTCCATTATTTCCTCATGGATGAAATCATAAATATCTTCATCATTTTCAGTGATAGGCGATACCTTAACATTATTCGTATTCACTACCCAAACTCCAGAACAGCTCATACCTCTTCGGCTGAATTGCTCTTTAGCAAATAAAAAAGCCATATCAATAGTTGGAGCATGCACTATTCCTTCATGCTGATAAGGTTTATTTTCCGTGGGCTGAACAAATACCTCAAAAGTCACAAATTGATCTTTATTTTCCTTAGAAGGAAAGGTAGTTCCAAATTCAGCAGGTATATTTAATCTATTGATCCTCGGATCTAATGAGTTTAAAAAATCAGACATTGTTAATTAATAATTAGTAATTAAAGATTAATAATCAGGAATTGATGGATTATATGGTAATTAGTAATTAACCAATTCCTAATTCGTAATTAAGCTAAAGGTGCTACGTATTCTTCACCTTTTGTTTTAGCAGTTAAAGCTCTTCTAACCCAAGCGCCTCTTTCTTCTGCGGTTCTTCTTACTGCTAAACGCTCTTTATTACAAGGACCGTCACCATTAATCACTCTTTTGAATTCTTCCCAATCTGGTTCAGTAAATTCCCATTCACCTGTTTCAGAATTCTTTTTCAAGTTTTCATCAGGAATAGTTAAGCCTAATTCCCAGATTTTTGGTACATACATATCTAAGAACTGTTGACGGCATTCGTCATTAGTTGCCATTTTCACTTTCCACTTAGTTAAAATCTGAGTATGGGTTGACATTTTATCAGAAGGTCCAAAGAAGTGCATCATTGGTGGCCACCATCTGTCAACAGCTTCTTGCATCATTTCTCTTTGCTTTGGAGTTCCCGTAGCTAAATGAATAACACAATGGTGTCCATATTTTAGGTGAAATGATTCTTCGGCACAAATTCTATCTAATGCACGGCAATAGGGGCCATAGCTACCTCTAGCATTTGCTAATTGGTTTACGATTGCACCAGCATCCACTAGCCATGAAATAAAGCATGAATCTGCCCATGTGAAAGTAGGGTAGTTGAAGATGTTGGAATATTTAGATTTTCCTGTAATCAAATCTTCAATCATTTGCTCGCGGCTTTTTCCTAATGTTTCGGCAGCACCATATAATAACTGTGCATGTCCTACTTCATCTTGAACTTTTGCCATTAAGGCTAATTTTCTTTTGAAGCCAGGAGCTCTGGTGATCCAGGTTCCTTCCGGCAAAGCACCAATGATTTCAGAATGACCATGTTGTTCAATCATTCTGATTAATTGTTTCCTGTAAAGTTTAGGCATCCAATCATTAGGTTCAATTTTCTCACCTCTTTCGATTCGAGCTTCAAATTCAGCTAATTTCTGTGGATCCTCATCTTTTAGTAATTCATTGTTTACTGATGATGATTCAAATACTTGTCCGCCTCCGTACATAATTTTTATTTTTATATTTTATATAAATTCTATAATTAAATTACACAACTCATTATCATTGTGTTTTTGCCTAATAGGCTTTATTTAAGATCTAATTTTCAAGCCGTTAATGAAAACATCTGTTACATTTTCAGCTATTTCCTCGGGAGTTAATTTTCCTTCAGGTTTATACCATGAAGGCATCCAATTGATGGAAGAAAGTAATGCTAAAACAGTAAATTTCGCATCCATTTTTTTAAAAGTCCCTTCTTTATGACCATCTATTAATATCTGTATGAATTTGTTTTCGTAATTGTTGCGCATCGCTAAAAAATCTTTCAGATATGAGTCGCTTAAATGTCTCCATTCTGAAAAGAATACTGCACTGGCAGCGCTATCTTTTGTCAAAACCTGAACATGTGAAATAACTGCCTTTTTTAATTTTTCATCTGCGCTTAATTTTTCCAACTCAATTTTCTCTAATGATTGAAAAAAATCATTTGCCATTTGAAAACAAATAGTTTGTAATATTTCCTCTTTTGACTTAATATGAGAATATAAACTAGCAGCTTCAATACCAATATAGCCTGCTAAATCACGCATACTTGTTGCAGCATAGCCTTGTTGTTGAAAAAGTTGAGTAGCTTTATCAATTATCTGCTGTTTTCTATTTAACTTGGTCTTAGTTATCATTCCTCAAATATAATAAACAAACGTTCGTTAGGGAAATATAGTTCAAAGATTTTTTTTGATTTATATAAAGTTTTATCCATTTAGATTCCCTATAAATTCTTTGCTTGTAATAGTAAAAGCCTGCGTCATTGTGATAAATATAAACAATATTATAATATTAGGTAAACTTCAAAGCAGCACAATACTAACCCACTTATCAAACAAATCTGTGCATAGCAATAAAATTATATTAATTTCGTGTTTTAGTGAATTTAAACCATAAATGAAATATATGAGAGTATTGAAACTATTGGTTTTAATGTTTTTAGGTGTAATGACTAGCCTATTTGCGCAAAACCCAGAGGAAAATAACCAGGATTTATTTAAATTCTTTGGTGATCGAGAGGGAAATGAATACAGAGCGGCATCCGGTAAACCCGGTCACAATTATTGGCAAAATAGTGCTGATTATAAAATTGATGTCACACTAGATGAGGAAAATGAAATGATTAATGGGAGCATCACCATTGATTATACCAACAACAGTCCACAGAAATTGGAATTTGTTTGGTTGCATTTAGAACAGAATCGATTTACTGAAACCTCAAGAGGAACTCTAACCACTCCAATACAGGGGAACCGATATACTGGCGATATGGATGGAGGTTATACTATCAGCAATTTAAAAGCTGTGAGCGGAAGAAGAGGTAATCCCTCAAGCGAGCATATCATTAATGATACTAGAATGCAAGTTTTCTTTGATGAACCAATTGAAGCAAATGGAGGTACGGCTAGTATCAGCATGAATTTCGAATATAAAATTCCGGTTAAAGGAATGGACAGAATGGGACAGTTGAAAGTGGATGATGGAACTATATTTGCCATGGCTCAGTGGTATCCGAGAATGGTAGTTTTTGATGATATCAGAGGATGGAATACTTTGCCATATTTAGGTGCAGGAGAGTTTTATTTGGAATATGGTGATTTTGAATATAATGTGACTGTACCTTATAACCATATCGTGGTTGGTTCAGGGGAATTATTAAATCCCAAAGATGTATTGACGTCTGAACAACAAAATAGAATGGCTAAAGCAGCCAAAAGTGATACAACAGTTCATATAATTACAGCTGATGAAGTGGGAGATCCTTCCATAACAAGACCAAAGCAATCAGGTAATTTAACATGGAAATTTAAGATTGAGAATGCCAGAGATGTAGCCTGGGGGTCATCACCTGCTTTTATCTGGGATGCGGCTAAAATAGATTTGCCAAGTGGTAAAAAAGCTATGGCTCAATCTGCTTATCCAAAAGAAAGTGATGGAGAAGATGGATACGGACGTTCCACTGAATATTCTAAGGCTTCAATAGAGCATTATTCTAAAAAGTGGTATGAATACCCTTATCCTAATGCAGTAAATGTAGCGGCAGACATAGGAGGAATGGAATACCCTGGCCTTAATTTCTGTGGGTATCAATCTAAAAATAAATCATTATGGGGCGTAACGGATCACGAATTTGGCCATAACTGGTTCCCAATGATAGTAGGAAGTAATGAGAGGTTATATGCCTGGATGGATGAAGGATTCAATACTTTCATCAACTTTTATTCTTCTGAAGAATTTAATGATGGTGAATTTGCTGATGATTTAGATGAAACCAGAAGTTATGTAGGCTGGTTAACTAGCGAGAGCAGAGAAAAAATAGCTACTTATCCTGATGTTGCTAATACCAGAAACTTAGGTATGATTGCCTATATGAAGCCTGCAATGGGGCTTTTGATGTTGAGAGAATACATTATAGGTCAGGAAAGATTTGATAATGCTTTTAAGGCTTACATTAACAGATGGGCTTATAAACATCCAACTCCGGGTGACTTTTTTAATACCATGGAAAATGTAGCAGGAGAAAACCTATCATGGTTCTGGAGAACCTGGTTCTATGGAAATGGAAATATTGACATCGCGTTAGATGGAGTTTATCCATATCAAGGAAGCTATTTGTTGGTATTAGCTAATAAAGGAGAAGTTCCAATGCCTGTAAAAATGAAAGTTACCTATGCTGATGGAAGCAATGAAATGGTTGAACTTCCAGTTGAAATCTGGCAAAGAGGCAATTCTTGGAATCATTTATTAACTACAGGAAGTAAAGAAGTAGTGAAAATAGAAATTGATCCTAATAAAATAACTCCAGATATCAATGGAAGTAATGATGTTTGGCCAATTCAATATTATGAGGATTAATTATTGATTAAAAATACAGTTTACATAAAAAGCTCTCCATATGGAGGGCTTTTTATTTTTCTATAATGGGAACAAATGGTGGTTCGTTCATATTACAAAGCTCAACTTGTTCAATGGATAAATAATACTTATTGAGTTTATTTTTATAACGTTGACCAACTAATTCATGGTTTAACACCCATTCTTTTGTTGCAATAATTTCATCTCTAAAACCTCTTTTAATTGCAATATAATCTGCTTCATGTTCTGCTTTAATTTTAAAGGAATTAGAAAACACATACTGTAATCCATATCTTACCATTCCTAAATTTGAATAGGAAAGATAGTCTACTAAATGACCTAATTCGTGGGCAAACCAGCCAGTCATCACCTTTTGAGGAACATCTTCGACTTTAAGACTATTACTACTGCTAACGTAAACCCCTAGCATTATTCTATATCTTTTTACTCCACTAAAAATATTCTTTAATGAAATAATAGGTTGTGCCTGCATAGTGGATGATTTAACTCTTTTTTGATATAGTGTTACAGGGTAATCATGTAATTCTTCATATTCTTTTAAAGCTGTAAGAAAACTATCTTTTATTTTGTCGCTTTTAACTTTTTTGAATTTTACTTTCATAGTAAATACCTAACGACTCAAAAAATTGATTGTTTAATGCTTTTTTTACAAAAAAACTAATACGATAGTTGTCTAAAAGATATTTTTATAATAATTTGTCCTCTTAAAATTAAAAATAAACTTAAAATTATGCTTAAAATGAAAAATTTATTGATTGCTTTAGTACTGTTTGTCTCGGCAAGTTCAGCCTGGGCGCAGTCTTCAGAAATTGAAAAAGCCTTACAAAAACCAATTCCATTAGATCCTAATGTGAAAGTAGGGCAATTAGAAAATGGTTTAACCTACTATATCCGCCAGAATGAAAAGCCGGAAGATAAAGTAGAATTCCGCTTAGTAATTAATGCAGGTTCTATGCAGGAAAATGATCAGCAATTGGGGTTGGCTCATTTTACTGAACACATGGCTTTTAATGGGACCGAGAATTTCAAGAAAAATGAATTAGTGGATTATTTACAGTCAGCCGGGGTTAAATTCGGTGCTGATTTGAATGCTTACACTAGCTTTGATGAAACTGTTTATATCTTACCAATTCCTACAGATGATGAGGAAGTATTAGATAAAGGCTTGACAGTATTGGAGGATTGGGCTAATGGTTTATTGATGACTGAGGAAGAAATCGATAAAGAAAGAGGCGTAGTTTTAGAAGAGTGGAGATTAGGTCAGGGAGCTGGTCAAAGGATGAGAGATGAGTATTTCCCTATTCTTTTCAAAGATTCACGCTATGCTGAAAGATTGCCAATCGGTAAAAAGGTAATCTTAGAGAATTTCGAATATGAAACGCTTCGTTCTTTTTACAATCAATGGTATAGGCCAAATTTGATGGCTGTTATTGCAGTGGGAGATATAGACCCTGCTGAAATGGAAAAAGAAATTAAAGAGCGATTTGGAGATTTGGAAAATCCGAAAGATCCTAAAGAAAAAGAACTTTACGAGGTTCCTGATCACGAGGAAACTTATGTGAGTATAGTAACTGATAAGGAGGCTAATTTTAATCAAATTCAACTTTACTATAAACACGATAATGAAGTAATGAAAGATTTATCGGATATGAGAAGGGATTTGGTTTATAGCATGTACAATGGAATGCTAGGTCAAAGATTAAATGAATTAAGGCAATCTGCTAATCCACCATTTTTATTTGCAAGTACTAACTTTTCACAGATGGTGCGAAATAAAAGTGCTTATTCCTCATTTGCTATTGTGGGTGAAAATGGATTTGAAAGAGGTGTAAAAGTATTAGCAGAGGAAAATAAAAGAATTAAAGAACATGGTTTTACTTCTTCTGAATTAGAGCGCTACAAGAAAACATTTTTAAATAATGCTGAAAAGAGTGTAAAGGAACTGGATAAAACAGAATCAAGCAGATTTGCAAGTGCATACATTCAACATTTTTTAAGTGAAAACCCTATTCCAGGTGCGGAATTCGAATTTGAATTTTATCAAAACTTAATTAACACTATCACTCTGCCAGAGATTAATATGTTAGCCGGAAAATGGGTTACAGATGAAAACCTTGTTGTGGTTTTAACTGGTGCAGAAAATGAAGGTGTAGAAATGCCATCTGAAGATGATATTTTGGCTATTTTAGAAGATGTAAAGAGTTCTGATATTGAGCCTTATAAAGAGGAGGAAGTAGCTGAAAATTTTATGACAAATGCTCCTAAAGCTGGAAATGTGACTAATTCAACAAAGCATGAAGAGCTAGGTGTAACTGAGCTTGAATTAAGCAATGGGGTTAGAGTAGTATTGAAACCTACTGATTTTAAAAATGATGAAGTAAAAATGAGAGCCTATAGTTTTGGTGGTCATAGCCAATATGAAATGGAAGATTATCATTCTGCTTCTAATGCTACTTCTTTAATTTCCGAAGCCGGAGTTTCTGATTTCTCCAATACAGACATTCAAAAGATGCTTTCTGGTAAAACTGTTAGGGTAAACCCATATATTGGATCACTATCGGAGGGTTTTAATGGTCAAGCTAGCCCTCAGGATTTAGAAGAATTATTTCAATTAACTTATCTTTATTTTACAGCTCCAAGAATGGATGAAGAAGCTTTTGGTTCTTATGTAAGTAAGAATAAAATGCTTTATGGTAATTTGATGTCAAATCCTCAGTTCTATTATAGTGATAAAGTAAGCATGATTTTAGCACAGGATAATCCTAGAGGTGGAGGGTTTCCTAAAGCAGAAGATTTAGATAAGATAGATTTCCAGAGAGCTTATGATATCTATAATGAAAGATTTGCCGATGCAAGTGATTTCACCTTTGTATTTGTGGGCAATTTTGATGTAGAAGGTATAACTCCAATGTTGGAAACCTATTTGGGTAGTTTGCCAACAGTAGAAAGAAAAGATAATTGGGTAGACTTAGGTATCCGACCTCCAAAAGGTGTGGTGAAGGAAGAAATCATCAAAGGAACGGATCAAAAAAGTTATGCTACTATTTTATATCATGGTGAGACAGAGTATGATAAGCAAAAAAGCTATCACTTGAAATCGCTGGGTGAACTAGTGACCAACGAATTAATTGATATTCTTAGAGAGGAAAAGAGTGGAGTTTATGGAGTTGGTGCTTCTGGAAGTATGCAAAGATTACCGGAAAGCCGATATTCGTTTAGAATTGCTTTCCCTTGTGGGCCTGAAAATGTAGATGATTTAGTAGAGACCACTCATGAAATCTTAGCGGATATTAAAGAGAATGGCGTGAAGGAAGAGGATTTAGCTAAAGTGAAAGAAGCTCAATTGAAAAACCTGAAAGAGAATTTAAAGAAAAATGATTATTGGTTGAACAGGCTTTATAGTTTCTATTACTACGATGATGATTTAAGTAATTTCATAGTAACGGAAGATAAAATTCAATCATTATCTACTGAGGATTTAAAAGCTGCAGCAAATGAATTTTTAAATGAAGACCAATTTGTAGAAGCCATTTTACTTCCTGAAGAGGAATATGCTAAAGAGGAATCTGCAGAGTAAAATATTATTAAGTTCATTTCATGAAAGGCTGTCTCATATTTAGGTTTGGGGCAGCCTTTTTTGTTGATAAATGTTATTTGGGCCTCTTCCGCTAGCGTCTCGCTAGTGGAAAATACTCCCGCCTCTGGCGTTTTTCAGCTGTTTCTTCCTAAAGGTTCTATATTATTTAAGCCTACATTCCGTGCTAGGCACAAGTAAAAATCACCAGCGAGACGCTGGCGATATAACTATTTTATTAATCATTAAACTCACTCATTGTTCTACTGACCCCAATGGTGGAAAAGCCTAAAACCATATCACAGGCTTTATCCATTATAAAAGGCAATTCATCAAATTCTTGTTGAGTGAAAGGGCTTAATACATAATCCACTTGCTGACCTTTATGGAAGTTATCTCCAATGCCAAATTTCAATCGAGCATAATTTTGTCCACCAGTCATATCTTCAATGTTTTTCAGTCCATTATGACCTGCAGCTGATCCTTTTGCTCTTAATCTTAATTTACCAAATGGAAGAGCAATATCATCCGTAATAACTAAGATATTTTCCTTAGGAATTTTTAGCTCCTGCATCCAGTAGTTTACAGCCTTACCAGAAAGGTTCATATAAGTGGTAGGTTTTATCAAATGGATTTGTCTGCCCTTATATTTAAACTCGGTTTTCATGGCTAATTTCAAAGTCTCAAACTCCACTTTTTGCTGGTCAGCCAGTCTATCCAATGTTAAAAAACCGATATTATGCCTTGTGATTTCATATTCGGCTCCAATATTTCCTAAACCTGCAATTAGGTATTTCATAATCTTGTTTTATTTTTCAAAACGCAAAAATAAATGATTTTTATGGGAGTGCCGAGAAATTTACTCATTCAAATATTCCAATAAAATCTTATTAATAGGAGAGGGCTGAGTTAAAGTCATCATATGTGATCCTCCTTCAATGATATGAGTGGCTTCTACATTTCTAATGGGGATGGTACGGTCTTTTGTTCCGTGGATATGAATAATGTTTTCCTGCGCGATTTTCCTTTCCCAATCAATAATCATGGTTACAGTGCGCTTCATGTACACAGGATCCTTACTAGATAACATACTTTTAAAAGTAGCTTTGTTAGTATTTCTGTCAGGCTCCACTATGGGTTGTAATAACTTAGCACCAGCCAGCATCAATATTGGAGGTACATTTTTATATAAAGGGATAGCTTTTTGAAATTTATATCTAAATGGAAGTTCTGACCGAGATTTAGCACTGGAAATGATAATTACTTTTCTGGATTTAAAAACTCATGGAGTTCTGATATAATCATACCGCCTAATGAAACACCAATAAATATGTACTGCTGACTAGTATCAATTTGCTTGGATATTCTTTTCGCATATGCTGACAATGAACTTCCATTGTCCGGTATTGGATATTCTATATGGACTATTCTATAGTCAATTTTGAATTTTAAGCTGTCAAATAATCGCTCATCAGAACCTTGACCAGGGAATAAATAGATAATAGGCGTCTCCTGAGCAAATGCAATAGTACTATAACAAATGATAACTATTGAAATTAATATGGATCCCTTAATTGTCATGGGTTTTATCGGACTGGCTTACCAGGTTTTGGATTTCATTTAGTTCATTAGGGGTTAGGGGTCTCCATTTTCCTTTTTCTACATCTAACTTGATATTCATAATCCTGATTCTTTTTAAACCCGCCACTTTATAATCAAAATATTCACACATTCTTCTGATTTGGCGGTTTAAGCCCTGTGTTAAAATTATTTTAAAAGTACTTTTACCTAATTGCTCAACAAAGCATTTTTTTGTTACGGTATCCAAAATAGGAACTCCATCACCCATTTTCTGAATAAAATCACCTTTGATAGGTTTATTTAAATGAACGATATACTCCTTTTCGTGATTATTTCTTGCTCTTAAAATTTTATTAACGATATCCCCGTCATTAGTGAGTAGAATTAGTCCTTCACTGTATTTATCCAGTCTACCTATAGGAAAAATTCTCTCAGGATAATTGATAAAATCTATAATATTATCCTTTTCTCTTCGCGTATCAGTTGTGCATACAATTCCTCTTGGCTTATTGAATGCTAAATAAACAAAATCCGATTTTGGCTCTGCAATCAATTTTCCCTTAACGCGTACTTCATCATCTGGCCCTACTTTGGTACCCATTTCAGGAACTTTTCCATTAATGGTAACTGCTCCTTCTTCTATTAACTTATCTGCTGCTCTTCTGGAGCAATAGCCAGCTTCACTTAAGAACTTATTGATTCTTTTTAATTGTGTATCCAAAATTTATTTGTTAGCAACCAGGATTAACCAATTGAATGATTTGTCCATACTTTTATAAAACAAGCCAAAATTAAACATCTCAAACTAGATTAATTGCATAAAGCATCAAAAATGTATGAATACTATACTAATATGAATTAGGGCTTCATCAAATCAAAATCTTTATATTAACATAGCTGTTTTGTTGACGAGTTGAATTGAACCTAATTAGATTTCATGGCTTCAACTGTCCATTATTTACGGAATAAGACTTATAGAGAAGAAAGTAGCATGAATTTTATGAAGTGGAAAAAGCCTAAATTTTTAATGTTAGAAGTTTATTGAAGCTGATTAAGATTAAATAATGTATATTTCCATATCAAAAAACCTATGTGGAATATTAAATATATACTTACCAGCATTTTGGCTGTAATCTTTAGCTTTGTAGTACATGAATTCTCACATTGGATATGTGGCGAATTCTTAGGTTATGAGATGAAAATGACCTTAAATACGGTTTATCCAGCACTAAAAGCATATGATACTCAGGCAGATTATATGCTGATTTCAGCAGTTGGCCCCATCATCACTTTAATTCAGACAGTTGTTTTCTTTTTACTCATTAACAACAGTAAAAATCTTTATTTATTTCCCTTCTTATTCACTTCTTTCTATTTACAATTATTGTCTGGAGTGATGAATTTTTCTAAACCAAATGACCTCGGTAGAATCAGCTCGTATTTTGATTTAGGATTATTTACTATTCCAATTCTTGTGATAATTCTCCATACTTTTTTATTGTATAGAGCGATTAATCTCAATCAGATAAGGAAAAAAATGATTTGGATTACAGTGTTTTATGTAATTCTATTTTCTTCTATCTGGATTTTAGGCAATCAATTTTTTAAGATCATTTTAATATAATCTAATGTGTCTTATTATTCTAAACTAAACCAAATCTCATCACCGGGCTTCAACTGAGCCAACTGGTCTAAATCCTCATTAATTATATTAGCTATTCTTGGATACCCACCTGTAGTTTGCGCATCTTTCAATAAAATTATAGGTTGGCCGCTCCCAGTTATTTGAATTGTTCCGGGGATAATCCCTGACGAAATCATCTCTGTGCTTTCCTGTTTTGAAGTTAAATCTGTAGTTAATCTATAGCCCATTCTGTTGGCATCTTGAGAGATTTTATGACCTTGACCGAAAAATTTGGCAATAGCTTCCCTAGAAATATTTTCAAATTCAGGACCAGGGGTTACTCTTAATCTAACCATTTGGGATAGAATGGTTGTATGCTTATTCTCATCCCAACTTCCGGTTTTATTTAAAAATGAAGAGTGAATTTTTAGTTTTGTACCCTTTTGAATAATGCTATCAGGTGTAGCATCCGCTGCTTGCAATAACGGACTTACACTTCCTTTCCATTTTTTAGCCTTCCATTCACCCGCGATTGCTAAATAGGCTCTACAGCCGGATTTTAGTTTCCCAAATTTTAAAACAGAGCCACTTTTGATATAAACAGCAGTATTGTTTTCAATTAATTCATCATCGCAAAAAAGCTCAAATAGAGCACCTGAGATGGCTATTAATGCATCCCAATCGAATAGAATTTCTGGTCCTGTCATGGTTATTTCCAATACAGGTACATCTTCTTCATTACCGACTAACTGATTAGCCATTTTAGCAGAAGTGCTATCTAAGGTGCCTCCAACGGGAACTCCCAGGTGTTGCAAACCAGCTCGTCCATTATCTTGTAAGGTGGTCTGAAGTCCTGGCTTTAAAAATGTTAAAGTCAATTCATTTGCCATTTTTCTGTAGAGTTTTAAAAGTTTGGGCACTTATAGATTTGAATTTTATTTTATCTCCCAGTTTAATAAGGAATGCATTTTCCTTAGCTGCATCAAATATTTTCAGGGGTGTTTGCCCGATAAGTTGCCATCCTCCTGGTGCATCAGTTGGGTAGATGCCTGTTTGCTTTCCGGCTATTCCAACGCTTCCCGCCTTAACTTGCTTTCTGGGAGTTGCTTTTCTTTTACATTCCAACCCCTCGGGTAATTCTCCTAAATACGGAAACCCTGGAAGAAAACCCATCATATAAACATCATAAGTTTTAGAAGTATGTAGGGATATTATTTCCTCAGAACTGAGGTTTATTTCTTTTGCAAGTGATGCTAAATCAGGGGCAAATTCCAGCTCATAACAAACAGGGATTTCAATGATTTTAGAATCTGATTTAATTTCATCAGGCTTGATATTCAGCTTTTCAATTTTAGATTTTAATTTTTTAAAATTAGTCGTTACGGGGTCAAAAACCACCATAACAGAACAATAGGCGGGTATTTGATAGCTTACTTCTTCAAATTCGCTAATTGAATTGAAATAGCCTTTTACCAGATTATGAATTTTAGCATCTATTTTCTGCTCAAAATTAATGAGCAAAGCATTATTCCCATAAGGCAGTATATTGATCATAGTTGAATGCATTTAACTGTAATAGGCTGGTCCAATTGGTGGGTCGCTTTTAAAATATCTTCTGCTAATGGATTGTCCCCATGAATACATAAACTGTCCACTTCCATTGTGATTCGTTTTCCGCTTGCCGTTTGCACTTCTCCTTTTTGTGCTATTGAAATGAATTGATTTATGCTTTCTTCAACTGATTCTAAAACAGATCCTTTTTCTTTTCTTGGCATTAGACTTCCATCATCTTGATAACGCCTGTCCAAAAACCCTTCTCTTATAAACCTGAATCCGCATTGTTGGGTGATTTCCTGAAAAGGACTTCCAGCCAGACCAAGAATAGCTAAATCAGGATCAATTTCTTTAACTGCTGATAGAAAAGTATTCGCTTCTTTTTCACCAAATGCAATGGAATTGTAAAGTGCACCATGTGCTTTTATGTATTTGAGTTCACCTCCGAGACTTTTTACCATGCCTATTAAGGCGGAGATTTGATATTTAACAGAGGCTTTTAATTCTTCATGGGAGAGCACAATTTTTCTTCTGCCAAATCCTGCTAAATCAGGATAGGAGGGATGAGCTCCAATTTGAACATTGTGTTGAAGTGCTTTTTTTATGGTGTTTTCAATATGTAATGGATCTCCACCATGAAAACCGCAAGCAATATTACAGGAACTGATGTATGGGAATATCGCATCATCATTGCCCATTATAAATTGACCGAAACTTTCTCCTAAATCGCAATTAATATCTATTGAACTCATCTTTTAGATTATATTATTCCTAAAGCAGTGAATATGCTTTTTAAGCCTAATAGTAAAGTTACAATAATTACCACAACGCCAATTATATTAATGAGTTTTGAATTTGCATGATTTCCCATAAGTTCTTTATCATTCACAATCCATAAAAGATAGACCGCTAAAATGGGTAATAGCAGTCCATTGGCAACTTGTGCAAAAAGGATTAGTGCTGTTGGTCGAAAACCCAGCGAAGCAACAATAATTCCAGTTAACAGCACAAAAGCCCAAACCATTTTGAACTTTATATTTTTCAAACCACCTTTCCAATCCAATATTTCCGAGGTCGCAAAAGCTGCGGCCAAAGGAGCAGTTATGCTGGACGAAAAGCCAGCGGCTAAAAATCCAAATGCAATAAAATGAGTTGACCAATCGCCTAAAATGGGTTTTAGTTGCTCTCCCAAGGCCCCGATACCATCTATTTCCTGAGGATTTCCCTCAAAAGCAACAGCAGCAGTTATCATTATAGCCATGGTAATTAATCCCCCTAAACTTACTGATAAAATAGTATCCAGTCTTGAGAGTTTTAGTGAATCACCAGTTTTCCATTTCGTTTTACTAGCCGAAGCATGAAGGAATAAATTATAAGGGACTACCGTGGTTCCAATTAATCCAACTACCATTAAACCTGCCTTTTCAGGGATAACTGGTATAAAAAGTCCTTTTAAGATTTCAACTATTGAAGGATGTAAAAGTATGGCTGCAAAAATAAAAACCACCCCCATTACACTTACCAATAATACCAGAAAGCGTTCGATGTATTTGTATTTGCCAAGATATAATAAAATAAAAGCAGTGATTCCAATAAAGATGAGCAATAAATTAATACCAAATACTTCCGGAAAATTTTCAAAACCTAATACGGCCCCTGCCAGATTCCCTGATTCATAAGCAGCATTCCCGATGACTATTGCGCTAATAACCAGGCCAAAACTTAAGTACTTTAAAAATTTATTAGTGGATTTTTTACGAATTGCTTCTCCTAAGCCCATTTTCGCCTGAGTTCCTAAACGAGCAGTCATTTCTTGCAAAATTATGGTTGCGAAAATGGAGAAAAGCATGGCCCAAAGTAGGGTGTATCCATATCCTGCTCCAGCCATACTAGCTGTAGTCACGGTACCCGGTCCGATAAAAGCCGCAGCCACTATCATTCCCGGACCCAATTGCTTTAATTTTTTAAGCATTCACTTTTTTCCAAAAGTTAAGGAAATTATTGGAAATGGATATTGCTATATGGATAACTTGATAACCTACTAAATTTTATAAAGATTTCTCTTTAAGCTTTTCAGAAATGAAAACTTTGATAACGCTTTGTCTAGTGACTCCTAATCTTTTAGAAACCTTATCAAGTTCTAATACCATCCATTCAGGAAAATCAATACTTACTCTTTTAGGCTTATTTGCGGGTTTTATTACATTTTCTAAATCTAAAAATTCAGAAATATCCTCTCCATTATCAAACTTTGAGTCAAATTCAGATGCTTTTATAGATGTCTTTTTCAATTTTTCTGACTGAAATAATTCTAATATTATCATTTCTTATAGTGAAAATTGCAGACCAAAAAACGTTATTAATTTTCCCTATTAGTAAATATCGACTTTCATCAATGTTTTTTGCAGTAATAATTACCCTCGAAGAATCATTCCATAATTTTTTAGCCTCATTAAAATCAATTCCATGTTTTGATTTATTTGAATTACTTTTTTCAGGAGGCTTCATCAAAAATACTACTATCATCAGCAAATTTTTCAATAAGATCTAAATCCAATCTATCAGTTAATGATTTTGAATAATGTAGTTTCTTTAGCCTTAGTCCTTTATCAACCAAAAATTCAGCCGGAATTGTATTTAAAGATTCTTGAGCTTCAGGCATATTCATTGGAACTCCTTTGAACTTTGCTTTAATAGCTGTTTGAATAAAGCTGGTAATATGGCTTTTTGTAGATATAGATTTGGATTCCTCTAAACCATACTTACCATAAATTTCTTTTTCAGGGTCAGATATCAATGGGATAGGAGATACCTCTTTATGGAATGAACTTCTCAATAATACGCTTTCTTTAGATTCAAAAAAGAAAATCATTTCCAACCCTTTAGCTTTCAGTTTTTCGTGCACTTTTGTTAACGCATGTACCCTAAGATTACAAAATGGGCAACCTGCATGTCTAAAAAAGCCAATTAACAATTTTTTGTCTTTATAATCCTCAAGATTGATTTGTCTTCCAAAAATATCTTTTAAATCGAATAAGGGCGCTAGAGCCGAACGCTGTAAACTCATAAAGTATATTATTTAAATTTTTTCTACACAATAACGGTCTAAATTATAAAAAAGGTTTGATAAAATGATGAAATTGTCATGAATTTGACAATAAGAATTAAGTTTGAATTTTAAATTATGTTTAGATAATTTGGGATATGCTAAGATGAATAAGAGCTACAGTTAATTCTTCCATAGGATTATACTTTGAATCCTAATCTTTCACCAGTAATAAAGGGACTATTGAGAATATACTTACACTCAATAATTGACTAAATTATTTACTTTTTCTGTGGCTTTTCAGGATTAAAGATAAAAATATTCGCAACTAAAATCTTTGTTCATACCTATCATAATTATTGTTCTGTTACGAATATTTCACTGTTTTATCCAAGTCTAAATTAATTCATAAAACTTTGATTATCATCATTTAAAACTTTATTAGCAGTACTTATATATGAACCTTTTAACAAAAAAAACTAGATACCATGAAAAATTTAATAAGGGATTTTAATAGTAACAAATCTTAATGCACAATCGATTTATTCTGAATTAAGAGATGGTCTGATTGATAAAAATTATGAATCTTTTAGTCTTTTAGATCCCACAAAAGAAGCTGACCCAAATACAAAAGAAGCTTTAATAATTAGTGATGAATATATGGCGAGCATAACCGCCTATGCTGTTCCTGTTTTCCCTTCGATGGAAGTTAAAAAACAAGTTGAGCATGCTATAAAGCATGAGTTAATAACTGAAGATTACAAACATATCAAATCTGGAGGAGAGATGCTGGTTTCTTATTTAATTTTTGGTAAAGATGGCCAATTACAGGGCGATTTTACTGAAAATGAATATGGAATAGATAAAGATGTGGATGAAGTTAAGAAAGGCACTCTTTTAATTTCTATAATCGATAAAGAAAGTGGATCTACAGTATGGTCCGGTTTTAGTGATGGTGCTTTTGGCGGAGATGCCCCAATGGATGATAATCAAATCGTTAAAACAGTATCTAATATTCTTGATTGGATGAGAACTGAAGATAATTACTAGTATTAATTATTAACTTATTATGAAAGAGGCTTACCTAACAGTAAGCCTTTTTTTGATGTATAAGTTTTGAAAATCGTAATTGATTCAATAAATCTTCCTTACCTTTGCACTTTATACCAATAAAAGTTGTTGGTAATTAGAAATAAATGTATCACCAAAGCAGGACTGTGAATCCTGTGAAAACGTGAATTATGAGCAAAAAAGGAAGAGTATTAGTAGCCATGAGCGGTGGAATAGACAGCTCATTGGCAGCCGTTCTATTACATGAACAAGGCTACGAAGTCATAGGAATGACCATGAAAACATGGGATTATGCCTCCTCAGGCAGTTCCAAAAAGGAAACAGGCTGTTGCAGCTTGGATTCCATCAATGATGCCCGAAATTTAGCAGTGAATCTGGGCTTTCCACATTACATTTTAGATATCAGGGAAGAATTTGGCGATTATGTGATCGATCATTTTACGGATGAATATTTGGCAGGAAGAACGCCTAATCCATGTGTACTGTGTAATACGCATATTAAATGGGATTCATTATTGCGCAGAGCTGATAAACTAGGTTGTGATTATATTGCTACTGGCCATTATGCTAAAGTGAGAGAAGAGAACGGTAGATATATCATCTCCAGGGGAAAGGATTTGAATAAAGATCAATCTTATGCGCTTTGGGGTGTTTCTCAAGAAAGTTTAAGTCGTACCATTTTACCTTTAGGTGATTTAACAAAACCTGAAATACGTAAAATGGCTGAAGATAAAGGTTTCTATGAATTGGTCAATAAATCTGAATCTTACGAAATCTGCTTTGTACCTGATAATGATTATAGAGGGTTCTTGAAAAGAAGAGTCGAAGGTTTAGAAGAAAAAGTTAAAGGAGGAGAATTCGTTTTGGAAGATGGCACTGTGGTCGGAACTCATGAAGGTTATCCTTTCTATACTGTTGGACAAAGAAAAGGTCTGGGGATTGCTTTGGGCTATCCAGTTTACGTAACTGAAATTCAGAAGGATAAAAACAGAGTAGTTTTAGGTACTTTTGATGAACTTTCCAGAGATGGTATGTATGTCAAAAATTTGGTCATGAGTAAATATACGTCTTTAGAAGACCGATTAGATACTGTAACCAAAGTTCGATATAATGATGATGGCGCTCCAGCTGTAATCGAGCAAGTAGGAGATACTATGAAAGTATTTTTTGGAAATGGTATTCCTGCAATTGCACCAGGTCAAGCGGCAGTCTTCTATGAAGGGGATGATGTAGTTGGCGGTGGCTGGATACATTCATCTTTCAATCAACAAAAATTAAAAAATGAGGCTTTATCTACTTCTGTTTAGTCTCTTAATATTTATCACAGCTTGTGATAATTCATCTGTAGCTCCAAATCAAGAAATTCTGGGGCTACAGTTTTTTCCTATTGATTTTAAAAATATCGATAATTATGTAGTTGAAGAAATCAATTACAATAATGACGGTACCATAGATACCAGTCGCTATTTCCTTCAAGATGAATGGACTGATTCTTTGGCTATTGATAATGGAGTAAAATTAGAAGGTTATCGCTATAGAATTAACCAAAACGATCAAAAGGAAGTAGTCTCAACTATAGTCAAAACGCGCACTTCTAATTTAGCGATATTGAAATTAGGCAATTCAGAAGAAATAAAATTAAGTTTCCCTATTGCAGAAGGTAAAAGCTGGAATGGGCATCCTCAAGAATTTGAGGAAGATGAATTTAGAATTTTCAAAGCCTTTCAATCCTATGAATTAGGAGATTCTACCTTTGAAAACACAGTTCAGGTAATTCAAGAAGATAATCAGGATTCCATTTCTAATTTTGATCAGAGAATTGAGGTTTATGCTGCTAATACTGGCTTAATCTCTAGAGTTTCATCTCAATTAGAATTTTGCCGTGACACAGAATGCCTGGGGCTTCAGGAAATAGAATTTGGAAAAACTGTCAGGATGAAACGGGTTTTTGAGTAAGCAGACATTAAATTTATTATTAGCTAGTTTTTCAAAGGATTCATCACTTTCCCTATAAATATTAAAGTATTTGTAGTGCGCTCACGTATAGCAAATACAAAGGGTCGATTAACATTGAAACTAGGCGGTAAACCACTTGTTAGGGAAATACCTACTGTTGTAACAGCTGCAGCCTCTGTGCCTTCTTCATTTACTTCTACAAAAGTATTTTGCTTGACAAAGGACACATAAATATTGGCATCAGCAATACCAGACAAATCAGCATCAAAAGGGGAAAAGGCGTCAATCATGCCCATGCTCTGCAGTTGGCCATTAAGATATTTCTCATTGGAAAATTTAAATTTAGGCATCAAAACATCAAATTCAGACCACTCATTTTGTTCATCTAAAGATGTAGTAATTTCATTCCAAGCTGATTCATCCAAATTACTTACAAATTCGTTTGTGCTGTCATTAGGAATCATGACTACCATACTGAAATTGGTTCTACCATAAGGCATTTCAATAATGGCTGACCCATTGTGATGAGTTCTTTTTGAACCAATTGCTCCCTTCATCATATCAACCTGAATTTGATTTCCATCTTCCAGAAAAAAGGTGGATGGAGCGGTTTTATTTTTATCAAATTGATAGGTCCAATCGCCTTTAAAATACAATGCATTCATCAAAAACATGACCGCATCACTACTAATTCCTTCTAAAACCTTAGGGATTTTTCCATTCGTATTGTCACTAGCCCATTGATTGATGGTGTTAAGAGCCGCAGGTTCATTGAAATCCAAAGCCTGAACATTGGCCTTAAAGTCTTGAGTTAGGATATCTTTATAGGATTGCTTCACATTAAACTGCTCACGGTAAAAGACAGCATTTGCTAATGACATTTTTACCTGAGGGTCAGCTTCTAATAGCTGTTTGACTAACATCATATAGGTTTCATTGATGTTTTGGATATCCATACCTTCAGGATAAGCAAGTGTGTTTTTGAGTTGATTGTAGGTTTCACCTTCACAGCCATTGAGTAACATAGTGAGGACTGCTGATGCACTGAGAGGTGACAGCATTAGATTGTCATCTGTTCCTTCAGAAACTTTACCAAAAAGTGCTAAACCAAATGAATTGTTACTTTTAATAACTTCTGGTGCCTGAGGACTAAGATTAAAGGTGGTTGGATTGAGGTCTAGGCTAATTTCGTCTTGGGAGCATGATTGCAAAGAAAACCCTATTGCAATTACATAATAAATTAGCTTTTTCATAAAATGATTTTTTTATTTTTCAAATTAACGATTTTTTGTTAAATATATTTTTCAGATCTGATTACACTGACTTAATATTTATTACTAATCAAATGGTAAGCTGTCAACCTTCATACTTCCTTTTTCAAAAAAACAAACTTAACTTGCAGGCATGTTAGCATTAGGAAAATGGAATACCTTAAAAGTAGTCAGAGAATCACCTCAGGGACTATATCTCAGCGATGGGGAAGAAGATGTATTATTACCCAATAAATACGTCCCACAGAATAAGAAAATTGAAGACGAGATAGATGTTTTTATCTATAAAGATTCAGCTCAGCGTCCTATAGCAACTACTCTAAAGCCTTTGGCTGAACTGCATCAAGCGAGATTGTTTGAAGTCATGCAAATAACGGAGGTGGGTGCTTTTGTGGATTGGGGATTAGAAAAAGAGCTTTTAATACCATTTTCAGAGCAAACAGATGAATTAGAGGTAGGCGATTTAATTGTGGCTTATGTCACTTTAGACCCCAAAACCGAAAGAATAGTAGCTTCCATGCATATTGAATCCTTTTTGGAAACGGGTTCAGGAGATTTGAAAGAAGGACAAGAAGTAGATTTGTTGATTTATAGAATCACAGATTTAGGTTATGAGGTAGTCATCAATCAGCAATATAAAGGCTTAGTATACGAAAACACTGTTTTTGATCCACTAGACATCGGAATGGAAGGCAAGGGAAAGATAAAGTCCATTCGAGCTGATGGCAAAATGGATGTGCAGTGGAAAATTGAAAAGGAAGAAAAGCAAAAGGAAATACTAGAGTTACTAAGAGACCATAATGGTTTTATGCCTTATCATGATAAATCGAAACCAGATGAAATTTATGATGTGTTTGGACTAAGCAAAAAGGAATTCAAAAGACAAATCGGGCATCTTTATAAAGAAAAGAAAATCCAGATTAAGGAGGATGGGATTTATTTGGTTTAATTGGTTTCATAATCATGAGCAATGAATTATATCAAATCTGGAAAGAAAACAGCAAGGATTATGTTACTCAAAACAAAGTTTTTTACCAGAAATTGCGCAAGAAGAAAAAGCTGGATGATGAATTTCATGATTTAGACGCAAAGGTTTTCGAGAAAATGGATTGCCTGGATTGTGCGAATTGCTGCAAAACAACTAGCCCAATTTTTCAGCAATCTGATATAGAAAGGGTTTCCAAAGCCTTGAAAATGAAAGTGCCTGAATTTATAGAAACCTATCTTCATTTAGATGAAGACAAAGATTATGTTTTGAATTCAGCGCCTTGTCCGTTTTTAGGCTATGATAATAAATGCATAGTCTATAAAAACAGACCCACAGCCTGCAGAGAATACCCGCATACCAATCGAAAAAGAATGCATCAGATCCTAAAGAAGACTTTTAAGAATGCTGAGGTATGTCCTGCGGTGTATCATATTTTGGAGGAGATGAAAGCCCCTTAATCTCCAAAGGGGAAATTAGGTTAGCATCACCAAAGGAAAGTTGGTATTCTAAAGTTTGATTAAGGAATTCCTAAATCTCGATACTCAATACTAGTTACTTGATACTCCCGCAAGGAAAGTTTATATTCGCACCATTACATTAATTTTATGGCAAAAGCAGCAGAGCAAATACTGGCAGACCTTGAAAAAGGCAATTATGCACCCGTTTATTTCCTACATGGAGAGGAGCCTTATTTTATAGATTTAATCAGTAACTATATAGAAAAGAACGCTTTAGACGAAAGTGAAAAAGGGTTTAACCAGCAAGTTTTATACGGGAAAGATGTAAAGCTTGATCAAGTGGTTTCTGCTTCTCGCTCTTTTCCTATGATGGGACAAAGACAAGTCATTATTGTTAAAGAAGCTCAAAATCTTGGAGAATTTACGGAAAGTGATTTTGACTTTTCAATGTTCGAAAACTATCTAAAAAGTCCACAGCCCTCAACGGTATTGGTTTTTTGCTATAAGCACAAAAAGCTTGATAAGCGTAAGAAAATTGTTAAAACGCTCGAACAGTTTACTATTTTATTGGAATCCAATAAGATATATGAAAATAAGGTGCCCGATTGGATTCAAAATTATGTGAAGTCAAAAGGTCATACCATCAATAGACAAGCATTATTGTTGCTCACAGAATATATTGGAAATAACCTGGAAAGACTTTCCAATGAGATTGATAAAGTTTTAGTGAATTTTTCTGATCCTGTTGAAATCAATGAAGGCTTGGTTCAGGAGTATGTAGGCATCAACAAGGATTTCAATATTTTTGAATTACAGAATGCTATCATTAAAGGTGATGCTTTGCGAGCAAATAGAATCATCAACTATTTTGCTTCAGACCCTAAAAACCATCCAGCTGTGGTGAATATTGCTTTTCTTCATGCTTTTTTCACTAAGGTTTTGCTCATTCATCATTCTCCCGACAAAAGTGAAAGAGGAGTGGCTTCGGCAGCTGGTGTAAATCCATTTTTCGCTAAAGATTATTTGGCTGCTAGCAGAAGATTCAATTTGAATAAAACCATTCAGAATCTAGCCTATATCTTTCAGGCTGATTTAATGTTCAAGGGAGTTACAGCGAATATTACCGAGGCACAATTAATGAAAGAATTGGTATACAAATTGATGCACTGAAAAAATAAATGATTAATTATTCAGTTATTTAGTTGAAATGACGTTAAACAAAATAGAAATTTAAACCTGTCAGGGTTTCTTTTTGATATGGTATCATAATTCAAATATTTGGTAATAGTAGCCAGTTCTAAACCTGACAGGTTTATCAGTTTAAATTAATGTATCAGACTTATCACCATCAGAATGAATAAAAATATTTTAATTTTGGGACTCGTTTTAATGTTTCCCTTTTCTTCATTTAGCCAATACGCTTTTGTTAATACGCAGGCCGATAAAATCTATCAGGATGGAATAGAATTTTTTGAGCAAAAGCAATATACAGCGGCACAAAATAAATTTGAAGATTATTTGACTCATCAGGATAAAAATAGGCTTAAAGAGAATAATGCTAAGTATTATAGTGCGCTTATTTCTATTTACCTGTATCAAGCGAACGGTGAAAAACGCATCAAATCATTTGTAGAATCTAATCCCACACATCCCAAGGCAATTGAAGCTTATTTTGAATTAGGTAATTTCTATTTTAGGGAAAAAAACTATGCTAAGGCTATTCAGTATTATGAAAAAACGAATGCTGAGAAATTAAGAGGAGAGGATAAAACTCATTATCAATTCAAAATTGCTTATGCCTATTTCAGTCGAAGGGCTTTTGATGAAGCCTTGCCTTTTTTTAATCGATTAAAAAGACGTGATAATCAATACCAATCTGCTGCAAATTATTATGCTGGTTATATAAATTTTGAGCAAAAGAACTTTGACGAAGCGCTCCTTGATTTAGAAAGAGCAGCTGAAAATGATGCTTACAAAATCTCAACGGCAAATATGATTGCCAATATTTATTATCAAAGAAATCAATTCCAAAAGTTAATTGATTATGCTGAGGATTTATTGCCTAGATTAAGCAGGTTAGAAGCGCTTAATATCAAATTAATAATTGGAGACGCCTATTTTGAACAAAATAAATTTGAGGAAGCAAACGAATATTTTGAAGAATTTAGAAATGAGAGTAAAAGCAAAATGGATAGGGAGTTGCTCTATCGTATGGGATATGTAGCCTATCAAATGAAGGATTATGAAGAGGCTATCAAGCTTTTTGAAGAAGTAGGCATTGCTAAGGATTCACTTTCACAATTTAATGCTTATTATCTAGGGGAATTATATGTAAAAAAAGAAAATTACCGGTTTGCCACAAATGCTTATGAGCAGGCAAAACTCTTGAATTTTAATGAAGGTATTGCCGAAGAAAGTCATTTTCAACTGGCTAAATTATATTTAAAACAAGGTAATACTGCTAGTGCAGTAAATGAGCTTTCATCTTTTATCCAAAAGTATCCTAATAGTAGTTATCTAACTCAAGCAAATGAATTACTGAGTGAGGCTTATTTAAATTCCAACGCTTACGATCAAGCTATTAAGTTCCTGGAATCTATTGATAATAAATCGTTGAAGTTAAAAGAAGCGTATCAAAAGGTTACGTTCTATCAAGGGGCAGAATATTTCAATCAAGCGAATTATTATCGTGCCATGCAGCTATTCCAGAAATCTGTAGAATATCCTCAGAATAGGGCATTGCTTGGCGAAACTTATTTTTGGATGGGAGAGTCTTTCTCCACTGGAAAAAAATATAAAGAAGCAATTTCTTCTTACGAAAAATCCCTTAGGAATAGTAATAACTCTGATAGCTGGTATGCAAATTTGAATTATGGTTTAGCCCATGCATATTATAATGATAAGCAATTCGAAAAATCTCTTCAATATTTTAAAGAATATTTAAAAAATGGAAAATCTGCTACTTATTATCAAGATGCCGTAATTCGATTGGCAGATTGCTATTATGTGACTAAAAATTACCAATTGGCAATTAATTATTATCAGAAAGCCATTGATGAGAGAAATTCCAATATTGATTATGCCTATTTCCAAAAAGGTGTAATTCATAGTATAAATGGTGAAAATAAGTTAGCTAATCAAAGTTTTGATGAGGTAATTCGAGACTATTCCAATTCCAATTATTATGATAATGCATTATTTCAAAAAGCTCAATTAGCTTTTGAATCAGGTCAATATGAAACTGCAATTGCTGGCTTTTCTAATTTATTGAAAAGCTTACCGCAGAGTCCTTTGCGACCATTTGCATATTCGAAAAGAGCTCTGGCATATTTTAATTTACAGCAGTATGAAAAGACAGAAGAAGATTATACTTTGATTTTGAAGAATTACTTAACGCATTCCACAGCTAATGGAGCTTTAGCTGGATTGCAGGAGTTATATTCTATCATGAATAAAGAAGGTGATTTGGATCAATACCTGATGGCCTATAAAAATGCCAATCCTAATGATGGTGAAGTGACCAAAATTGAATTTGATGCCGCACAGTCATTGTATTTCAATCAAAAATATGATAGAGCAATTTCATCATTCAAAGCGTATATTGAAAACTATCCAGAGCATTCCTTGACAGCAGAAGCTAGGTATTATTTAGCCGATTCTTATTACAGAAATAATCAATTTGATCAAGCTTTAGATTTGTTTTATCAGGTTGTGGAGGATAATAAAACGTCATTCAATAAACGTTCTATTCAAAAAATAGCTGAAATAGAATTAGAGAAAGAAGAGTTCGATAAAGCACGTTTGTATTTCACTAAGCTTTTGGATCAGGCTGAAAACAAGAAGGATAAATATAATGCATACACAGGGCTCTTAGAAATTGCTAAAGCAAAATCGGATTACAGCAAGATGATCTTGTATGCAGATTTAATACTGGAGGAAGCAGCTGTTAATGCTAATGCAATTAACGAGGCTTATCTTAACAAAGGAATGGCGAATTACTATCAAGGTAAATATGATGAAGCAAAAGTGAGTTTTCAAAATGCGGTTAATGCTGCTAAAGATGAATTTGCTGCAGAATCTCAATATATGATCGCTTTAATGCAATATAATTCTCAAAACTATCAAGAGTCTATTAATACTTTATTTGAATTGAATAAGAATTTTGGTTCCTATGCTCAATGGTTAGGTAAATCATTTTTATTGATTGCAGATAACTATTTAGCGATAGGTGAAATCTTCCAAGCCAAAGCTACTTTAAATTCTATAATTGAAAATGCGGATTCAAAAGTATTGAAAGATGAAGCTCAATTGAAGCTTGATATAATAGAACAAGAAGAAGGAGATGCTGAAGTTGAACAGGATAGTTCAGAGAATACTATTGAAATGGAAGAAGTAATTGAAAATGACTCTACAAAAAATTAATATGCTAAGATATATTTTATTCATTGTTTTTTGTTTCCCCCTTGTCGTAATGGGCCAGGATAATTGGAATCAGGAAGGAGATCTTGAGGATTCTCAGGTCATTATAGAGAAAAACCGTAAAATTGATCTGCCGAGAATTAACAGAGATTTTAAAAAAGTGCCTGAAATTAAAAATAATCAATCTGCTATAGATGTAGAATTCAATTCACGACAATTTGTTCCAAATCTCAATAGCTTAGCACCTCGAATTAGGGTTCTTACTATTCAAGACGAGAAACTAGAAAAACTTTATGCCAATCAAGTTAAAATAGGAGGAGGGAATTATGGAGCTTCTTATTTTGAAGGAAATTTTGCCAGTAAAAGAAGTAAGGATAGGAGTTATGGAGTCAATTTATTTCATCAAAGTTTTGCTAACGGACCTATAGACGGAAGAAATTCGGGTTCGGGTTATCAAAGAGTGAATCCTTATGGGAAAATGATTTTTAGCAAAGCCGTTGTAAATGCGGAGGCTTTTTATGAAAGACATAATAATTATCTGTATGGTTATGACACAGCATTGTATTCAGAAGTAGATAGGGATACTTTGCAGCGAACTTTTCATACTTTAGGGGCCAGAATATCATTAGAAGACCAAAATGAAAATAGCCAATATCATTATAATGCTGATATGGATATCTATCAGTTGTTTACCAATATCAACAATTCGGAATTTTCATTTGATTACAACATTGAAAATAGCTTTGAGATAAATAAAGAGTGGACAGCTTATTTTAATTCTGATGGTTACTTAAGCAGTTTGAAATTTGATGTGCTTGATTCTGCCCGAAATCGAAATCTTTTGAGATTTAAACCTGGCGTTAAGTTTTCAATGGAAAATCTTAAAATTGGATTAGGGTTTAATTTTGTCCATGAGAATGATACATTGGTAGGTATGAATAAACTTCATGTTTATCCCGACTTGAATATTACTTATACACCATTTGAAAAGTTAAGTGTTTTTGGAGGATTGAAAGGGGATGTACGAGCTAATAGATATAGAGATTTCCTTATGGAAAATCCTTATTTAGATAATACGGTAGAAGTTAATAATACTTTGATGCCATTTCAGATGTATGGAGGTATAGCGGGCTCAGTAAGTAATTATATAGGGTATGAGTTTGGTTTTAGTATTGCTTCTGTTCGCCATAATTTTGGTTATGAAGCAATCTATAAGGAAAGTCAAGGAGAAATTCGGTTTAGGACTAAATATTTTAATCAAAATAATACTGAAGCTAACGTATATGCTTCATTGTCAACTAATATCAATAAGCTGAGGATCAACCTTAGAGGTGATTATTTTTATTATGATGTGGGAGATACTCAGTTAATGCCTTTTCGTCCTAATTTCCGATTAAAATTTAATTCTGAGTATTGGGTGGTTAATAAATTAAAGATTGGGTTAAATGCGCATTTGCAGGGTAGCATGAATAATGCAAATACATTTGTTCAAGAAAATGCTAATTATTCATTTAATATAGGGGAGTCAATACCGCCTATATATGATTTAGGAATAAAATTAGGATATCAGTTAAGCGATAGGAGTTTGATTTTCTTACATGCTAATAACCTGATAGCCAATAAATACGAGTATTACTTGGGGTATCCTAACCGTGGTTTTCAAATTTTAGCGGGTTTCACATATTCATTTTAATGTTTTTAATATCAATATTTGCCATTATATTTGATTCTTAGAGTCAAAACTAATTAAGATTAGGTATTGATTTTATTGAAAAATAATAGTTTATTTATAAAGTATTATAATTTTTTAATACTTTTAAGCTAGAGTAAACCTTAAATTACCAGAATATGGCCAAAAAGGACAAAAAAGACGAAGAGTATAAAGATGAAAACTTACATAATAAGCCGGAACAGGATGATGAAGATTTCGGTCTACCTGATTTAGATGATGATTCAGATTCCTCAGACGATTTTGATTCTGATCAAGACACTGTTGATGAATCAGAAACTACTGAAACTTCATTTGATACATCAGAAACTACTGAAACCACATCTACTTCAGATGCTGAGGAGGATTTTGAGTATGATCCAGATCCATTTGGAGATGAGGAAGAGGAAGAACCAGTTCCTACTTATACTCCGCCTAAAAAGGAGTCTGCAGCACCAATTATTATTACATTATCGATTATTATTTTAATTGCTGTTGCATTAATTTACTACTTCTTTTTAAGGGAGCCTGAAAAAGAACCAGTTGTTCAAGCTCCTGTGAAGGATACAACTTCTTATGTTGTAGAAAAGCCAGTAGAGCCTGAACCTGAGGTAATTGAGCCGGAAGAACCGACTGAAGGTGTTGTCAATACACTAAACTCAAGAACAGGTCGTTCATATGTTGTTGTGGGTAGTTTCTTTGATGATGATTTAGCTCAAGACTATGCCGAAGATTTAATTAAAAACGGTACTAATGCTTATATTATTCCACCTTTTGGTAAGAGTAAATTCACTAGGGTAGCTATTGAAGAGACTGAAAACTTTGCTACTGCAAGCACAAGAGCTACAGAATTATCAGGGCAATTTAAAGAGCAACCTTGGCCATTGAAATATTGATATTTAAAATATGACACTATTACAAGTTACCACTGTTGCAGATTCTGCAATAGTAAACGCTTCAGACAGTAGCGTTAATTTGTTCGATTTACTTTTAAAAGGGGGATATGTTATGATTCCCCTTTTGTTATTATCAGCAGCCGCAATTGCTATTTTTGTGGAGCGGGTTTTAACAATTAAGAAATCTTCCAAAACTCCAACTGGTTTATTAACCCAAGTGAAATCATTGGTTTCTGAGGGGAAAATTGATCAGGCTAAAATGATGTGCTCTCAAAATGAAACACCTATTGCTAAAATGTTAGAAAAAGGTGTTTCAAGAATTGGAAGTCCATTAAAGAATATTGAGGTCTCAATTGAGAATGTTGGAAAAATTGAAATTTATAGATTGGAAAAGAATTTATCATTGCTAGCTACCATTTCCGGTGCAGCACCTATGATCGGGTTCTTAGGTACCGTTACAGGTATGATTCAAGCTTTTATAGCCATTGCACAGGAAGAAGGTTCTGTCAGCCCTAAATTACTATCAGAAGGGATTTATGAAGCTATGATTACTACTGCAGTTGGTTTATCTGTTGGTATTATTGCTTACTTAGGCTATAATTATTTGGTAACGCAAGTACAGAAGGTAATTCACAAAATGGAATATACCTCGGTTGAGTTTATTGATTTACTTCAAGAATCTAAATAAGGCGCTATGTCAATGAAACCCAGACATAAAGTTGATCCTGCTTTCAGCATGTCATCCATGACAGATATAATATTTCTGTTGTTGATTTTCTTTATGTTAACCTCTTCATTCATTACCCCATCAGGGTTGCCTGTTAATTTACCATCCAGCAAGTCGACTAATATAGTAATGCAAAAAGTGAGCGTTACCATAACAAAAGACATGTTGTATTTCGTTAACGATAAAAGAGTAGCTGTTTCAGATATAGAAACGGCTATCAAAAGAGAATTAAGAAATGCTGACGAAGGTGTTGTGGTTTTACACATTGATAAAAGTGTGGCAACCGAACATTTAGTTAGGGTTGCAGGTATAGCTTCGTCTTTAAAAGCAAAAGTATCGATTGCAGCACAGCCAAATGAGTGATTATGCACATAAGGAAAAGAAAAATCGGATAATTGGAATATCCGTTTCTGTTGGGCTTCATATTTTGTTGCTCCTGCTATTCCTATGGGTTACCGCCTGGAAAGAACCTTATCCACCTTTACCAGAGTATGGAATTGAGTTGAATATGGGCATCGATAATAGCGGCTCAGGTAATGAGCCTGTTTCTGGTCAGGAAGCTGAAGAAATAGAAGAGACCCCTACAGAAGAAGCTGAGGAATCAGTTGAAGAAGAAATAGAAGAAACTACAGAATCAGACGCAAATGATGTTGTAGAAGAAGTATCGGAACCTGCTGAAGAAGTAGTAGAAGAAGCTGTAAATGAAGAGGATGCACCTGTAAAAGTGGAAGATACCCCTACAGAAAAAGCCAAAGAAACACCAAAACAGGAAAAGAAGGAAGAGAAAAAAGAGGAGCCAAAAGCCAATCCTAATGCGTTATTTCCTGGAGACACTAAAACGCAAGGAGAAACCAATGATAAAAAAGGTGACCAAGGAAACCCTGAGGGCGAAGTTGATGCAGATGCCATGATGGGGCCACAAGGCGGAGGCAACGGCAGTAAATTAGATATGGCTGGCTGGAAATGGGATAGAGTTCCAGATCCTGATGACCCATCAAACCAAAGCGGGAAAATTGTGTTTGAGATAAGAGTAGATAATAATGGAGAGGTAATAAGTGTAAGGACACTGACCACTACAGTTTCAGCAGATGTAGCAAAAATATATCAAGATGAAGTGGCTAAATTAACTTTTAGTAAAACATCATCTGGTAAAATAGTCGCACAATACAAAGGAACCATCACATTTTTGATTCGCTCGAATTAATCTTAGAACTCATATAAAATGACATATCAGGAAGCGGAAGCTTTTTTATTTGAACAATTACCTATGTTTCAAAGGGTGGGTGGTCCGGCCTATAAAAAGGACCTCCAAAATACCATTGCTTTATTAAAGTCATTAGGCAATCCACATTTAAAGGGGAAATTCATTCATGTTGCCGGGACAAATGGAAAGGGGAGTACTGCTTCTTTTTTAGCATCTATATTAAAAGAATCTGGTTATAAAACCGGACTTTACACTTCTCCTCATCTCAAAAGTTTCACAGAGAGAATGAGAATAAATGGAGAAGCTATCTCACAAACTGAGGTGATAAAATATGTGGAGAAATTCAAGCCCATCATTGAAGAATTAAGACCATCTTTTTTTGAACTGACTACTGCTATGGTTTTTGATTATTTTGCTAAAGAAGAAGTAGATATTGCCGTGATAGAAGTAGGCATGGGAGGCAGACTCGATTGCACCAATGTCATCCAACCAGAGGTCTCTATTATCACACAAATCGGATTGGATCATCAGCAATTTTTAGGTAATACGCTGGAAGAAATCACTAAAGAGAAAGCTGGTATTATTAAAGAAAATACATCTATAATATCTTCTTTAGTAGAAAATGAACTTATGTTAATTATTAAAGATATAGCAAATACCAAAAATGCTCCGTTTTTTGATAGTAATGAGAAGTTTAAGATTTCTGTAAAAGAAGAATCCATTCCAAACTGGAAAATGACTGCTGAGAATCTAAATAGTTCTGAGATTTTAGATTTTGAATCAGGCCTTTCAGCCAGCTATCAAATTCAAAATTTAAAAAGCGTTTTTACTGCCTTACAAATTTTAAAAGAAAAAGGATACTCCATTACGAACAATCATATAAAAGATGGATTAAAAAAAGTGATTGATAATTCTGGAATTAAAGGAAGATGGCAGCGCATACCGAATGAAAAATCTCAAGCAAAAATCATTGCTGATACTGGGCATAATATTGCTGCTTTTGAACATATCGTGAAAATGTTGGAGAATGAATCTTTTGAGCAATTACATTTCGTCTTTGCCACTGTAAATGATAAAAAATTGGAAGGTGTTTTAGAATTACTCCCCAAGAACGCGCAATATTACTTTACCCAAGCCAATATTCCACGTGCCTTAGATGCTAATGAACTAAAAGATATAGCTGATCAATATGGATTAAAGGGTGATTCATTTCCAACTGTGGCCCAAGCTTTCAAAATGGCTCAAAAAAATGCTTCTGATAAGGACTTAATATTTATAGGAGGTTCTACCTTTGCAGTAGCTGAAATTCCCAGTTTGTAAAATATGAGTAGACAAAAGTTAAAGAGATTTGAGGATTTGCAAAATCGTCATAATGTGATTGAGTATGATGATAAAAGATTTCCAAGTATAAAGTCAAACTGGGGAAAGGATGTTTTTGGTAATTCAAATCCAATAAACTTAGAATTAGCTTGTGGTAGGGGAGAATACTCAATTGGTTTGGCAAAAGAATTTCCCAATGAAAACTTTGTGGGTATAGACATAAAGGGCGAACGTTTATGGCAGGGAAGTTCTAAAGCAATAGAGGAAGGACTAGAGAATGTGGCTTTTGCACGAAATTTCATCTTGGATTTAGAGCAAATGTTCGCTGAAGGAGAGGTAAATGATATTTGGATTATTCATCCTGACCCAAGACCAAGAGACCGCGATGAAAAAAGAAGGCTTACTTTTCATCGCTTTTTAGAAATTTATAAAAGAATTCAAGGAGGTACAGGTAGGGTTTATTTTAAAACTGATAATACTCAATTATTTGAATGGACCTTGAGTGAAGTTTTGCCTGCAAGAGATGATATTAAAGATTTGCATTTTACAGATGATTTGCATAATTCTGTATATTTAAAGGAGCATTATGGAATTTCTACCCGATATGAAAGAAAATTTTCAAAAGTCGGGGAAACCATTAAATATTTAAGATTTGAATGGAAAGCTTAAAAGATAAATTACAAAGCCCTGCATTTTTAATGTATGTGCTCTATTTTTTGACGGCCTTAATATTGGTACTGTTTTTAGATAAAGGCACCTTCTTGTTTTGGTTAAATCAAAGACACAATCCTTTTGGAGATGTATTTTTTAGCTATGTAACCTTTTTGGGAGAATGGCATATTTTCGTAATTGCCGGTATTATTTTATTACTGTACAGACTTTATTATGCTATTCTACTTACTTTAACAGGTATTATTCATTTTTTTATCGTACAATTTTTAAAAATAGTAGTTTTTGAGGCTTCACGGCCAGCATTAAAGTTTAAAGAGTCCTTAACTTCATTTAATTTGATTGAAGGAGTAGACCTTCATACCTATTACAGTATGCCAAGCGGACATACAGCTTCAGCTTTTGCTTTAGCCACTATTTTGATATTATTAACTAAAAATAAATTATTGCAGGTCATTTATATGCTTTTAGCTATTTTAGTAGCTGTTTCCAGGGTTTATTTATTTCAACATTTCATGGTTGATACATTGGTCGGTTCGATTGTTGGCATTTTAGTGTCTGGAACAATATGGTGGTATTTATCTTTTAAAAACCCATCCATTCTTTATAATACAAATCCTTTACATAAAGGTCTAATTTTCAACAGATGATTATTAACGGAATTGAAATAGCTCCTGGTGAAGAGAAAGTGGTAGATGTAAATATCGCCCGACTTCCTTCCCACACTACAATAGATGTATCCATTACTATTGCCAGATCCACCGAACCGGGACCAGTATTATTATTGATGGGTGGATTACACGGTGATGAAATTAATGGGTCAGAAATTGTCAGGAGGATGATTGAGAAAAATGACCATATTCCTAATATCGGAACAGTAATATGTATTCCTATCATCAATGTATACGGCTTTATTTATTTTTCTAGATATGTGCCAGATGGGAAAGATGTAAACAGATCATTCCCGGGTAATAAAAATGGTTCTTTGGCTTCTCGGATGGCGAATTTCCTAACTAAAGAAATTTTACCCCTAATTGATTATGGTATAGATTTTCATACGGGCGGGGCTGATAGAACAAATTATCCTCAAGTGAGGTGTATGATGAAGGATGCTAAAAACGTGGAACTAGCGGAAGCATTTCACGCACCTTTTACTTTAGATTCAAAATTTCGCCCAAATTCATTACGCCAAACAGCAAATAAATTCGGTAAAAACATATTAGTGTATGAAGGTGGTGAATCTTCCCGTTTTGATGAATTTGCTATTAGAGAAGGTATAAAAGGAGCCAGAAGATTGATGAAGCATTTAGGAATGCGAAATGAAGCTGAAAGAGCCGACTATGAAAATTTGGTCATCAAAAATTCTTCTTGGGTCAGAGCTAGAAGGTCTGGAGTTTTCCTTTCAGCTGTTAAAAGTGGGGAGAAAATTAAGAAAAATCAGTTATTGGGACATATTAATGATCCTTTTGGAGGATTTAAAAACAAAGTTACTTCTACCGTAAATGGTTATGTAATAGGACTCAATCACAATCCGATAGTTCATGAAGGAGATGCTTTAATGCATTTAGGAGTCATCAAATAGTATGTATAGAAAATTAATCAAGCCTTTTTTTGATAAACTTACTGCTTTGATTGCATTGATAATTGCTAGTCCCATATTTATCATTGTGGCACTTCTTTTAGCATTTTTTCAAAATGGAAAGGTCTTTTTCACTCAGAAGCGGCCTGGCTTGAAGGAAGAAATATTTTTGCTTATTAAATTCAAAACCATGCGGGATGACAAAGATGTAAATGGAGAGCTTTTTGCTGATGAAGAACGACTAACCTGGATTGGGAAAATTGTGAGGAAAACGAGTATGGATGAAATTCCTCAACTTTTGAATATAATCAAAGGGGACATGTCTTTTATTGGCCCACGCCCATTATTGGTTGAATATTTGCCGCTTTATAGCAAAGAGCAAAGTAAGAGGCATTTGGTAACCCCAGGCATTACAGGTTGGGCTCAGATAAATGGAAGAAATACTATAAGCTGGCAGAAGAAATTTGAATATGATGTTTGGTATGTCCAAAATCAATCATTTTTATTAGACTTGAAAATAGTTTTTATGACCATCTTCAAAGTTTTCAAGGCGGAAGGTATTAGCGGGGAAGGGATGGCTACAATGGAAAAGTTTAAGGGTAATAAAAATTAAAAATATTACCGTTTTACCTCAATATTAATTATTCACAAGATTTTCATATCCAATATTAAGCTTACTTTACCATCAAGTTATTTTCATTTTAATATCAATTTTCAATAGTAAAAATCATTTTAATTTGTGTTTTCTTAGAAGAGTAAATCAATGAGGTATCTAAGAAATGCAACAAAGCAGAACAGCTATAATAGCTGATGATGATAAAGAAACATTAAGAGATTTGGTTAAAATATTGGAATCTGAAAATTTCAATGTGGCTTTAGCATTAGATACTCAACATGCTATACAGCTAATTAATAGACATCACCCTCTATTAATCATTTCAGAAATTGGCAATCAAAATTATGATGGAATCAGCCTTTTTAAATATCTCAAAAATGAAGTTATTCTAAAGGATCTTGATCCTAAGATTATAGCTTTGACTTCTAATAAAGAGGAGCAAAATGAAATCTTAAGTTATGAGTCGGGTATAGATTTCTTTTTAAGAAAACCACTTCGCAAAAATGCCTTTAAAAAGCGTTTGTCAAAGTTTTTTGGGGAGGAAGAAAGTATTTTTCATCTAAAACCTTTAGATGAATATGAGATCAGAGATTTATATTTTGATATTAAAAAGCATTTGCTCTTTAAATTACCTTCAAAAGAATTGATGCAAATTCAATCAAAATCATTTGAAATATTGCTATTTCTCGCTCGATTTCCTAATCAAGTCTTTTCACGTGAGCAAATTATGCAAGCCATATGGGGGAACTCCTTTAAGGTGACTTTAAGGTCAGTTGACATCCATATCTTAAAAATCCGCCAGCTACTAGGAGAGGACTACATCAAAACTATTAAAGGTGTTGGTTACCTTTTTAAGGAAAAATAGTAGATTTTAAATACTCATTTTGTAACCAATCATAATTGAATCAGTTGTTTTAATGTAAACAAAAATTAATTATGCAAAAATTAGAAAATAAAACAGCACTTATAACTGGAGGAAGTAAAGGAATAGGATACGGAATAGCAGAAGCATTATTAGCGAAAGGCATTAATGTTGCCATCACAAGTAGAAGTCAAGAATCTGCTGATAAAGCAGCTGAGTCTCTTGCTAAAAATGCCAAAGGAGAAGTTTTAGGACTTCAGGCTGATGTTCGTTCATATGAAAACCAAGAAACTTGTGTGAATGCCGTTTTAGATAAATGGGGAAAATTAGACATTGTGATTGCAAACGCTGGATTAGGTCATTTTGCTCCAATTGACGAGATGGAAATTGATAAGTGGAATGAAGTGATTGACACTAATTTAACCGGAGTTTTCTATACTATTAAATCAAGTGTAGAAGCATTGAAGAAGAATGGTGGTTATTTCTTTACCATTTCCAGTTTGGCTGGGACTAATTTCTTTCCTTCAGGATCAGCTTACAATGCTAGTAAATTTGGATTAACTGGTTTCACACAAGCTGTAATGTTAGATTTAAGACAGCATGGGATTAATATTTCCACAATTATGCCCGGTTCTGTCGCTACTCACTTCAATGATCACGAGCCAAATGAAAATGATTATTGGAAAATTCAAAAAGAAGACCTTGGTAAAATGGTAGTTGATTTATTGGAAATGAATCCAAGAACATTGCCAAGTAAAATTGAAGTAAGACCAAGCAGACCACCTCAGAAATAGTATTTAAATATATTAGGCAAGAAAAGAAGGTCAGTATTAGCTGACCTTCTTTATTATTGTAAACCTTAATTTAAATATTAATAAAGGTATTCTAAAGCTACTCTATCATAATATCCGAATTCCCCATCTTCACTAGCGCTAAAACAAGCTAGCATTAAAGAGTTTGGATCTATATCTGTTGGAGTGCCAGGTATATGAATTGCTCCAACGCCAGCTGTTCCTTCACTTCCACCAGAACCGCATGAGTATGAGCGGTTAAACCAATCAGTATGGCGTAATCCAATAGAATGTCCCATCTCATGTCCAATCACATGTTCTACAACATTTGTGTCGTAATTGCTTGTACCTGATTGAATCTTGATAAATTTGTTAGGATCTCCTCCACTTGGGAAACCAGCGCTTCCACCGCCTGATCCACTTACTCTATAAACTACCATATCATAAGAATTGTAGTTTGTTCCATAAGTAAGAGTAAAGGTTAAGCCAGTATTTAGGGCATTGTAATTATCAACTGCCCAGCTTAATCCTGTTCTCATTTTTGAATCTAAACCATTGGAGTTATTACCAGTATAACCAATAACATTAATCGTACGGTTTTGGCTAACAAGGTTTGTTGTGCGGTACTGCTCAGCAAACTTTCCTGTATGGAAAAGTTCACTATTAGACATTTCATCTAATTGCTTTTCAGTAATTGAAATGTCACCTTCTACGATTAAATGGAATCCCTGATCACCTGTTAAAGGATTAGAGTATTCCTCACGATAAACATCGCTTGGATCAAAGCCTAGATCTTTTAGTTGGTCTTTGATCTCTTCAGACACTACACTGTTGTCAATTTGAGCTCCCATTTCATCATCTTGGCAAGAGCTCATCATTACTGTTACGGCCATGAATGTCATTACATACATGACACCTTTTCTTAAATTTGTCATAAACTTTATAAAATTTTAGTTAGGTTTGCAACATATATTTTTTATTTTGAAAAGAAAAAATATTACATTAAATATTTATTATGATATTGAAATATTAATAATTATTATTAGTAATATTAAGAATATGTTTACTAAAAGTAGCCAAAACCCATTGACTTTAAGTACTATCAGAAGATTGGCAGGAAGTCGGCCAAAATTGGTCATCTTATTATTGTTATATTTATATATAAGTATTGTAAATAAAGGCGTTTCTCAAACTTATAACAAAAACCCTAAATACCTGTATGCAGGTTCAAAAATTGAATCTTTAAATAGTTTAAAACAAGGTAAATTTTATCTTCTAAAGAACGATTCATCTTTTAATTTCTTAGGTGAAACAGAAAAAGCCTTAAAAATTGTTAAAAGACTTTTAGATAGTTCTTGTATTGTGTTTTTTGAGGCTTCTGATTTATATGATATTGAACTGAACTCTAAGTATCTTGCTCTTTATGAAATTGAAAATGGATGGAAGATTTCTAAAAATATAACCTTAAGTGATAATGATTATTTAAATGGGGATTATTGGGTAGAAGTTATTGATGATAAAGAGTGGGGTAGATTTGAAAATAGTGAGGCAAGAATAAGTACAATTTCCAGACATAGAGATTTTGTTAAAATTAAGGTTAAGGATGTCAAACTAAGTCTATTATTAGATAAAGCTTTTATAACTTACATTGAGAAAGTGTCAGAGCCTCCTAATAGTGAGGCTAGAGTTCTTGATCTTAATTTGCATCCAAATAAAATCAATACAATCCAGGCGTATTATCCGGAACTTAATGGGGCAAGTGAACTGGTAAGTATAAAAGAACAATTTTATAATATAAATGATATAGATTTATCTGGAAGATATATATTCTCTGATAGGGAAAGTGAATTTTCTGATTCCCATCCATTAGAGATGGCCACAATTATTGCAGGCAATGGCAATACTTTTTTGACTGGTCTTGGAGTAGCTCCTAATGTTTTACATACTTCAAGTTCCAATAATGAAGTTACACCTGATCCTAAAGAATATTTTACTTCCAATAGCATTCAGACACAAAATCATTCTTACGGAACTGAGATTGAATCTTTTTATGGTGTAGCGGCTTCCTTATATGATCAACAAATTTACGAAAACCCTCAAATTGTACATGTTTTTTCAATCGGAAATTCGGGATTGGAAGCTTCTAATCATGGTATCTATGAAGGCTTAACAGGTTTTTCAAATCTCACTGGAAATTTTAAACAAGCTAAGAATGTTTTGACAATTGGTGCGGTGGATACTAGCATGACTACTATTCAGCTCAATAGCAATGGCCCTGCTTTCGATGGAAGAATAAAACCGGAATTAGTGGCTTACAGTATGACTGGAACATCAAATTCTGCAGCGCTTATTAGTGGAGTTTCCGTTTTATTACAGCAATCCTATAGAAATATATATAACTCAAATATATCGGCATCTTTAGTAAAAGCTTTATTGATTAATAGTGCGGATGATATAGGTGAATTAGGTCCTGAACATAAAACAGGTTTTGGGAGCTTAAATGCCTACCAAGCCGTACAGTCTTTAGAAAAAGGTCAGTTTATTGAAGATCAAATAATTAATAATCAGAAAAGTTTTATAATTAAAATCCCTGATAATGCAGTGAATTTCAAAGCTACCTTAGTTTGGACTGATCCTCCAGCTGAACCTAATGATGAAATTGCTTTAGTTCATGATTTAAACCTACAAGCTCAAAACGAAAGCGGACAAACATACCTTCCTTGGATTTTATCTACAGAGCCAAATATTGATGCTCTGAACACTACTGCAACTAAAGGTATAGATCATTTGAATAATATTGAACAGCTTCATATTGATGTTGTTAATTCTGATTCTATTGAAATAATTATTAATACAGAAATTCCTTTAGATATTAAGCAGGCTTTTTCTATTGTATATGGATGGGAAATAGAAAATGATTTTAGCTGGACCAGTCCTACGTTTAAAGATAATATCCCTTATAATGGAGAAACAACCTCTCACCTAAGATGGGAAAGTAGTTATTCAAAAGAAAAAGCTGGTAAATTATATTTTAAGTTGATTGCTGAGCAAAACTGGGAGCTAATTGAGGAAGAAATCTTGTTGTCAGATGAGAATTTTAGATGGGATTCAGAGATTGTGAATGATTTTGCTCAGTTGAAAATGGAAATTGATAACCAAACCTATATTAGTGATACTTTTTCTATTTCTGAGCCTCTTCGCCTAAATGTTGGCTTTAATTGTAATGATTCACTATCGTTTTATTGGAAATCAATTCCGGATAGTGATTATTACTCACTATTTCATTTAATAGATAATGAAATGAAAGTCTTTGCCAATACTCAGGATACTAGTCTTACTATCAATAAATCAGAATTAAGTAGTTCTTTTTTAAAGGTTCAAGCTTTCAAAAAAGGTAAAGCTCTGATTCAGGGTGGAGCTATAGATTATAATTTACAAAGTTCTAATTGTTTTTTGGAGTCCTATTTTGTTGAATCCATTCAAGGAGAAGGGATTTACCATTATCTAAAATTATCCTCTCTAACAGGAGTGGAGAAAATTCATTTAGAAAAGAAGAATGAGCAAGAAAACTTTTGGGAAATACTGGCTGAATTTAACTCAAATTCTTTTGAGGTTGAATATCTGGAGAATGAACCAGATAATGGGTTTAATTCATCCAGAGCAGTTATCTACTTTATTAATGGGGAAAGTGTAATCAGTGAAATTCAGTCTGCGTATTATGTAAAATCTTCTAATTTCATAGTATACCCAAATCCACTTTTTAGAGAGGAAGATTTGAAGGTCTTTGCAAAGGAAACCGCTCCTGAGGCAATTATTACTTTTTACAATTTACAAGGTCAGGTATTATTTTCCACTTCCATTCCTAATGATAGGAACTTTCTGGATTTAGATTTTTTAAGCCCGGGAATCTATTTTTATAAAATTACAGATAAGGATCAACCGCTTGCAAGTGGAAAATTTTTGATGCAATATTAAAGCAAAAATTTTTCTCAACTCCATTTTGTTTTCAGATTCCAATAGATGTCTTTTCAGACCATTTATATAATTCCGGAAAATTTCATTGTACTCATTAGCATTTTGCCGTAAACTCGTGAAATGAATAAATTTTTCTTTACTCGCTTGCAATATGAATCAGGAGATTGGAATGTAGACCAAAGGATGCCAAGCAATCTTCTGAATTCAATTATTGAATATACCAATATTCCTGTGGATACTCAGGAAAGAGTGGTTGCTCTAAGTAGCGAAGAAATATTTGAATGTCCCTTTTGTTATTTAAGTGGACATAAATTAGTACAGTTTACACAAGCAGAAAAAGACAATTTCATTAAATATATAGATAATGGAGGTTTTATCTTTGTAGATGATTGCAATCATGATATAGACGGGCTTTTTGCCAAATCATTTGAAAGTCAGATGGCGGAAATATACGGAGAGGATGGATTAAAGAAAATCCCGGATGACCATCCTATCTATTTTAGTTTTTTTGAATTTCCAGACGGACCACCTACCACTTCACAGGAATTGAATGGTTGGGGAGATGATATTGTTCATGATTATTTGAAAGCCATTGAGAAAGATGGGAAAATAAGAGTTTTGTACAGCAATAAAGATTATGGCTGCGAATGGGATTACGATTTTCGAAACAAACGCTGGCTAGCAGAAGATAATACTAAGTTTGGAGTGAATATAGTGATGTATGCGATATTCGGGTGATGAAGTGTTGATGATATATTGTAGAAACATATTTAAATAAAGTAGATATAAATAGTTAGAAGTTAGAAGCTCGGAGTGGGAAGTAAGGATGTGGGGTGAAGGGAAATGTGATGTCGGAAGCTTAGGTCAGACCGGAAATAGCAAATAAGAAAGTAAAGTTGAATAAATAGTTGGTAGTCAGAAGTCTGTAATGATTCTTATAAGTCCTGTAAGGACGAACTTAAGGTAATTCTGTAAAGAGCAGAAACGCTAAGCCCTGTAAGGGCGGCCTTATTGTGGGAGATGAATAGTTGGATGACAGAGGCTGGGAGTCAGAAGTAATAATCTAGATACTAGCTACTTTCTACTCGATACTTAATAGAATAAGGTGATCTGAAGTCTTTAATCTTAAATCTTGATTCTTGAATCTTTAAAAAAATGGAAGATATACAAAATACAGTAACAAAGTTTAAAGAAGCCCGAAAGGAGCTATCTAAAGCTATCATTGGTCAGGAGAATGTAGTGAGTGAGGTTTTCATGGCTTTGCTAGCGGATGGGCATATATTGCTGGAAGGTGTTCCTGGTTTAGGGAAAACCCTTTTGGTTCGTTCTTTAGCTAAAGTTCTGCAATTGGATTTTCATAGAGTTCAGTTTACTCCTGACTTAATGCCTTCTGACATCATTGGAATGGAAGTATTAGAAGAAGATCGCAGTACAGGAAAACGGTTTTTTCAATTCAATAAAGGCCCGGTTTTCACCAATATTTTGTTAGCAGATGAAATCAACAGAACACCACCCAAAACGCAGTCTGCTTTATTGGAAGCTATGCAAGAGCGAGAAGTAACTTATGCAGGTAAAACCTATGTGTTGCCTGAGCCATTCTTTCTTTTAGCCACTCAAAATCCATTGGAGCAGTCAGGAACTTATCCTTTACCTGAAGCTCAACTAGACCGTTTTTTATTCTATACTGTAGTGCAATATCCTGCTGAGCAAGAAGAAGTTGATATACTTCAACTCACCACTGGAAATCAAAAGAATCAGCTTAATCCTACTTTAACAGCAGAAGAAATTTTAAAAGCCAGAAGCTGGGTAAGAGATATTCATATTGATAAGGATTTATTGGTGAATGTTAGTCAGCTGGTGCGCTCTACTCGTCCGCAAAACTCAGAAATAGATTTAGTAAAGCAATATGTCGATTGGGGTGCAGGTCCACGTGCGGGACAATCCATAGTATTGGCTTCTAAAGCCCATGCTTTCCTGGATGGCAGATTGGCCGTTATCCCAGAGGATATTAAAGCAGTAGCTTTGGCAGTGCTACGCCATCGTGTGGTATTGAATTTTGTAGCTAAAACCAAAAAATTTACGGTTGAAGACTTGATTCCAGAGTTATTAAAAACCATTAAATAGGGCTTATTGAAATCCATAAATCAAATATTTCAAATGCCTGACTTTGAGGCGCTCAAAGCACTTCAATTGTACATTAAACATCATATTGAAGGCGTGATGATTGGTATGCATCAAAGTCCGAAAACGGGATTTGGAATTGAATTTAAGGAATATAGAAATTATGTACCGGGAGATTCGCTCAAGCAACTGGACTGGAAATATTTTGCGCGGACCGATCATTATATGATTAAGGAAGCGGAAATGGAAAAGCAGCATGATTTCATTTTCGTTTTGGATAAAAGCTTGTCCATGAATTTTGAAATGGCTGGTGCTAGTAAATTTAATTGGTCAAGGACTTTAATCGCCTCTCTAGCTTACTTAACGAATAATCAGCAGGATAAATATTACATTTTTAATCAGGACAATCCTCCTTCGGATTTTGAAACTTTTCTTTATCGATTAATCCAACTCAAGCCTGAAGAAGAAACAAACCTCAATGATTTAAATCCAAGTCAGAAAATTAAAAATAAAAGTACGGTGTTCATTTTTACAGATGGATATTCTGATGAAGCTGAATTTCAAAATCTGCTTAAAAATTGGGCAGTAGCATCAGAAGAAGTAATGCTGATTCATTTGCTTTTTAATAATGAAGAACAGCTTGATTTCAAAGGACAATATTTCACTTTTAAAGATTTGGAAGGGCAGGGAAGTGTTCAAGTGAATACACAAGAAGGCTTACAGGAATATCAGAATAAAATCCAAAACTGGAAAAACGGAATTCAAACGACTTGTGCAAAAAATGGAATAGCTTACTGGCAATTGAATGGACAAGATTCTATCCAGAAATCCATTTTTGAGCTGTTGAGTCACTTTAACCAATCATGGGCATGAGTTCGTTTAATCCCATAGCACTCTGGGGTTTAACCGCTTTGGCGATTCCTATTCTCATTCATTTGTGGAGTAAGAATAAAACCAAAGAAATTGAATTTGGTAGTATCAGATTTTTAAGGGAAAGCAGCACTTTACAGTCCAGAAAAATCACGCTTTCAGATATTCCATTATTATTAGTTCGTTTGATGATTTTGATATTCGTAGTTGCACTTTTGGCAAAATGGGTCAATTATCAGGAAGTGGAAAAACAAAAAGCTGTACTGGTGGGAGATGGTTTTAAAGTGCCTGAAGCTTATGTAAATGATGAAATCTCCGTGTTTTCCACTTCGGAGTTTAGAAATACTTCTAATGATTGGTATTTATTGGAAAAGTTTTCCCAACAAAGACCTGAAATTGATTCACTAATTTATATCAATGATTTCCAGAATACTGATTTTGTAGGAGCTATTCCCAAATTGAATTTTCATTTGGAGCTAATTACTCCATCAGAAATCCAGAGTTCCCCAGAAAAATTAAGCCTGGATACTTTACTTATCCATTTTGATGAGCTTTCCCAATTTGTTAAAGAAAAGTATGATAAGGTATTGAGAGCAAACTATTTATATTCTGGCAAAAAGATAAATTTTAGTCTGTCAAATAAAAAGGATGCACAGTTGGTTTTTACTACTTCACAGCAGAAGCTACAAACCAATCAAATTGTACGGAGTGACACTCTATCAAGCGATTATCTTATCTACAAGAAGCATAATGATAACTTATTGTACTTAAATGAAAATTGGCTACAAAATCCTTTGAATGAAGATATGTTTGTATCCATAGTAACCGAATTCATAGCTCAAATAATAGAACCTAATTATCAATATTCTTCATTTAAGGCAATTTACACTAGAAAGTTAGAAGCTCATGAAGAAGTAAAGAAAGCCATAACTTTTAATGAGGAGTTTTTATTGCTGATTGTCTTATTCATCATGTTGGAGAGGTACTTAAGCTATAGAAAGAAGCATGCATAAGGACTTTCAAAAATATTGGCTGAAGATCAAAAGGCGATTTAATCTCTTGCTTGCTGCATCAATTGTGATTCCAGTTGTTGCTGGAATCTTATTGCTAATGACCATTTCCAATATTTCGCATTTGGCTGTTCCTTTTGCATTTTGGGTAGTTTACATCACCTCAATTGTTTCCTTGTTACTGCTTTGGAATTCAAGATTCCTGTGGAGCAATCAAAAGCTTATTCATTTTTTACATCAAAAATATCCTGAATTAGAATATAGTTTGTCTGTTTTTTTCAAGTCAGACTTAAATTCTATGGAAAAACTGCAGCAAAAAAAGATAATTCAACAATTGCCACCTATTCAAAGAATTACTTTTCCATTTTCTTTAAGGAATGGATTTATCTTACTGGTTCTTAGTGGTTTGTTCTATTCTTCTTCATTTGTTTATCAAATGGATTTACCCACACAAAATCAGATTATACCATTTCAAAAAGAGGCGGAGGTTTTGATTGATAGTACTACTAAGAAACCAATTCTAAACTTTGATTATCAACTTTGGGTTTATCCTCCGAACTATACACGCCTCCAAAATTTCCAATGGCAGAAAAACAGAAAGATCGCAGAGGGAAGTAGGTTGGTTTTTACAAATCAGGGAAACATAGATATTGATTTATTATGGCAGAATCAGTATGAATTCAATTTAAGGGAAAAGCAATCAAAATCATTTATCTTAAATCAGTCTTCTATTTTTCAGATTGAATATGAGCAAAATGATAGCCTCATTTCATTAAATCCCGAAATTTTGGAAATGAAAAGAGATGAAACTCCAATGCTTTCTACCAATTTGAAGGAAAACCGATATGAAATCAATTGGGAGGATTTGAATAGGAATTTCAAGCTGGATTTAACAATTGAAGACGATTATGGAGTTGTATCAACTGACATTATCATGACTCTAAGTAGAGGGGATGGTGAGTCGGTTAGGTTCCGAGAGATGAAGCAGGCCATTTCAGGCATTTCTAATAAGCTTAAGAGGCAGAAAAAGAACATCAACTTACCATTGGATACTTTTTTATTAGAACCCGGTGATGAGCTTTATTTTTACTTTTCTGCCAAAGACAATAAAAAGCCAAAAGGTAATACCGGCAGAACAGATGTTTATTTTCTTTCCATAGCGGATACGGTGGAATCAGAACCGGTAGCTTATGAAGGCTTTGCATTAACCAATGAAGCAGAATATTTTAAAAGCCAGCGACAAATCATTATCGATACAGAGAAATTGCTAAAAGATCAAAGTAAAATCAGCCAAACTGATATTGAGCAAAGAAGTAATTCTATAGGAGCTGATCAAAAATTGCTTAGACTACGATATGGTGTGTTCTTAGGTGAAGAATATGAAACCACAGGCGGATTAGGAGAAGTGGATCACTCAGGACATGACCATGGAGTAATTAAAGGAGAAGGGAATGAGCAGGAAGATCATGATCATGATTCGCATGAAGAACAGGGGACGGAAAGTAAATTTTCCAACCCAATCTACAACGAAACGCCTGAACTTGAAGCTTATGTGCATGCACATGATGAATCAGAATTATCTACATTCCTGGATGCTAATGTGAAAGCCAAATTAAAAGAAGCTTTGACGAATATGTGGGAAGCGGAACTCTATCTAAGAACTTATAAGCCAAAAGAAGCTCTTCCTTTTGAGTACAAGGCACTTAAATTGATAAAGGAAGTAAAGAGGGCTTCTAGGATTTATGTGGAAAGAATGGGTTTTGAACCACCACCAATTGATGAAGAGAAAAAGCGAATGACAGGTGATTTGGATAAAATTGATGCACAAGCGACTGAAGACGATCTTGAGGAGAAGTCATTTGAGGTAAAACTGGCTGAAAGTTATTCTCAGCTTAAATCGGCTTATCAAATGGAGCATATGAAAAGAGCAGGGATTATTCTTGATAGTTTTACGGATGATTTAGTCTCAAAAATAACTTCAGAACCAGTACGCTATGGAAGTCTGTTAGCTGCAATTAAGCAATTTCATAATAGGCAATCAAAAGATGAATTAAGGAATGTGCTAATCATCATGGAAGATATGCTAGAAATAGCTGAATTAGAAAATACACATGAAGGGAAAAGCATTCATAGCGCTTTACATAACACTTATTACGATTTACTGAATGACTGATTTGATGGGAAATATCGGTTGGGAAAATACTATTGAAGTATGGCATTTGGCGGTGCTTTTCATTGTTTTTATTTTGGGTTTCTTATGGGAAATAAAAAAACAAAAACCTCGAAAAGTATGGAGGGTTATTGCTTTACTGTTGACCTTTATTTCATTATATATCATTTATTTATCGCCTTACACTTTAATTAAAAAACCACAGTATTCAGTATTACTCATTAGTCAGAATATATCTGAAAATAGAATTGATTCTTTAAGTAATGAATATAATTTACCCCTCCTCCATCAGCAATCAAATTCAAAGTTTAAGGAAGTGGGTAAAGATCCGATAACAACTATATCGCAACTCCATTATCAAATTGATACGGCATTTGTTTACGGTTATTTCCCACAATTAAATCCAGTAAATTATCAGTTTCGAAGTGATATTGAAATCCAAAAAGGGATTCAAATTGACTATCCTAAATCGATTGCATTGGGAGATAGTTTAAGTATTCGTATACAGAATCGCGAGAAGAGAGAAGTTAATATCTCAGCAATTATCGGTAATGATAGTATTTCAAAATCTATTTCAGGAAATGGTCAAAGTCATATTTCAATTCTACCAAAGTCATCAGGCTATATTTTATCAGAAATTAGTACGGAAAATGAGAATTATCACTTTGCAGTTAAGGTGGAAGAATCTGAACAATATGTCATTCAAATCCTTTCTGCTGTTCCTGATTTCGAATGGAAATTCTTAGGTGATTTTCTTAAATCTAAAGAGCATTCAGTTTATCAGAAAACCCAAATCTCCAAAGGCAAATTCAAATCTTCATTTTTCAATTGGCATGATTCATTGCAATTCGATAGGGGAGTTGCAAAGAAATTGAAATTACTTTTTGCCGATACAAAAGCATGGGAAGATCTAGCACCGAATATTAGAAATCGATTTTTGAAAACCCTAAAGCAAAATAGAGGGAGTTTAATTTTTAGAACTAACCCAAACAGCCAAATTCAGCTTGATTTAGACAAGTCTAAACCTACTAATATTTTTAGTACAAGTGATAATTTACTTGAATTAAATAATTATAACTATTTACAATTCAATAATCTATATCAATTAGATGAAGTGGCTAAAAATGCTGTTTTTAGAAAAGTTACTCCCGAAGTGATCTATGGTATAATTAATTTTCAAAATAGTTTCCAACTCAAATTATCAGGAAAAGATAAGGAATATGAACGGATTTGGTCTCCAGTTTTTAATCAATTACTAAGGAAACCTTCGGAGTTTTTTAATGATAAAACGAAATGGGCAGTGCAGTATCAGCCTTTCTTTTTCAGACTTTGGTCTGGTGAAGAGCTAGATGAAATCTCCATTTTTAATCTTCAAAATGATACCATCAAATTGAAATTTTTGCCTGATAAAATTTTTCCCGAAAGACAACATTTTATGTTTTATCCAAAGACAGTGGGGTGGCATTTTGTAAATTTGAAAAGTCAGAAAGAACCGATTCCATTTTATGTTCATTCGGAAGCTCAAGGAATTCAATCAGAATTCTTAAGTAATTACAATTATGATTACCTAAATTATCTTAATTTTGAAGTTTCAAATATTCAGGCGGAAGAAGATAAGTATAATCAAGAATTTGTAACATTATGGTTCTTTTTGTTGTTTCTGCTGAGTATAGGATATTTATGGATTGAAGATAAAATTACCTGAAATGAAGCTAAACTTTTTGATGCTATGCATTGTACTTTTTACCACACCAGCTTTAGCTCAATATAATAGTGAATACCAGAATTTACCTGAATCTGTTTCCATAAATCAATCCATTGATTTACTTTCTGCTTATATACAAAGAGAAAGTGTTTCAGGTAGTGAGAAAGAAGCCGCTATTTTCATTGAGGATTACATTTTAACTACTGATTTACACTTAAAAGTTTTTTCTGATTTTTCAGATAATTATAATCTGGCTGCTTCACTTTACCCTTTAAGCAGTGGTAAGCCCAATATTGTTTTACAAAGCCATATAGATGTCGTTCCTGTAGAAGATTTAGATGATTGGGAACATGATCCTTATAGTGGTCATTTTGATGGTGAATACATTCATGGAAGAGGTGCCCTGGATGCAAAAGGATTAGGCATCATGCAATTGAAAGCGTTAGAAGGTTTTAAACAGGATTATGATACCGCTGATTTACCTTTTAATGTAACAGTGCTTTTCCTTTCTGGTGAAGAAACTGGCGGAAAAAATGGTGCAAGGTATCTTATGGAAAATTTTGAAGAAGAATTAAATGCTGACGTAGTTCTGGGAGAAGGTGGTGCAGGCTATCAGAATGTTCTTAAAAATAAACCTGATAAAGTAGTATTTGGCGTTTCTATTGCTGAAAAGCAAAGCTTGTGGTTACAATTGAAAATCAATAGCAATTCAGCTGGGCATGGTGCCGCTCCTTCAAAGGACTATGCTAACATGCAATTAATTAATAGCTTGAATAAGCTGACCAACCGAAGGGTATTATTGCTTTTTAATAGAAGTACGAGAAGGATGTTTAGGAGCCTGGGAAGGGCAGAAGGAGGAGTTAGAGGGTTTTTTATACGAAATATTAATTGGTCTATTTTAGCACCTTTTGTGCGAAAACAAATTGAAAGAGAGTCTTTTTTATCTTCTCTATTGACTAATACCGTTACAGTCACCAATATTTATAATCCGCCAGGCCCCCCTAATCAAATCAGTAATTCTGCCACAGCAGTATTGGATTGTCGATTGGTACCAGGTACTTCTTCTAAAAGTTTTATTCGCTACATTGAAAGAAAATTAGACAATGATAACGTCAAAGTTTCGGTTATCTCAGAAAGTCCGGAAGCCCAGCCATCGCGCTTAAATAAGTACTACAAAGCATTGGAAGATGCCATAGCCACAAGTTATCCGGATGCGGAAACTATTCCATTTTTATTTCCAGCTACTAGTGATAATAGTCTTTTTAGGTCTTATGATATTCCATCTTATGGATTGATTCCTGCAGTGGTGACTGAACGAGATATTAATAGCATTCATAGTAATAATGAAAGGATTAGCTTGGATGTATTAAAATCTGGGATTGTTATTTATTATAACTTTATAAAAGAATTGCAGTTAAAAGAACCGTTTTCCTTATTTGGAAATAATGATGAAGAATCTGAATCAAAATGAAAAAGTCTAGAGTATTTCTACTTATCGCAGTTCTATTTATGCTGATTGTTTTTTATGTGGTTTATGATATGTCCACTAAAACCAAATTCCGGAAATTTGGTGATGAAACTGAAAAAAATAAATCCGTTAAAGATAGTGTTAAGCATAAGGATCCAATGGAAATAGAAATCCGAAGATAAATGGCATATGAGCGAAGCAGGTAAGAAAATAGATATAGACAAAATAGATTTAGAGAAAATGAAGGAGGGCACTACCGATAAGCCCGGAACCATTGCATTCCCTCATCATTCTGGTAGTGCTATCATTAAGCCCACCGACAGAGGCAAAATTAAAGGTCATGCCGTTTCTGCTATGCATGAGCAAACAGACAGGCAGATGACGCAACTTTATGAGCAAATGCAACTGTTGGCCAAGCAAGCTAATGACTTAAAAAGCAGAGTTGAAATTTCAGAACGCATCTACTTAGCTAAAATCAATTTTGAGCCCCTTATTAATCATACCTATCATATGTATGAAGGCGCTGATGGGAAAGATATTTTATCCTTAATAGGACCCGGTGAATGGGGCAGAAGCCAGATTAATATGAAGTATTTGGCAACTGTGAAGTTACTTGCTGATCATACTTGGGAGGTTATTGAGAAGGCCCCCTAACCCCCAAAGGGGGAACATAGCCCAGAACTGGCTTGGCATTTTAATTTGATATGGTTTCTTTCAAAAACTTAACTAAAGTTTTGAAAAATGAATGATGGAATTGGAATTTACTTCTTATTCTATTCCGTGCGTTCTTCCCCCTTTGGGGGAAAAAGAAAGGGGGCTGGGGCTGTTTAAATCAACTTATTGTCATGCGCAAACTGAATCAATTGCGTAGTATTATTAACCCCTGTCTTATTCAATATATTCTTTCTATGCGTGCTGACGGTATGCTTGGAAATAAAAAGCTGCTCTGCTATTTCATTTGTGCCTAACCCTTTTGCTAATAATTTAATCACTTCAATTTCTCGGTCGCCTAATTTATAGGCCGCAATTTCCTCATTTGGATTCGCGAAATCCTGAATTTTATCATAATAAAACTTTCCACTTTGAACCCTTAAAATAGCCTCATAGAGCTCTTTACCGGAATTATTTTTCAACAGACAACCATCAATTCCGATTTTTATGATTTCATCTATAAAAGATTTCTGTGCATACATGGTGAGCATGATAATCTTAATATTGGGATAATCTTTTTTAAGGATTTTTGCACAACTGATTCCATCCATTTCCGGCATATTGATATCCATAACGGCCACATCCACTTCATTTTCTTTCACATATTCGATCACCGCTTTTCCATTAGGGAATTGTCCAATAATTTCAAGTTCTTCATGACTATTCAAAACTTCTGTTAGTCCATCTAAAATAATTTGATGGTCATCTGCCAATATGATTTTTATTTTATTCATTTAAAGGGATTTCAATTATAACCGCTAAGCCTTTATTGGGAGCCGTATCCAATGTGATTTTCCCGTTTAGCTTGCTGACTCTGTTTTCAATGTTTTGGATACCAATGCCTTTTTTCAATTGCTCATCCTGCATGTCAAACCCTAGCCCGTCATCTTCATAAATAACATTAATATATTCATTTTTAAGTTCAAAAACCTCCAAGCGGATATTTTTAGCTTGTGCATGCTTTAAGGTATTATTCACTAACTCCTGCACTATTCGATAAAGCTCTGTATTGACTTCATTGGATAAACTACCGCTTAATTGGATTTCAAAATGGGTTTGCAAATTGGTCAATTCCTCAAGGGTGGAAGCCAGATCCATCAGTGAAGCTTGCAACCCAAAATGCTTTAAAAGACCAGAATCCAAGCTGTGGGAAATTTTCCGTGTTTCATCAGCAGCTTTTTGAATGAGGTTATCCAATTTTTTGAGCCTCTTGAGTTGAGCTGGCTCTAAATCCTCTTTAGGAAACGAATCAAGCGAAAGATTAGCGGTGACCAGCAAACTTCCTAAGTTATCATGCAATTCCTTGGAAACTCTTTTGCGTTCCTGTTCTTGGCCTTCCAATAATGCATAAGCATTCTTTAATTCCTGTTGATTGAGCAAATCTTCAATTTCTTGATAGGCTACTTTACGTTTTAATAGTTTCCTTTGATAGAAAAAGACAAAGAGGATAATTCCCACTGCTAAGGCAAGCATACCAGAGGCTCCAACAGCTAAAGTTAATATCACTATCTCTTTTGAACCATCCATATGCCTGTGGCAAAGATTAAATTTTTCATGATATTTCCGATATTATGCACCTGCCATAAAGTGTAATCAAACACCTCTATAAGAATTTCGGTAGCTAGTAAAAATGGAAAAAACGCTAAGGAAAAATAAATTAAAATACCCACATTGTACCAAAATTGCGGAGCCTCAGTTTTGAATATATCAGCCTCTAACGTATAAATCTGATAAAAATAATACAAAGAAAGTATAATGAATATTAAACATCTAATGGTTAGGGAAAAAGTAAATAAATCATAAACTGGATTTTTAAAAAATAATTCTAAAACAAAAGTTATTAGAAAAAAGAGGAGCATTATTAAAACAAGAATGCCCCTCTTTTTTAAAAGTTCATAGAAAAAGTAAAGAAACAATAGAGTTTCTATCAAAATATAAATAAGAATGTAAATATAATTTCTTCCTTCGATTAAGTATTTTAAAGTGATATCAGTAGTGAAAGAAAGAACAACTATTGCTATTATAATTTGGTCAATTATTAAAAAATGACTTCTTCTTCTAATGAATAGAATCACTATTAAAATTAAAGGTGAATAATTAGATAAGTATCTTAATGTGTCTATAAAAATTTCCATTATTATTTTATAATATATAGGAAGATAATTTGAATAGCTGATTTAATTTTTCACTACTCACAATCAGTTGGACAAGGGTTTGATACATTAAGAATAGGGTCTTCGTCCACTAAATCTTTTTTCAAGTCAGGATTTCCTAAATCAGGAAAGTCTTTATTTTCTTTGGTTACTGCTATCATAAATACATCAAAATATTTTTTACCCTTCGCTTTAGAGATAGTTCTATAAACTCTCACACCAGTTAAATCCAAAGTATCTTGAGCCTTATTTATTTTATCAATTCTATGAATTAATTCCCTCATTTTTTGAAGTCCAAAAATATAACCGTAAGAATTATGGATGCGGGGATTTCCTGGGTTTTTGCTACGGTAATCTCTTATACTATCTAATTTTGCTTTTGCAATATCAAAAGAGATAAACTCGCCCAAATCTGGATCAACCCCGTTTGCAAGTTGGTCTGCGAAATAATTTGATAATTCCTTATCTAAGTGAGACTTACTGTAATCATCAGTTTTCACTTCTTTTGGTACTTCTTCCACTATTGGCTTGTCAATATCATTTTCAACTGTTGAAAAATGATAGATAACCATTGCAATTAATGCTAGAAATAATACAAGTGTACTTATTTTGTAGTTCATGTCCAATTGTTTTTTTGCTTCAATATAAATTTTTATTGCAAATTATTCTCATTTGAGTCAGTTTGCAATACCCGATATAAGGTATTCTATTGCCCCCTGACTCAGTTCCCTAGCCCCCAAAGGAGGGATAGAATGCTATTAAGTTAAGCTTTGAAGACATATATTTCACTTCATCCCTAAAAAAAAACTTAGTTTTCAACACAGAATCTTTATGGTGGAAATTTGCTAGCGTCTCCGGCTGGTGGAAACTACTACCATCTCGGGCGGGTTTTAGCTATAGAATGCCAATTTTTGCTAAAGGGAAAGGCTGGACTTTATTCTGTGCCAGAGGCATAAAGTATACATCAATAGTCTAGAATTGTCACACTTGAAACGCGTGCGCCAAAAAGTGTCTCTTAGTAACCTTAGTTACCTCTGTTTACTTCTATCATTCGTATATTGAATTAAATCAAAATGAAGAAGGAAAATGAAGACTTTAAGACTAATTGGAGGCACTTCTTGGCATGCAACTGTGGAATATTATAGCCAAATCAATCAATCAGAAAGTGAGTGAAGTAATTGGTAAACAGGCCAATCCTGAATTGATTATCTATAGTATTAATATTGAATTGATGCGAGAACAAAATAAAGAAAAGATTCTGACTAAATATCTTGAAATCAGTAAAAAGTTACAAGAAGCCGGAGCAGAAGGTATTGTTATTTGTGCTAATACGCCTCATATGGTTTATGATTATGTTCAGCCCAAGATTGATATTCCCATTTTACATTTTGGTATTGCTACTGGCAGATCGGCACAAAATGAAGGTCTAAAAACATTGGGTTTATTAGGAAATAAACCCACAATGACTGGAAAGTTTATTCCTTCAGTTTTGGAAAATGATTTTGGAATGAAAGTCATCATTCCGGAAGGAGAAGATTTAGATCAATCTCATCATTATGTATCCAAAGAACTTACACAAGGAACGTTCTCAGATGAAGCCAAAGCATTTTACCTTAAAGCACATAAAGGAATTGAAAAGGAGAGGAGCAGATGGAATTATTTTGGGATGTACAGAATTGCCTTTACTCTTAAAAGATGTTGAAGCAGATTTGCCTATGCTGGCAACTACTGATTTACATATTGAAATGGCAGTTAATTTTATTTTGGATAGAACTTCTTAATTAATCTATTTTATTCATTGGTAGCACGAGCTTCTAGTTCGTGCTAATTTTACACATTGATGCTTGCTGACAAACTTCCATCTTTTACCCCTCCACAGTTTCTTCAATCTCTCCTGTTGGTGCACGCGTTTTCGCGTGTGTCCCTACCAAGCTTCATTCTTCTACAGTATCATCAATCTCCAACGTCTCCAAAATATCAGCCAGTTCATCAAAATCTTTATACCCAGGGCGGATTTCTTCTCCTCCTTTGAGGGAAATCCCTTTGATTTCGGTATTTTCTACCAAATTCATAACATTTTTATCATCTATATTAAAGCCTAAAATAACTGGATAATCTTTAGCTAATTCTAAAACTTGCTTGACTACATTTTCTTTATAATGATTTCCGTTGCCTGATTCAAATAAGAAAAATTCAACCTCATCGGTCACCTTTTGCATAGTTTCTTTTACTTTCTCGGCATCAGTAACTTTGTCCATGTCGAATCTCAAAACCCTTTTGAAATCCGGAAAAAGTGGAATAATGGCAGGATTATCAGTTTGTAGATAATGGATTTCATAATCTTTGATGGATTCTTTAATGGCATCTTCTGAAGCATTGTCGTATTCCCCAACGAAATCCACTCCTGAAAGCCAACCAGTGAGTTCCATAAAGTTTTCAGGACTTACGTAGGTAGAATTACCCTTTTTTAGATCAAAACCCATTAGGTTTACAGTCATTCCCGCACAATAGCGAGCATCACTAAGATTACTAACTTCAGATATTTTAACGAATGTTTTTAATGCCATTTTGTAGAATTTGATGCAAATAAAAGGAAAATTTGGCTTGCTTGAAAGAGAATGGAGGTAAGCTTTTTCAAAGTTTAAAACTTGGAAAGGATATAGGTTTGAAATTCTGATTTGACAAAGTCATTTTATGAGAATGAATTTGAAAAATGAATCTAAGCTATGATTAAAAATAAAGAAAATGATATTTATATAAATATTATTATGCCTTAAGGCTAACGTATAAATATATTAAGATATAGTTTTTATTTATTTATTATTATTTATATTGCATTATAATAATAAAACTATAAATACTATGAAAAAATTAATATCATTACTAGGAACAGTTTTAATATTTGTTTTAACTGCAACTTTTACCTTATCTGCTCAACAATTTTTAACCCCAGTCTCGACAATCACAGGGGATGCAAAAGTAGTAACTAAAAGTGGAGATGTAATTGAAGGGGATATTAGAACAGCTTTTTTTGGTGGAAAGGGCTTGAAAAGTTTCCGTATAAAAGATGCTGAAACTGGAGATATAACTAGATTTAAAGCAGAGGATGTCGAATCAGTAAGAATTAAAATGGACGGTTGGGGTAAATTTTCAACCGTAATGGAACAAACTTCTAGTCTACAAAAAATGGCAACGGCTGATTTTAATGAGTCTGTAGATAGAGAATATATTTATTACCATACTGTTCTATGGCCAGGCAAAAAGAATAAATACATGCTTTCTCAATTGCTTAATGCAGGTTTTGATAGCAAAATTAAAGTTTATGACTATCCAGCAAAGAAAACGGCTTCAGCAGGAATAGGTGGGATTACAGTCGTTGGTGGAAATGCTAAAAAATATGTGGTGGCTATTGATGGTGAAACACACATGGTAGAAAAGGGAAAATATAAAAAGAGGGATTTTGATTTGTTATTTTCTGATTGTGAAAAGTTAAATAGTTTAGATAAAGGCGATAAAGATTGGAGCGATATGGCTGCACATGTATTTATTTATGATACTGAATGTAAATAAGATTGTTAAAATAAAAATGGCTGTCTCTTTTATAGAAACAGCCATTTTTTTATTGTTTATTAGAACTAGGTATGAAAATTAATTTTGCGTTATTTTATCAATCCTAGCCAATAAATCATTCCAGTGAATTCTGCTCATTTTATCAGAAGTTCTATATCTTCTACTTTTGATGTCTGTGTTTAACTGTACCAATTCTGCTCTCATAAGTGGAATAACATCAGAAATGATCACATCACTATTTCTTTTCTCTTCTGCTTCTAGTTCCGTAATTTGATTAGAAGCTAATTCTACAAAAGCTCTTTGAAGGTTTCTTCTGTAAGCATCCACGGCCTGTCCCTTGTAAAGCTCGGAGAAAATTCCAGTTCTGATATCTTCGAGCATATCTAAAACAGTATAAGCATCTGAACCATTTAAGCTTTCGTTTTCTACCATTCTCAAAATTCTATCCTCATCTAAAAGGCTACTCAAGGCCCTCACTTGTAGTGATTTTACACGTTCAATAGCTCCGTCATCCTCTATTCTTTGAAGAATCTCCTTGTTTAATAACCATTTATGATTGGTGAATGCATGATCATTAAGGAAAGCCACCGCACCACTTTGAATTGCAGCTGGCACATGTTCATAAACCACTCCTTCTTGGTCAGAAGTTTTACGGGTTTCATATATTCCGCCCACATTGGCCGTTACGTGGCGAATATAACCACTCCACATATAACCTAATTCTCTGTAAACTTCTGCTAATTCATTATATCCTTGACCATCTTCAGCAGTCCATTCTACTAAATTTGGAACAACCTTTTTCAAATTAGCCAAACCATATTCACTGGCTTTAACATGGTCAGCTCCTAAACTTTCTCGGTTGGCTCTTGGGTCTGCTACACCATATCCGTTACCAAATTCATACCATGGATTCCCCGCTTTATCTAATATCCATTTATCTAAAACAGGCTTTTCATCTTCTTTACTATTAGCTTCCGGAATAAATCTATAGCCCCAGTTAATAGCATATTTATCATAAGGTCCCATCATTCGGATGTAGCGAACGCCTTCATCTTCAGGCTGAGCAACATAATTTACTCTCGCATAATCCATAATGGATGGCGTTAAACCATATTCCTGAGTAAAACTCGCAGATCTAAGAGAATCCGTAGGATAGGCTGAACTTGCTTTCATGTTGTGAGGCAATCCTAAAGCATGACCCACTTCATGAGCAATCACCATGCGCATCATTTCGCCTATTTCTTCTTCTGGAGTTTCTAATGTTCTAGCTGATTCTTTCTGTGCTCCAGCTTCTATCATATATCTATTTCGATAAGATCTCAAATGGTTATGATACCAAATAATATCACTTTCAATAATTTCACCTGTTCGAGGATCAGAAACTGAAGGACCTACCGCATTTCTAGTAGTAGTAGCCACATATCTTACCACTGAATATCGAACATCCTCAGGACTGAATTCCGGATCTTCTTCTATTGTAGGCGGATCTTTTGCAATAATGGCATTTTTAAATCCAGCCTCTTCAAAAGCCATATTCCAATCTTCAATTCCTTGTTTGAAATAAGGTCTCCATTTTTCCGGTGTGGCAGGATCCAAATAATATACTATTGGTTTTACAGGCTCAACCAATTCGCCTCTTTTATAAGCTTCAATATCTTTAGGTACTAATCTCCATCTTCTGATCAATTCATAATCATCTGATTTTAACTTATCTGAGTTGTAATCATATTTCTGTATTGAAAACCATCCCACTCTGTCATCAGCTAACCTAGGTTGCATTTTGTCTTCGGGCAATAAAATCATGGATTGATTCAATAACATACTTATGGTTCCGGCTTGATCTCTGCTCGGAGGGTCTCCAGCATCGTAAGTCATTAAATGTTGAACTTCAACGTTTTCTGGAAATGATTTTGCAGACGCAATATAGGATCTGCTTTTATCTAATCGTTTCACTTTATAGGCCTTCCTTAATCTGTCAGGCATTGCATTAATAGCACTAACTTCATCAGTAAATAAACTGCTTACATCTACCAAATAGGCAGTGGAGTCAGGATTAATAGCCTCGATTTTACTACTATATAAGATCGGAAAGAAATTATTGGCTTCAACCGATTTATAGATAGGTGAATCCTCATCACTTTCATTTTGAAAACTGATGACTTTCAAATCTATATTTTTATCTCTTTTATACCATCTGACTACCTGCTCATTTACCTTTGAACCGGCATTGATATAACCTCCCCCAAAATTATCAGGCAACTTGACTATTCTACTCACGAGGAGTAAATCTTTTTCTAACTTATCAAATGGGATTTCATAATATAATTTTCCATCTAACTCATGAGTGGTAAATAAACCAACATCAGATTTTACATCTCCTTTGATGATTTCTTTATAGTCTTTTAAATCACCTTTCGGTTTTTCTGTTTTATTTTTCTCTTCTTGTTTTTTCTTTTTCCCAAACAGCTGTGCAGTAGCATCAGTTTGAATAAAGAAAATACATAGTGTAATCGTAAATATTAATTTCTTCATAGGTATATTATTTTTTAGACTCTGTAAATGTATTTTATGTGAGTGAGAAAATGAAATGCTTTTATTTAACTGGTAAATGAGAGCGTTTCATCTAATAGCGTGATTGAATTATAGATTTTATTTATAAGAATTAATTTTATTTTTATATTTTAAAATTTAATACTCAAAAATATAATCAGTGTTTAGATTTTTTAATCTTAATAAGTGGTCAAGCATAGAGAAAAGCTTAGAACAAAAGCCTAATATTTTACTATCCCAATTCTCTATCATTGCCATTTTAGCAGCTATAATTCAAGTGGTAACGGATTTACTTAATTTAAACTTTATAGCAGTAGCACTAGATTTTGTCGTCTTAATTATTTTTGTTTCTACTTTTTTATTAAATGAACATAATCGTCATTTATTAGCAAAATTTATTTTTATAGTATTAGGGACTGGTTTTATATTCCTGTATGCATCAGTGATTCCAAAATCCGTTGGTTCTTATTTGATTTTTTTCCCTATCGTCACTGTCATTTTTCTTATTTTCGGTAATGAGGAAAGGCAGTATAAATATTATTCAGTGGCATATGTCTTAACTCTTTTATTTATTCTCGAACTCACTTCTTATCAACCATTTGGAGAATTTAATATAACAGATGGTAAATCAGAGCCCAGCTCTTTTTATGTAAATATGTTAATTTCTGTTTTTGGGATAGTGTTTTCTATGTACAACATTGATGTTATCAATAAACAAATAGATCAAGTACGTTTAGAAACATTAAAGGAATTAGAACAAAAAAATGAAGAGTTGGAATTAGCGAATGATGAATTAGATCATTTTGTTTATAGCGCTTCACATGATTTAAAAGCTCCCTTATCCTCTATTTTAGGTCTTATAAATATTGCAAAGTATGAGTTAAAAGATGATAAGGTTTTGGATTATTTTGTTCGTATTGAAAATAGAGTTGAACGTTTAACGCTTTTCATTAAAGAAGTGATTGAAATATCAAGGAACACCAGAACTGACATCAAAAGAGAGCCTGTTAAAATAGGGGAATTGTTAGATGAAATAATTGAAAATAACAATTATATAGAGGGGATGGAAAAAATTGAATTTAATAAGTATATCAATTTTGATTCGCCATTTTATACTGATAAAGCCCGCATAGAAGTGATATTAAATAATTTAATATCCAATGCAATTAAATATTCAGATCCGAATAAAGAGCATTCTAAAATTGATATTACTGTAGATAACACAAAATACGAATATCAAATTACGATTGCAGATAATGGTATAGGAATCCCTAAAGATCAGCAAGAAAAAGTTTTTGATATGTTTTATAGAGGGGCACAAAGTAAAGAAGGTTCTGGTCTGGGACTTTACATTGTGAAGAAGATGTTAGTGAAATTGAGAGGAGAATTTGACTTACATTCTAAAGAAGGGGAGGGCACTGAAATAAAATTAAAATTTCCTGTTTATAAAGGATCTATTTAAAATTGAAAAATCCACTTAAATTTTTCATAACTTAAATTATTCCATTGCCAAATTCATCAAATGAACTGCTGCTAGAGCTGCTGTTTCAGTTCTTAATCGGCTATTACCAAGACTGACTTTCTCAAACCCCTTGCCAGCAGCCATATCAACTTCCTCAGGTGTGAAGTCCCCTTCTGGACCAATCAAAATCAGGGTGTTTTGCTCCTCACTTAATTCATTTCTCATGTGCACCTTATTTTCAAAATCTACATATGCAATAAGTTTTATTTCGGCACTAGTACTATCTAAAACTTTGTTGAATGGAACAATCTCATTTAAGATTGGTTTTTTGGCTTTTAAAGATTGTTTCAAAGCACTAATGACTTTTTTCTCCAGGCGATCTATTTTTATGATTTTACGTTCTGAATGAAAGCTCTGAAAAAAGCTAATCTCATCTATACCCATTTCGGTTGCCTTTTCTATTAACCATTCCATTCTATCCATATTTTTGGTAGGAGCAATGGCTAAATGTCGGTGGAATGAAGGCTTAGCTTCTTTTGTAGTTTCTGTTACTTCAAATTCACATTTTTTAGGATTAGCATTTGTTATTTTTGCTTTATAAAAAGTCCCTTTTCCATCAATTATATTGATTTCATCACCGACTTGCCTTCTCATAACTTTGATGCAATGTTTGGATTCGGCTTGGTCTAAAAACTTGATTTCAGGAAGTTGATCTTGATAAAATAAATGCATATGCAAATCTAGTTATTTTTGTATCAGGAGTAAATATCAATAATCTATTTGATAATAGGTCAATTGAATATGCTTTGAGATTTTTTAATTAGATACATTCCTTTAATTTTGTCGTTGCTTAATGCGGATTCTTAAATTTAATAATACTGAGGATTTGTTGGTTGTTTCTGGTTATCAGTCACTTATTCAATTTTCGGTGTATTAGCTTAATAGGCTATATTTAAAACATTCTATGGATTATCTCAGAGGTCTTATTGGATTAGTGGTTTTGGTGAGCTTTGCCTGGCTATTTTCAGTGAATAAAAAGAAAATCGATTGGCGATTAGTCGGTACCGGTTTGTTATTACAAGTAATATTCGGTCTACTGATTACTCAGGTTGAATTTGTAGAATTGATTTTCAAAAAGGTATCTGAAGCTTTTGTAGTCTTTTTGAGTTTTTCTGGTGATGGTGCTCGATTCTTATTTGGTGATTTAGCCGGGGATTCATACGGATTTATTTTTGCTTTCCAAGTATTGCCTACTGTCATTTTCTTCTCTACGGTAACTGCTGGATTGTATTATTTAGGAGTACTACAAAAATTAGTTTATGGTATTGCTTGGATCATGTCCAGAACTATGAGATTGTCAGGGGCAGAAAGTTTATCTGCAGCCGGAAATATATTCCTGGGGCAGACTGAAGCACCATTATTAGTTCGACCTTTTGTTCCAAATATGACTCGCTCAGAGCTCATGTGTTTAATGACCGGTGGAATGGCTACTATTGCAGGAGGTGTTTTAGCAGGTTATGTAGCATTTTTAGGAGGGGATGACCCAGCTGAAAAAGCTCGCTTTGCTTCTTATTTGTTAAGTGCCTCCATTATGAATGCTCCAGCTGCTATTGTGATATCAAAGATACTAATCCCTGAAACTAACCCTGATGCTATTGATGATACCTTGCATGTCAGCCAAGATAAACTTGGAGTAAATTTGATAGATGCATTATCAAATGGTGCTGCAGAAGGATTGAAATTGGCTTTGAATATTGGTGGTATGTTGTTGGCTTTTATAGCTGTAATAGCTGCAATAAATTATTTCCTGGGGAATTTAATAGGAGAGTGGACAGGACTTAATGCATTTGTTGCAAGTTCAACTAACGGCACCTTTGATAGCTTTAGTTTAGAATATATTTTAGGTCAAGCATTCCGACTTTTTGCATTTGCAATGGGAGTGGAGTGGAATGATACGCTAGCTGTAGGAAGTCTATTAGGGCAAAAAACAGCCATCAATGAATTTGTAGCCTATCTAGGATTGGCAGAAATGAAAGCAGCTAATATCCTTAGTGAAAAATCCATCATTATTGCAACCTATGCACTTTGTGGTTTCTCCAATTTCAGTTCCATAGCCATTCAAGTAGGTGGAATAGGAGGTATGGCACCCAATCAACAAGGAAACCTTTCTAAATTAGGTATGCGTGCGCTCTTAGCTGCTACTTTAGCATGTATGATGACCGCTACAATTGCTGGGGCTTTGGTTGAATAATAGTAATTATTTCCATTTAGTTTTTTATATTGTTAGAAAAAAAGCAATCATGAAAAAACTATCAACTACTTTATTCTTAATCTTTTTATGCTTCTCACTTTTTTCTCAGAGTATAGAAGGGAAATGGCAAGGTTTACTTAAAGTTCAGGGAACTGAGTTAACTATTGTATTCAACATCTCAAAACAAGGAGATTCTTTAATTGCGACTATGGATAGTCCGGATCAAGGGGCTTTTGGTTTAGCTATTCAAGAGGTTTCCTTTCAGGATAAGCAGTTAAGTTTAGCAATGAATATGCCTCCAATTCAGTATGAAGGCACTCTTAATTCTGATGGAGAAATAGATGGGGTTTTTATACAAGCGGGGTATGAATTTCCTTTATTTCTTACACAAAATGAGGTTAAGAAATCAAACAAAAAGAAACCGCAGGATCCTGTGGAGCCTTTTCCCTACCTAAGTGAAGATATTATTTTTAATAATGAAGCTGAAGGAATAAAACTTGCAGGAACTTTAACAATGCCTTCCGAAGGTGAAAACTTCCCTGCTGTAGTTTTGATTAGTGGCAGTGGTCCGCAAGATCGAAACGAGGCTTTATTAGGCCATAAACCTTTTTTAGTACTGTCTGATTACTTGACTAGGCAAGGAATAGCTGTATTACGATATGATGATAGAGGTACAGCTGAATCGGAAGGTGATTTCAGTACTGCTACTTCAGCTGATTTTAAAACGGATGTAGCTTCAGCAGTTGATTATTTAAAGACTCGTAAAGGAATTGACCCTGATAATATTGGATTGATTGGTCATAGCGAAGGAGGTATAGTAGCACCAATGGTGGCAGTAGAATCGGATGATGTGGCATTCATTGTTTTAATGGCGGGTACAGGGATTAGAGGAAATGAGTTGTTATTGCGCCAAAGCGAATTAATTGGCAAGGCTTCAGGAATGAGCGATACTCAATTAAAGAAAGCAAGAGAATTCAATAAAGGAGCTTATGATATTGTAGTGAATACTGTTAATGAAAACAATATCAGAGAAGATTTAAAAAAATACTTGGAGGAATCAGTCGCTAAGAACCCAGAATTGGCAACAGCAAATGGATTGAAGGAGGAAGTTTTTGTGAATCAAATTTCAGGACAATTATCTAGTCCATGGATGATATATTTTCTGAGGCACGATCCCTCTGTTGTTCTACAAAAAGTGGATTGCCCTGTATTGGCGATAGTTGGTGAAAAAGACTTGCAAGTTCCTGCTAGGGTTAATTTAGAAGCTATTGAGGATGCATTGAAAGCAGGCGGAAACACACAATATACCATTAAGGAATTGGCGGGACTAAACCATCTTTTCCAGGAAGCTGAAACAGGTTCACCGAGTGAATATGCCCAAATAGAACAAACTATTGCACCGGCAGCATTAGAATTGATGGCTAATTGGATATTGATGCAAGTTAAATAAGTAAAATAAAATTCTTGATCTAATCATTCTATAATATATATTCAACAATTAAAGCCGTTTAGCTCAACCTTTTCACTCAGTTCCGTTTCTTCTGCTTAGTTGATAAGTAAAGAGAGAAGAGATGAAGGCATTACAGATAATGGGCTATGGAGATATAGCAAAGAACGTTGAATTTAATGAGGTTGAAACACCACGATTTTCTGAAAACCAAGTATTAATTGAAATTCATGCTGCGAGTATAAACCCAATAGATTTTAAAATAATCGAGGGGGCAATGAAAAGCATTGAGAAATTGTCTTTTCCGGCTCCAGTTGGATTTGATTTGGCTGGGAAAGTAGTCGATAAAGGAGATATGGTCACTGATTTTAATCTTGGTGATGAAGTTTTTGCTAGAGTACCAACAGATGCACCTGGGACTTTTGCTGAAATGATCGCAGTTGATCATCAGGCAGTTTGTCAAAAACCATCAAATCTATCTTACATAGAGGCTGCAAGTATTCCATTAGTTGGATTGACCACAGTTCAATCTTTTCAAAAGGCACAGCTTAAATCAGGCGATAAAGTATTGATTCACGCAGGTTCTGGTGGAGTTGGTTCTTTTGCTATTCAATATGCTAAGACTAAGGGAGCATATGTATATACCACTACAAGTTCAAAAAATGTTGAATGGGTGAAAGATTTGGGTGCTGACCGAGTAATTGATTATAAAGAGGAAGATTATCTCGAGATCATAGAGGAAGTTGATATAGTATATGATACACTTGGTGGCGATTATACCAAAGATGCATTTAAAATCCTTAAAGACGGTGGTAGTGTTGTGAGCATTGCTGGTGATCCCGATAATGAAACAGCTAAAGATTTAGGTTTAAATGGATTGATTCGATTCTTACTTAAGCTGAAACGATTTAAATTAGACAAACTAGTTAAGGAAAAGGATGCTTATTATAAATTCGTAATGATGCATGCGGATGGAGCACAGCTAGATGAAATTAAAGAACTTATTGAAAATAATTACATAAGAGCTATTATAGATAGAGAATATCCATTTACAGAAGTGGCAAAAGCTTTAGAATATGTCAAAAAAGGGCATACTGAAGGGAAAGTAGTTTTGAATATGAAATAATATCTAACTCCTGGTTGAAGACTGGGAGTTTTTATTCTTGCTTTTTAAGCATCTTCAATTAGAAAAATGTTAGGGTCAGGACATAATTTTTTAAAATGTTCTAACTCTGAAGGTGCACAAACACCTGGAAAATCACCATTTTTATCCTGTATATCTGAAATGAGTTGGAAATGAAGGTGAGGTGGCCAATCGCCATTTTCGGGAAATGGACCTAATTCACAGAATTTTTCTCCTTTTTTAAGGATATCACCTTTTTCTAAATTACTCAAACTTTTTAAACTGAGATGTCCATATAGAGTATAAATGATTTTACCATTTAGTTCATGTTCGAGAATAATAGTTGGACCGTAATCTCCAAAATTATTGTTATATGCGAAACTATGTACTTTGGCATCCAATGGTGAATAAAGTGGATGAAATGCTTCACACCAAACATCAACACCCAAGTGCATACAGCGAGATTCGCCTTGCTGAAAATGAGTACTTCTTTGATAAATCATACGGTTTTCTAGATATCCGCCATGACCATATTGCTTTTCTTTTTGTTTTAAAAAACCAAAAACATAATCATTAAATATAGGAGTAGATTGAAGATCAAGCTTTAGCAAATCATTGTTTTGATTAGAGAAATCCAACAACAGACTGTTTTGCTGATTTAGCCATTCACCCATCACAGGAAAAAGGAAGTTTTGGTCTATTTTCATTTATTATTTTTTGTAAAACAAAACTGCCGTGAGCAATAACTCCCACGGCAGCACAATTTAACTTAACTGAAAAATAAAATTAGAATTTAGATAAATTCTGTTTTGGAGCTCCTGCCATAATCTCTTCATTGGCAAAATCTTCAAATTTTTTGAAGTTCTCATTGAATTCATTAGCGAGTTTATTCGCCATTTCATAATAACCTTTGTCATTTTTCCATGTTTCTCTCGGGCTTAATACCTCAGAAGGAACATCAGGACAGGTAGCAGGAATAGCACATCCAAAAATTGAGTGGTTTCTATAACCTACTTCATCCAATCCTCCATTAAGAGCTGCAGTAATCATCGCTCTGGTATATTTCAATTTCATTCTTGAGCCTACTCCATAAGGCCCACCAGACCAGCCTGTGTTTACTAACCAAACAGTTACTTTTTGCTCATCCATTTTCTTCCCTAACATTTCTGCATATTGCGTTGGGTGTAATGGAAGAAAAGGAGCTCCAAAACAAGCACTGAATACTGTTTGAGGTTCTGTGACACCTGCTTCTGTTCCTGCGACTTTAGCAGTGTAACCCGAAATGAAGTGATACATTGCCTGTCCTTTAGAAAGTTTTGATATTGGAGGTAAAACTCCATATGCATCACAAGTCAAAAAGAAAATATTTTTTGGAACGCCACCTATAGAAGGAGATACAGCATTATCAATATGATGAATAGGGTAGGCAGTTCTGGTATTTTGCGTTACTTCTGTGTTTTCATAATCAACCGTTCTAGTGCCTGGAATAAAGCGAGTATTTTCTACTATAGCTCCAAATTTAATGGCCTTAAAAATTTGCGGTTCTTTTTCTTCAGTTAAATCAATGGTTTTAGCATAACAGCCTCCCTCAAAGTTGAATACCCCATTTTCCGTCCAGCCATGTTCATCATCACCAATCAAACCTCTATTTTCATCAGCAGATAAAGTAGTTTTACCGGTTCCTGACAAACCAAAGAAAATAGCCGTATCTCCATCTGCTTTTTCACTCATATTAGCTGAGCAATGCATGGATAGTACTTTGTGGTCAGTTGGTAAAGTATAATTCAAGACAGAGAATATGCCTTTTTTCATTTCTCCAGCATAACCAGTACCACCAATTAAAATAATATTTTTTGTGAAATTAACAATGGCGAAATTTTTCTGGCGAGTTCCATCTTTTTCAGGGTCAGCTTCAAATTCCGGAATATTGATAATAGTGAAGGTCGGTTCAAAAGTTTCTAATTTATATTTTTCGGGTCTTAGAAACATATTGTAGCAAAACAAATTATGCCATGCTTGAGTATTTACTACTCTTAAATTTAATCGGTAAGTTTTATCAGCACCGGCATAAGCGTCTCTTACATAAACTTTTTTGTTCTCAAGAAATTTGAGCATTTTTTCATGAAGGGCATCGAATTTATCCGGGTCAAATGGAATATTTATATCTCCCCACCAAACGGTATCTTTTGTTCTATCATCTTTAACGATGAATTTATCTTTTGGAGAACGGCCTGTAAACTTTCCTGTGTCACACATTAAGGCACCAGTATCTGTAAGTACCCCTTCTTCGTTTGCCAATGCATGTTCTGTTAATTCTGCTGGGCTAAGGTTCCAATAAGCTTCAGCTACATTTTTTAATCCCAGGCTTTCTAAACCAGATTTAGCGGATTTTAATCCAAATTCCTTCATATTTTTATTATTTTGCTAGGTAATACATGGTTCTGTTGGCAAAGTTAAAGAATTTACCTTGCCTAAAAAGTAATTTTTTAATCATTTACAAATGTCACCATAGTGTACTAAATACACTTTCTATCGAAAAATAAGCCGATTTTTACTTCTGATTTGTTTTAATGAAATACCCGTATTAGATTTAGCATTTCAATTTTTAAAATATTGTTAACTTATAGATAATATGAATTCCGAAAAAACTTTTTTTGGTCACCCGAGAGGATTGGCAACCTTGTTTTTCACAGAATTTTGGGAACGCTTTAGTTATTATGGTATGCGAGCCCTTTTGGTTCTCTTCATGGTGGCTTCCATTGAAACAGGTGGCTTAGGACTAGATGATAAGTCAGCTACAGCAATTTATGGTCTTTATACTATGTTTGTTTACCTTTTAGCACTTCCTGGTGGTTGGTTAGCAGATAGATTTTTTGGATTACAAAAGGCTGTTTTGTACGGTGGAATTATCATAGCATGCGGTCATTTTGCAATGGCAATTCCAACTCAAGAGTTTTTCTTTATAGGGTTAATTTTAATTGTTATTGGAACAGGTTTATTAAAACCTAATATAAGTAGTATAGTAGGAGGACTTTATAAAGATAATGAACCAGCCAGGAGAGATGCTGGTTTTTCTCTCTTTTATATGGGGATTAATTTAGGAGGCTTTATTGCTCCATTGATTACTGGTTATTTAGGGGAAAGTGTAAACTGGCATTATGGTTTTGCAGCGGCAGGTTTTGGAATGTTGTTGGGTGTAATTCAGTATAGAGCATCCTCAAAATATTTAGGTAATATAGGTGCACAACCCGAAGGATACGACCCTGCAAATGAAAAACAAATTGCATTTAGAAAAAAAGTCAAGTTGGGAATATTTGCATTTTTAGGTGCACTAATCATTTTAGTTTTATTGACCACCTTAGGATATATTGACATTAATGTGGTAAGTGTTGCTAACATAGCTTCATATGTTGTGGCTTCTACTTTAGTTTTGTTTTTTGTAAGCATTTATTTGTTTGGAGGGTTAAATAAGGATGAAAAGAAAAAAATAGGGGCAATTGCTATTTTATTAGTTTTTTCAGCTATTTTTTGGTCAGGTTTCGAGCAAGCAGGCTCTTCTTTAAATCTATTTGCTGAAAGATATACTGACCGTATGATTGGGGGATGGCAAATGCCAGCTTCCTATTTACAAAGCGTTAATCCACTTTTCATTATAGTATTGTCTCCCGTTTTTGGATGGCTTTGGATACAATTAGCTAAAAGGAATCTTAATCCAAGCATTCCGTTGAAATTTGCTTTTGGACTTATTTTCCTAGGTTTAGGGTTTGCCACTATGATTATTGCAGCCTATTTGTTGCTTTCTGCGGATACTGTTTTGCCAACCTGGTTATTAATCACTTATTTCTTGCATACTACAGGTGAATTATTCTTAAGCCCAGTTGGCTTAAGTGCTGTGACAAAACTAGCTCCAAAGCGATTGGTAGGTCAAATGATGGGAGCATGGTTCATGTCTGTAGCATTTGGTAACCTGATTGCAGGATTAGTTGCAGGTCAATTTGATGAAAAAGCCATAGCAAAAGATCCAAGTTTATTACCTGATATATTCCAATTCATTACTATCTTTATTGTTGGAGCAGGGATATTAGCTTTAATTTTCACCCCATTGATTAGAAAATTGACAGGTAATGTACATTAATTTAATTTCAACCAATTCATTTAATTATTATATTCTTTCAAAAAATAATTGTAATTTGACATTTAAAGAATTTTAATTCATTGTTTCCCATTTGGAGAAAATGTTAGATACCTTACATAAGTTTAAGAACCTTAAAGAAAGCGAAAAATTATTGCTTGGTTATCAGGGTGTTATAACTGATAGTTTGACCAATAACCTTTTAGCCATAGCTGAAAACAAATTAGCTATGGTTGAATATAATTCGCGCATAAAAAAGAAGGTGTTTAATATTTTGGTAGAGGTTTTACAAAATATTTATCATAATCAAGAGGAGATAAAAGATTCTGAGAAAGATCTTCAAGAAATAATGGTTATGGTTGTAAAAAAATCTACTTCCTATGAGATCATTTCTGGAAATTATTTGAAACAAAAGGACACAACTCACCTTAAAAAGCGCATTGAGGAAATAAACGAATTTTCCAATGAAGAGCTTAGAGCTAGATATAGAAGTAAATTGGACGAAGGTGTATTTACTGATACTGGAAGAGCCGGACTAGGAATAATGGATATGGTAAGAAAATCAGGTCAACCCTTGGAATTCGGATTTAAAACCGTCAATAAAGATTACGCTTATTTCAGTTTGCAAGTGAATGTTAAACATTAAAAGTAAATAATATGGATGCTTATTACTTAGAGGCTACACCTAAGACACCAAAGCTTGATTTTAATCCGGATGCCGAAACATTTTTAATATCCGGAAGGTCAATTCCAGAGAATTCTATCGAGTTTTATAAGCCTTTGCTCGATTGGTTGGATAAATATGTTCAGAATCCGCTGGAATCTACTACTTTTGAGATTAAATTGGAATACTTTAACACCAGCTCTTCAAAATGTCTAGTAGAGATATTCCGAAAGCTTGAGAAAGTCAATGCAGACGGTAAGTCTATTACTATCGATTGGTATTATGAAGAAGAAGATGAGGACATGGAAGAATCTGGTGAAGATTTCAAGCAAATCATCAAAGTGCCATTTAAAATGATAGAGATTAAAGAATAAGAGAATATGGCAAAGAACTTTACCCAATTAGATGTATTTCAGGCTGAGATTGACTTTTTAAATGAAATTCGAGTTTTAGCAGAGGATGATAATATCTCAACGGAAAAGGTAAAGGAGAACTATAAATTATTATGCGATAAATATGACCGTTTGATAGGAGAAGCTAAGCTGCTAACTTCAGTAAGTGACCGTTTACATTCAAAACTTAATGAAGCGAATGAAAAGCTTAAAAACCAATCAGACGAAATAAATAAAATTAATGATGATTTAAAAGTTAATAATCAACTTTTACAAGATACTATAGATCAGTTAGTGAAAGCTAAAGTAGGTAGAAAAGCATCTTCAATAGTACTTTTAATTGCCATAGTTTTATTCATAATTTCTGAAGGATTTCTCGAACCATTTGTAGAGACAAGAGTAGGAAATGAACAAATAGGTTTTATCTTCAAACTTGGTATTGCGGTATTATTAAAGCCTATTGATGTTTTAGTAGAAAGATATATGATGCGAAAAGCGCTAAAACAAAGAAATAATTCTTAAAAAGTAGGGCAAGGAATAAATTCTTTTTTTCGTTTCTTCCTAAGCTCAGCCTCAAAGTCAAATATTATTGATATTTCATGAGCACCACCTGCCGCCCCTCCAAACTCTGAGATTGTAAAATCATAACTGTATCCAACTTGAAAATCCGGATACATCAGGCCAAATTTAAAAACAAGCGCATCTCTGTCATATAAACCTTCATTAGGATCAGTTTTTTTAAATGGAACTCCTCTATACCATAGGCCTGCTGAAATAGGGTCATAGTGCCAATTTATTCCAATATCCAATTGATCATTTATACCTTGGCGTTTATATACAAAGGATGGAGCAATACTTGAAACATTATCCATTTTTTTCAGCCCTCTGTAAAGTGGAATTTTAATTCCCCCATGAATGCTGATCTTCATGTTTAAAGGATTAGAATCTCCAATTAATGACATTTCAGGCTCCGTAATATGATGTAATGCAAAACCAGCCCAAAGTGATTTACTGTAAAGCAACATTCCTCCAGAGAAATCAAAAAACTGAATATTTTGAATATTTGCCAGTTCCGAATCAAAAGAAACTCCTCTATTATCTAAAAGTTGGTCTCCTAAAGTAAGCCCGTTTTGATTTAAGCCTGTAAAATTATAGGCAAATTGTATGCCCGTACTCAATACTAATTTGTTGCCTAATGGGACTCTGTAGGAATATAAAAAACTGGCATTTGTATTCCCTAAATTACCCGAACCGGCTACATCTCTTGTGAGCATTAACCCGAATCCACTACTTAAATAATCCAGGTTATAATCATAAGCTAGTGCATTTGTCACAAAAGCTTTAGGTAAATTTGGCCATTGTATTCTAGAGTTAAGCGTAACTCTATGCATTTTTCCTAAACCTGTGAAGGCAGGGTTTAGATACAGGGGTGATTCATGATACTGAGAAAATTGAAAGTCCTGTGCTTTGCTTTCATTTACATAAAATGAAAGGCAGCTTAGCAAGCATACAATAAGTAATTTATCTAAGCTATTTATTTTATTCCTATCCATTCATTTTCTTGTTCAAAGCTTAAAAATATTGACCAAATGGCTAACAAAATTTACCTGATGAGTGTAATGTCGCCCAGTTTTGTTTCTCTACGTCCATTTTCATATACCAATTCTAATCGATATACATAAACTCCTTGTGGCATAAGTACTCCATTATAATACCCATCCCAACCAATGTTCTTATCATTGGATTCAAATAACAATTCTCCCCATCTGTTATATATTTTCATATTAAATTGAGAGACACCCTCTACTTTCGGTAAGAAAAAATCATTCTGAAGAGGGTTTGAACTTGCAGTTCCCGGCCCTGCTCTGCTAGGTGTAAATGCATTTGGAACGTCTGATTTTCCACCTAATAACACTTGAACCTGAGAACTTAAACTTATGGAATCAGTACATCCTGTTTCTGTATTAATGGCGATCAAAGTGATATCATAAATGCCACTATCAGGATAAGCGTGAATTGGCTCAAATTCAAAAGATTCATTTCCATCTCCAAATTTCCAAATATATTCATCTGCCCCTTCACTAAGGTTAACAAATCGAACCTCTTCTCCAGTAAAAACTTGCCGATATTCGTCCGGAATAGTAAATGATGCCTGTGGGGTAGCAAATACTGTTATAAATTCCTCTTTCAGCATTTCAGTTCTTTGTCCCGTGATATTGCTGGCGGATAATGTTACAGTATAGGTTCCCGGATTTCGATAAACATGAGTAGGGTTCTCCACTGCTGAAACTCTCTGCCCATCCCCAAATTCCCATTGATATGTAGATGGATCTGCGAATTGGGTTAAGTTTTCAAATTCAACAACCAATGGTAAACAACCTTCTTTAGGTGTGGCATCAAAATCGACTATAGGAGGAATTGCGCCAATGCTAACATTAATTTGATACGTGTCCATGCATTGGCCATTGGTAGCTGTCATTCTTATTACAAAATCGCCATATGTTCCATAATCATGTGGGGAAGGGTCTACTTCATTCGATATAGTGCCGTCACCGAAATCCCATTCATATTCCCATTCATTTTTATTAGTAGTATTGTTTGTTATAGTGACGATGCTTTCCGGTAATACCATTGTTTCAGGGGAAGCTTCAAAACTTGCTTCAAGCTGAGGATAAACATCTTTTAATACAGTTCCACTCACAGTACCAGTGCAACTTTCCGGTGAATTGCTGTCCACTACAGAAATTAAGGAGTAGGTGGTTGTAGTTGTTGGGAATACAGGTTCAAAATGCCTGTTAAATGAGGTTGTGAATGTAAAGTTTTGATTTCCATCTGTATAAGTTATGGTCCATGGGCCAACTCCACTTTGGTCAAAAATTAAGTCTGTCACTTCTCCATTACAAGTAACATCGTTTCCGGAAATTTCAGAAGTAGGTAAATTATTGACATTAATACTTACAGGCGCTCCTAAACTATTACCAGAGCATCCTCTATTGTCTATTAATTGAATAACCCTATAAACCGTAGACATTTCAGGAGATAAGGTAACGGATTGTCCATTTTGAAGATTATTATATTCTAGTGTATCCTGGTTGGCAGTCATCATCACATCAAAAGGACCATCACCTGTAAAATTGAATGATATTGGACTGCTATCTCCTAAGCATATTGTATTGTTTCCTGCAATTTCCACTTGTGGTCTATCATAAGAAGTTACAATAGCTGTCCCTGAAATATCTCCAGTACAATTTGGGGTATTTGAATCACGTACATCAACCAGAGTATAGTTGGTTGTACCAGTATTAGGAAAAACTTCGAAATTATGCACATAAGTGTCATTTTCAGGGTCGTGACCAGCTGGTGGTGTTATATTTGGAATGGTAAATGCGTTGTTCCCATCAGTATAACGAATTGTCCAAGGAGCATATCCCGTTAATTCTATTCCTAATTCAACACTTTCATTTGCACATACATCATCAATATTTCCAAATATGTTGGCAGTTGGTTTCGGATTAATACTTACCGTTACGGTGCCCTCAACAGTACCGCTACAAACCGGAGTGTTGCTGTCTGTAACCGATACTAATTCATAAGTTGTATTTTCCGTTGGGCTAACTTCTAATTGATAAACAGGGGAACTGATATTTTCTATTATATAATTGGAGGTTTGATCTGTGTAAACCACTTCCCAAGGACCAATACCAGTTAAATTAATAAATATATTAGCATTTCCATCTTCGCATATAATAGCATCACCAGAGATGCTTGCGGTTGGTGCAAAATTAACATTAACAAATGCATTTCCACTGACGCTTGCAGCATTACAATTAGGATACTGCCTGTCAATCACATCTAATACAAAATAATTTCGAGATTGGGTAGGGGTTATGGTTTCAATATGGCCATCATTAATATTTTCCAAGGTATCGTTTTCAATACCATCACTATAAACTACATCGAAGCCTTGGGATCCTTCACCCTGCAAATCAAATATCAGACTGGTTTCATCGCCCGGACATATTGTATTTGGACCATTTAGGCTTAGGGTAACTGAAGGACCCGTAAGCACAGTGACTGATAAAACACTAGGTTCTCCTAAACAACCATTATCATTTACTTCAGTTACTTTAACATCTCCTGAAAAAGAACTGAAATTAATTTTAATTTGATTTCCATTGGTATTTATATCACTAATAAATGCCCCAGATGGTAATTGCCAATTGTAAGTTGAGCCCATTGTATGAGGAATACTGTAGACTACTTCTTGTTGAAAGCTGCATACTTCATCAGGACCTGTGATATTTGGTGTTGAAAATGCGGGAAATACAGTGATTTCCTTAACATCAGCTGTGTCACGACAACCTCCTTGACCTTGAACAATATATAGTATTTCCCAAATTTCTGTAGAGGCCGTGTTATTCTCTAAAAGTTCAGTTACTGTCCCATTGGAAGCCACAGTAGATGCAAAGGTATTCCATGCAGTTTCTCCTTGTAGTCTTTTAAAATATTCATGTCCATCATTAATGTTAGTTCCTAAGGAAGAACTAGTGAAAGTAACATTGAGTGGATCACAACCTTGATCAGTACTTGCATTAAATTGTGCTTGTAACCGTGGATATAGGTCAATAATTTCAGAGGCACTTATGCTACAATTGTCAGGAGTTTGAGCTGTTAAAGTAATAGTATAGGTGTCATTACCAAAAAAACTTGCACGATTACTATATTCATGATGTACAGCGGTATCTTGATCTGTTATAAGACTAGATCCATCTCCCCAATTCCAAGTGAACTCAGTTCCTGTAGGAACATTAATAGAGGTAAAATCAAATGTAAAATTATAATCTTGCTGGCAAGCAGGGTTTGTAGAAGTAACTTCAAAATCAATTTCAGGCTCCTGATAAACCCTAACTATTACGGTGGAATCTTTTGAACATCCAGCAAAAGTTTCGCCTATTATAGTTACTTCATAATCAATAAAGGGAGCTTCTGTATTTTCCAAGGCAGGAATTGAGAAGTTATTGTATCCGTTTGGATCAGATGGGCCTTTAACAATCGGCCCGGTATTAAAAACTAAATCACCATTTGGTTTTTTTACTTCCAAAGAAAGATTAAAATTTCTACCTGAAGGTAAAGTACTTGATTCGTCAATAATTGTAACATCCAAAGGTCCGCAACCCTGGGTAATATTTGTTCTAAAGCCTATCTCTGGCGTTTCTCCAACTGTGAGGCTTATAGACGGATCAGAGGCTACATCACAAGTGCTTGGCAATAATGCATTCAATCTTATTTCATAATTTGCTGAATCTGTAAATTCATATTCAAATATATCTGCTGGATTTTCTGCACTAAAATCCTCATTTCCAGTTAAGGTATTTCCATCAATAATAGTAGTGGAACCATCGTCTAAGTTTGATATAACTAATTCCCATTTAGTATCGGCTGGAACGGGATCAGTAGTTCTATTTACAAATCCAAAAGTGGTAGGAGCACAGAATTCATTCCCAATGGTATCCAGTTCTATATCAATATCCTCTTTTGGTAAAATTATATCATTAAAAGGATCTGATAAATCACTTTGGCAATTAAAAGGGTTTTCTGTTTGTAATCTTACTTCAACATTTACATCCGGGTCACCAATATCTGGTCGAGCATAACTCACCCAAAAATCAACCCCATCGTTTTGAGTTTTAATTGTATCAGCAATAGGCTGAACTTGCCAATCATAAACCAATAAGCCAGGTTGAACGGCTTCAAAATAATAGGTGACTGAATCACAGGTTACTAACGTGTCAATGGGCATAAACTCTGAAGTGGGTTTTGGAAGAACTCTAACAGTTCGTTGAGAATTGTTTATGCAAACCCCATCTACATAAGGTTGTAAAATTACTGTATAATTTATTGCTGCTATACTTGGGTAATTATTGAAAAATTCAAAAGTGAATTTATCATAATCTGGGTTTCCAAATTCAGTTGTGTCTCCACCTAATAGGGTAGAGCCATCAAAAACTTCCCAAACCAAAGAATCTCCAGGATCCAACAGATTATTGGTTGGATTGTCAATTTGAAAATAAAATTCTGTAGGAGAACAGTAATCAATTAAAGGATCGTAAGCATTCGTATAAGTTGATTCATCAAAAACGTTAAATCCGGAACCATCTCCAGGTAAGACTGTCACTACGATAGGAGTACTTAAGATATCGCACCCATTATCTCCATTCGCGACTAATTGAATGGTGTAAGTTGCATTTGAGCCTGTATTGTTAAAGAAAATGTTTGGTGAAACTGATTCATTTGCCTCACCCGGAGCCCCAATAGAACGATAAACGGTATTTCCTAGGCTATCAATTTGTAATTGATAATCAACCGGATTTACAGAGATATCATTCATTGATTCATCAGTGATATTTGTAAAAGTTAAAAGTGTTCCTGGGCAAATTGGATCTCCATTATATATATCTCCAGCTAATTTTCCTTCGTAGTCATTAGTGTAAGAAGCTTCAAGGTCTGAATTGGGATTATATAGAACATTTATTGTTTCAGTGTTTATGACACTTTCACAGCCATTAGTTGAATTTACCCTAAGTGCTACATCATAAGTACCAGCAACACCTAAATTATAATCAAATGTATTGTTGTTATTTCTTGTTAAATCGACATTAAATGTAACCCCATCATAATCAAAATCCCATTCATAGGTATTAATATCATCTCCATTAATAACAATGGGAATATTTGAGTTACCGGGATCAAACTCAGTATCATTTCCTTCGCAAATTTCATTTGCTGTGAAATCAGCAATTGGTTGATCATAGATTGTAAATGTATAATCATCAAAAGTTGAACAAGCCGTAACATTATCTTCTGAAATCAATCTGGCACGATAAATACCTGGTTTAGTTAAGTTTAATGTTATACTATTATTAGTTGAAGAAAATGTGCTGTCGGGGTTTGCAGGAATAGAACCCACTGTGGTTCTCCTTCGAAATAATTGCCATTCTAAACTAAAACCATTTCCAGAATTATCAACTGTATTTCCTGAGTTCAATTCTAATGTACTGGTTGTGAAATCATTTATACATATTTCCGATGAATTATTAGTACCTAGATTTCCTTCAAAATCATAATCTATTATGGCTGTTGGTGCGGAAGTTATAGTGATTAGCTCATCGATTGTATTGATACATGTACCTGTAGCATCTTGATCTTCAATATAAAGCCTTACTAATTTATCCCCACCAGAAAAACCGTTTGTTGTGGCAGGGGGGATTTGTGCATTTATATTTGCATTGAAATTTCTAGAATAAATTAAGGCCTCAGCATCATTGTTACCGTCAAAAACTTCCCATCTATACTCAAAGTTACCGGTACCTCCTGTGGTAGCTCCATTTTGTCTTAATCTGATTTCATCTCCCGGGCAAAAGTTAGAAGTAATGGTGTTGTTTTGGTTTCGGAATTCTAATGTAGTGGTGGGATCACCGACAATTAAAATCCTCGCAGTTTCCATAATGGCGTCACCATAATTTGGACTAGCGGCATTACCATTGTAAGGATTACAAGTATTCCAATTAACCATTGTTACTTCAAAATAATCGTTTTCTACATTTGAAGGGTTGTCTGCCAAGTTAAAAGGAAAAGTTTCGGATATTGGATTATCGGCTGGGAAAGGAACTTCCTCAACTGGTCCGAAATAGGTTCCGGTCATGGTGTTTATAGTCGTTGTTCCGTTTAACGAACCAGCGCCATCAGTTAGATTGACAACACCGCCATTATTTAAGGTTAGATTTTTTATACCTTGAGCTGCATTATGGTTCGTACCATAAATAAATTGAACATACCGAGGTTGTCTATTAGGATCATCTGGCTCTACATTAATGTTACAGTTAAACGTAGAATTGTCTGCAAATCTAATATTAGTAAAACCATCACCCTCACAAACATTGAACTCGTCAGGATTAATTGCGATAATACCCCCGAAATCATTATCTGCACTCCAACTATTAACCGTTTGAGGCTGGATAGATCCTGCACATATGGTTCCATCTACACTGATAATTGCAAAAGGTTCAAATCTACAAGATTCATTTGTAGGATAGGGGAATGAGCCTACTGCTTGAAAATCTCTGTCTCCATTTGAAACTGTTAAGCCACCATTTGCTACAGTAAAAGATGTAGTACTATTTCCAGGATCATCCCATTCAATAACAATTTCAATATCATTAATATTTTGTGGAATTGAAAATTTATAGGTTATATCAAAACTAGTTACTTCAACGGGTGCACATTGACCGGTGGTTTGGAAATCAATGGTTACATTATTTGTTAACGCAGAACATTGTGAATACCCTTTATTGAAGCTTACTAAATTTAGTAATACAGTAAATAGTATTAAAAATAAATAGGTTATATAGCCTTCTGATTTAAACATCATACAAACATACTTATTTAATTTAGTCCTCAAAAAACATATTTTTATCGAATAATACATCTTATTTATCGAAACGACTAATACGTAAAAGAAGTTTAAGAATGCTTTGTAAGCTTATTTATGTACTTATCTGTTTTTTTTACAAACGTATAGGTTCTTAAACTTACAAGCTACTGCTTGAAAACCTGGTGAAATTTCAGTAGTTAAAATTCTTATATATGAATTTTGATAGATTAATCTTTAATATTTTTATCTTACAGAACACAAGCTGTTATAAATAATAAGTTCTAAATCGAAGACTTTACATTTATATATATGTTATTTTCGATTTTTCTAGCCTATGACCAATCTAGAATTAGGTACTTGAGAATTATTAACTATTGTATGATTAGTTTTTTATTAAATCTTGGCACAATTTTTAATTCATGGAGTATTTAAATATTATATTTGCCCAATGAAGAAATTTTTGTTTCCACTTATCATTATTTTATTTCTTTTTTCTTGCCTACCGGATGAGCCTACTTTTGAAGCCTTTAGAAGAGCAGAGGTGCAAAGATTATTGTCCAATCAAGAAGCTAAAAGATGGTTGTTAGAAGAAAGAATCCTTTTTAATGAAGCTGTAAGCTTCGATTCTTGCGAAATCCCCAGACAATTGATTTTTAATTTCACTTCTGCTACCAACGATAAAGATTCGCTATTCTATATAAACCCTGCAGATACATGTGGAAGCATAACTGACACGCTAAAAGGCTTTTGGTTCGTACCTCGCACTCTTACGCCTGAAACAGCAATTGATACAGTAGTTTTTGTTTGGCAAACAACCGATACTGCATATTTTCAAATAGATAATATCAATCCTGTAAGTTTTGAAATTAAAACCATCTTTGAGGAAGATAGTTTATTTGAGAATTTTACCCATTTCCCTCTTAATTCTGATGATGAAGAATAAGCCTAACTTTACAATCTTGTCTCAAGATTGCAAATAATTTTTTTGCGGACGGTTTATACGTCTAATCGCTAAAAGGTCATTTCTAATATTATCGGTCAGACCAAAGAAATCTTTGTGCTTTTGTCTGGAAATCGGACGGTAATTTTAAAAATCAAGCCTAAATTAAATTTTGAAGAATAGCTTTAAGGGATATATTCTGAAGACTCCTAAAGATATCTTCTTCATTTTCTATAGCTTCAGGTAGCCATTTTTCTGCAGTAATTCCCAGAAAAGCTAAATTAATCTCTGCATATTCTACATCACCTTTCTGGTTTTTTAATTGCTCTAGATAGTTGAAAAATTTATCATCAGCTTTTAATATTTCTTCATAGTGGAGCTGAATTGCTTTAATAATGGCTTTCCTTTTTTCTTGTGGATTAGGTTCATCATCTAATTCCTCTCTTTTTAATGTGATGTTCCCTATACTTAAATCATTACTGACTATAAATTCATCATCTTCAAAATCCCATTGAACATTCCTCCTGTTTTTGACTAAGGGCATGAGATCTTTAGGATTTAAAGGTGCAGCTAAAAATATTTTACCCATTCCACTGCGTGCATCCATATTAGCAACGGTCAGCCAGCTTTCATTTGCCAATTCATCTTTATGACCTATAGCGGCTATGCTTCCATTAGATAATTGAAATTGTGCATTATTCCCTCTTTTTGCTGATGCTATTCTATCAGGATAGGCCATCGCCAATAAAAATCCTATAGCATAAGGGTCCACTTCCTTATTTTCTTCCTCTATTTTAAAAAGTGCTCGGTAGGATTGAGCAATTTTCTCAATTTTCTTAAAATTTCTCCCTAATCTTTTTTCATTTCTTAAGGTTCGTAATAATTGAATCCTTTCACTTATATCTGCGCCAGCTTTTTTATATAATGGATCTTTTTCTTCCAGAATAGAAGCCAAATCAATGGCTAAGGATAGGTTTTCGGTAGATTTCACCAGCATGTGAGCCAAGCGCGGATGGCAGGGCAATTGGTGCATTTGCTTACCTATTTCAGTAATAGTTTTGTTTTCGTTTATTGCTTCAAGATCAATTAGCAAATTTTCGGCATAAATCAGCTTATCTAATGGGGGAGGTGTCAGCCAAAATAATCTCTTACTTTCCTCAATATTTCTTGCGGCCAAATCAAGTTTTAGGTTTGCCAAATCAGCATGTAGAATTTCAGCTAATCGGTGACTTGGTTTTATCTTTTGATCAGCTTCTGTCCACATTCTATAACATTTTCCCGCTGCTAATCTGCCTGCTCTTCCTGCTCTTTGAGTAGCTTCATCTTGTGAAATGGATTGAGTTTTTAAACTATTTAAAGCGGTGTTGGGATCGAAAATGGAATTCTTTTTCAAACCGGTATCGATCACTACTTTTATGCCTTCAATCGTTAAACTGGTTTCTGCTATGGATGTAGCCAAAACAATTTTTCTTTTCCCTTGTGGGTGGGGTTGTATAGCCGCCCATTGTTTATGCCAAGCCAGTTGACCATAAAGTGGGTAAATTTCTGCTTTCACTTTTGATTTTCTCAGTAAATCCTGAATGGCTAAAATTTCACCTTGACCAGGTAAAAAGACCAAAATATCACCTTCATCCTCCTTTAAAGATTTCTTTACTTGCTCTGCTGTCAATTCAGCTAGTAATCTTTGATCTACATTTCCAGCATAAACAATATCAACTGGAAATTGCCTTCCTTTGCTTGCTACAACCTTGGCATTTAGTGCCTTTGACAACAGTTCCTGGTTTAAAGTTGCAGACATAATCAATAATTTCAGATCAGGTCTTGAGTTTTGTTGTGTGAAACGGGCTAAAGCCAATGCCACATCTGCGTGTATACTGCGTTCATGAAACTCATCAAAAATAATAATGGCCACATCCTTTAAATCCGGATCACTATCCATCATTTTATTTAAAATGCCTTCTGTGACCACTTCAATGATGGTTTCATTAGATATTCTAGTTTCAAATCGAATTCTATAGCCAACGGTATTTCCGACTTCCTCTCCTAATAATTGAGACATTCTTTGGGCAATGGATTTAGCTGCTAATCGTCTCGGCTCCAGCATGATAATCTTTTGTCCTTTATCCTTTAGAATTTCTAAAAGGGCTAAAGGAATAATGGTACTTTTTCCCGCTCCAGCCTCAGCATTAAGGATCAGGTTTTGTTCGTTTTTTACTTTTTGGATTACTTCTGGTAGGATATCAACTATGGGTAAGTTGATTTTCGTTAAATCTAATGTTGGCATTCCACAAAGTTAATTGACTGGCATGAAATTGTCATGAAGATGCATATTTTAATAATAAAATTTAATTTTTATGAATATGTGATTTGTTTTTTGCTTTCCATTTAATACCATTTAACCGTTTTCTTTTCCGTTGATATAGTATCAATTCGGTTTTTAGTTTAAAAATATCTTAATTAACTACCAAATTAAAACTTAATAGTTAATATGAGAAAATTATCAACTTGGTCATTAATCCTTTTTATTGGTATAATGGCGGCTTGTCAACCAAGCGAAAAGTCGGACGATAAAGCAGAATTGTCCATTGATTATGAAAAATACGTACTTCCAAATGGCTTGGAGGTGGTTCTTCACGAGGATAAATCAGATCCTATTGCAGCAGTTGCCATACAAATGCATGTAGGTTCAAGTCGTGAAAAACCTGGAAGAACTGGTTTTGCTCACTTTTTTGAGCATATGTTGTTCCAAAAATCAGAAAATGTTGAAGAAGGCGCATTCTTTAAAAACATTAATGATTTAGGAGGAACTTTTAACGGTGGTACCTGGACTGACGGTACAGTTTATTATGAAGTTGTTCCTAAGGATGCATTGGAAAGAATTTTATGGATGGAAGCTGATAGAATGGGTTTTTTCATTAATGCGGTAACCAAAAAAGATTTAGAGGACGAAAAACCTGTTGTTCAGAATGAAAAAAGACAAAGAGTGGACAATCAGCCTTACGGTCACAGAAGTTATGTAATTAAAAAAGCTTTATATCCTGAAGGCCACCCATATAACTGGGAAGTAATTGGTGAATTGGAAGATTTACAAGCGGCTACTTTAGGTGATGTAAAGGAATTTTATAATAACTGGTATGGGCCCAATAATGCTACAATAGTTGTAGCAGGTGATTATGATAAAGAGCAAGTGAAAGCTTGGATAGAAAAATATTTTGGAGAGATAGAATCAAGAGGAAATGATGAGGTAATGTCTCCAAAACCAGTAACATTGGAAGCAACGAAAAAGCTTTATCATGAAGATGATTATGCTAAAGTTCCTGATTTAAGATTAGTATTTCCAACTGTGGAAGAATACCATCCTGATTCATGGGCATTATCTGCTTTAGCTGAGATTTTAAGTCAAGGTAAAAGAGCTGTTTTATACAAAAAGTTAGTGGAAGAAACGGAATATGCTCCAAGCGTATTTGCTTATAACAGTTCAAGTGAGCTAGCTGGTGAATTTAATATTGGAATTCGCGCTAAAGATGGAGTAGACTTAGACTCAGTATATGCAGCAGTTCAAGAAGCATTCGCTGAATTTGAAAAGGATGGATTCTCAGAAAAAGACTTGCAAAGAATTAAAGCAAGACAGGAAACCAGCTTTTATAATGGTATCTCAAGTATCTTAGGAAAGGCCTTTCAATTGAGTAACTACAATGAATTTAAGGGTGATCCTGGATATATTACGGAAGACATCAATAATATCTTAGCTGTTGAGAAAGAAGATGTTATGCGTGTTTATAATGAATATATTAAAGATAAACCTGCAGTGATTACTAGTTTTGTACCAAAAGAACAATTGGATTTAATTGTTGAAGGTTCTGAAAAAGCAACTGTTAAAATAGAGGAAGTAAAGCCAATGGATGATGCTTCTATGGCAGATTTAGACAAAGACGCTGAGTATGAAAAAACACCTAGTGAAATTGACAGAAGCAAAGAGCCAGAATTAGGTGACATGCCTTTAATTACGCCTCCAACAATTTATGAAGCTAAATTGGCAAATGGTATGGAGATTTTAGGTATCCAAAATAATGAATTGCCATTAGTGAATTTCAGCATCAGATTAAAAGGTGGTGGATTATTAGATGATCCTAACAAATCAGGTGTTGCAAATTTATTTACTGATATCATGCAGGAAGGAACTAAAAACAAAACTCCTGAAGAATTGGAAGATGCAATTGGTCAGATTGGTGCCAATATTGGAATGTACACTGGAAATGAGGAAATCGTAATTTATGGTAATTGCTTAGCTCGTTATTTTAATGAGACAGTAGCCATAATTGAAGAAATGATGTTAGAGCCTCGTTGGGATATGGAAGAATTTGATAGATTGCAAAAGGCTCAAATTAATAATATCAAGCAAAGAAATGCTAATCCTAATGCAATTGCAGGAACTGTAGCTAACAAAATCACTTACGGTGAAGATCACATTTTTGCAAAGCCATTGAGTGGTACTGTAGAATCAGTGGAATCTATCATGATGGATGATTTGAAAGCCTATTATGAAAAGAATTTCTCACCTAGTGTGGCAAGTATGCAAATTGCTGGAAGCGTAACTCAAGACCAAGTTAAAAAAGCGTTTTCAGGATTAAATGAAAAATGGGAAGCTAAGGAAGTAACATTCCCTGATTATGAAATGAAAGCTGTGGATGAGGAAGGTAAAATCTATTTTGCTAATTTCCCTAATGCTAAACAATCTGTAATCAGAATGCAGAGATTAGCAGTGGAAAGAAGTCATCCTGATTATTATCCATTAACTGTTGCTAATTATGGTTTAGGAGGAAATTCAGGAGGAAAGCTTTTTCAAGTATTAAGAGAAGAAAAAGGTTATACTTATGGAGCTTACTCAAATATTAGTTCTAGTACTCTAAAAGCACCTTTTGCGGCATATTCAAGTGTTAAAACAAACACTACAGCTCAATCAGTTGCTACTTTTAAAGAAGTAATAGAGGATTACAAGCAAAATTATGATTCAGCCGAATTAGAAAAAGCAAGAACTGCATTAATCCGAAAAGAGGCTAGAGAATATGAAACCTTAGGACAAAAACTAAGTGTGTTACAGCAGATATCTTCATATGGTTTACCAAAAGATTTCATTAAGAAAAATCAAGAAAAATTGAAAGGCTATACTGTAGAGGATATGAAGAAAATCATGGATCAATATATCAATGTTGATCAAATGAATTATATCATCGTAGGCGATGCTGAAACTCAACTTGAAGGTGTAAAAGCACTTAACATCAAGCAAGTTGTGAAAGTTGATGAGGATGGTAATCCTGTTGACAACAAAATAGAATCAATGTAAATTGGAAGTTTAAATTGAAACTATAAAGGCTGGGATGATTCATTCCAGCCTTTTTTTGTTGTTTTAAATAATTAAGGATTATAGAATCGCAGCTTATGTGTTCTGTGCGTTCCCGATTAAAATACGGGACAGGCTATCCCTTCGCAGGAAGGAATCTTGTAATATTGAAACAACTTTCAATTATCTTTTAGGTTTAAGAATTTAGCCAAAGGATTCTTTCAGTCTGTTTTATTTCTTGCCTTTCTAAAATTTTAACCAAAGGTTAAAATCAACAGATCCCTTTCTACAAAGGGATGACGGTCTATTCTAACAGATTGCTTAATTGAAATAAAATCAAACTAGATTTAAATTGATGATGTAAGTTTACTTAATAACCTGAGTTCGATTCTTATTTAGGATTCAGAACGTCTATAAATAGTGAGTTTCAACTAAAAATTCTGAAACAATAGCAGGCTATTGCAAGGGGTTTTTAGGAAGAAAATCGCTGTTTATAGGCGGAAAGGGGAAAA